>JACRDY010000018.1 GCA_016218485.1 Candidatus Falkowiibacteriota bacterium
ACAAAGCTGTGTGACAACTGCTTTAAGCTTTTTGAAGATTAAGAGCTTCATAGACTTAGACAGTTCTAAAAAGACACCTTAGGGTGTCTTTTTTAGTATATCAAGTTTTAGTTAATTGGGGGAGTTTCGTAATTCACAGCTCAGAGAGGCCCCCGGGGCCTCTCTTTCCTTGTATCTGAAAATTTGCCCAATCCATTGCATTGGTATATATTTACTGCACCGCAAATACATAGAGCTTTGCAACGAAGCTCATTTGACTACCATCCCCACAGGTAGCATCTCATCAGCCTGACAACGGTTTTGACCCGCGCCGATTTGTGAGCCCTTGGGATTGACCAGGTTCGTTCTCAGCCGTTGTCGGCTTTTTCTTTTTTAACCTGTATGTTTTTAACCTGTTTTTAACCTGTATTTGCCCCGGGCTGGTTTTATGCTAAACTGACAATATGGTGTAATTTGCTGCAAAATTTTCTCGGTAATCAAACGGACAACCCAAGGGTTGTCCCTACGGCGTCTTTAAAAAATAATTGGGCAGACACACAGGTCTGCCCCTACAATATCCTATGAAATTCCTCCCTACCGCTGACCCCGACATTTACGGGGCGATCAAAAAAGAACTGGCGCGCCAGCAACAAGGCCTGGAAATGATCCCGTCCGAAAACTTTGTTTCCTTGGCTGTGCTGGAAGCGCTCGGCTCAATCCTGACCAACAAATACTCCGAAGGCTACCCGGGCAACCGCTACTACGGCGGCTGTCAGTATATTGATGACGTGGAGCAGCTGGCCATTGACCGCGCCAAGCAGCTGTTCGGCGCAGAGCATGTGAATGTCCAGCCCCTGTCCGGCGCGCCCGCCAACATCGCCGTCTACTTCGCGCTCTTGCAACCCGGCGACACGGTCCTGGGTATGGATCTGTCCCACGGCGGCCACTTGACCCACGGCCACCCGGTAACGTATATGGCCAAAATTTTTAACTTCGTCAGATACAAGACCAACGCGCAGGGCAATATTGACCTGGATAACCTGCGCCAGATGGCATTGGAACACCAGCCGAAACTCATCCTGGTCGGCTACTCGGCCTACTCACGAGAAATTGATTACCCTGCCATCCAGAAAATCGCTGATGAAGTCGGCGCCCTGACTATGGCCGACATCGCTCATATCGCTGGCCTGATTGCCGCTGGGGAGATGAATAACCCCGTACCAATCTTTGACGTAGTCACGACCACTACCCACAAGACGCTCCGCGGTCCGCGCGGCGGCATGATCATGTGCAAACAGAAACACGCCAAAGCTATTGATAAGGCAGTCTTCCCCGGCTTCCAAGGCGGCCCGCATGAGCACAACATCGCCGCCAAAGCCGTAGCCTTTGGTGAAGCGCTCAAGCCGGAATTCAAAACCTACGCCAAGCAAATCAAGCTCAACGCTAAAGTGCTGGAGGCGGAATTTCGGGCTCGCGGCTACCACCTCTGTTTCGGCGGCACGGACAATCACCTGCTGCTCGTGGATGTTATGACCAGTAAAGGCGTCACCGGCAAACAAGCCCAAAATGCTTTGGATGAAGCCGGCATTACTCTGAACAAAAATATGATCCCGGATGATCCGCGCTCACCCATGGATCCGTCCGGGATTCGCTTTGGCACCCCGGCTCTGACCACCCGCGGCATGAAAGAGGCGGAAATGAAAACCATTGCCGGCTGGATGGACAGTGTCATCAGCAACCATGAAAACGCCGAAATCAAGGCCCAAATTAAAACTCAAGTCATGACGCTCACCGCCAAATTCCCGCTGTATCAAGATTGGCTGTAAAAAATTGAAATATTACCGTAGGGGCAGCTCCCGAGCTGCCCTTATTGTTTAAAGTTAAAAGGACGAGCGCGAGCTCGTCCTGGCGGTTTCCTCCTCTGGTTTGTGGGCATCAGTTGTGATGCCGTTTCTTCTTGCCGCGGCTGATTTTGTCCCGGTCACCTCCCGGCAGCCGCTTGTGCGGACAGGTCGCGCTCGGCGGACATTTCCTGCCGTTTTGCAGTTTCCGACAGCCGTTGCTGCCGTAGGCCTTGCTACATCCATGCCCACCATTACCCGGCCAGTTGCCCAAACGCCTCTCCTTTCTGCCGCCTAGGCCGATTCGCCTACCGGCTCAAAATATTCGTGTAAACGATTTAGACAACTCTACCAAAATATCAAATCAACGATAAACCGTCAATATTTACCATGACTTCAAAACTCCAACAACATAAGTAACGTGAGGTTGCTGGAGTAGAGACGCAAAGCTTTGCGTCTCTACAGATTCACCCCACCCAAGACCCCAGCAACCTTACCCCTTCACGTAGCGATGCGGGCGAGGCGAGCAGGGGTACCACCGTACGGTGAAATTGGTATAACGAAACCAAAAACTACCCCGTCAACAAACCCTCATAGCCCGTGGACAATCTGGGTATAACGCCAGCCTTGAATAGTGGGCTGCTTTGGGTTAAGATACCTGGGCTAGAAAAAACCCAATGAGTTAAAGTTCAAAGTTCAAAATCCTAAGCTCAAAGTTCAAATCAATGCCCAATGACAAAGTTCAAAGGGCGGGTCTATGAGACATTTAGGCTTTGAACTTGATTTGAACTTTGAGCTTAGGATTTTGAACTTTGGAATTATAATTGTATATGTCCGACCTGATAGGCAAACTCCCCCCGCAGAACCTGGAAGCCGAGCAGTCGCTCCTCGGCTCGCTTTTGATTGACCGAGACGCCATTATCAACATTGCCGATATTGTGGAGCCGGATGATTTCTACAAAGAGAGCCACAAGAAAATCTTTGCCGCCATGCTCCACCTCTTTGACAAGCGCGAGCCGATTGACCTCTTGTCCCTCGCCAACCGTCTGGACGAGTCGGGCGACCTGGAAAAAGTCGGCGGCCGCGGCTACCTGACCAGTCTGGCCAACGTCGTGCCGACCGCCAGCCACGTGGTGACGTACGGCAAAATCGTCGCCAAGAAGTCCACGCTGCGCCGGCTGATCGGCGCCGCTACGGAAATCGCCGAGATCGGTTTTCATGAAGATGAGGATGTGGAAGTCATTCTGGATCGCTCCGAGCAAAAACTCTTCGCCATTTCTCAAAAATCCATCAAAACGATCTTTACGCCCATCCGCGGGGTGCTGGCCGAGGCCTTTGAGCGAATTGACGAGCTGCACCGCGAAAAAGGCAAGCTGCGCGGCATCCCCAGCGGTTTCCGGGTACTGGATAACGTGCTGGCCGGTTTCCAGAAGTCTGACCTGATCATCCTGGCCGCTCGCCCGTCTGTCGGTAAAACGACCCTGGCCCTGGACTTCGCACGGCACGTCGCCGTGGAAGAAAAAATTCCCGTCGGTATTTTTTCCCTGGAAATGAGCAAGGAACAGCTGGTGGACCGCCTGCTCTGCTCGCAGGCCGGCGTGGATCTGTGGAAAATGCGCACCGGCCGATTGTCTGACCGCCAGGATAACGACGACTTCTCGCGCATCGGCCACGCCATGGGCATTCTGTCAGAAGCGCCGATCTATATTGACGACACCGCCATGACCAATATCATGGAAATCCGCACCAAAGCGCGCCGCCTGCAAATGGAGCACGGTCTGGGCCTGATCGTCCTGGACTACCTCCAGCTGATGGAAGGCCGCCACGGCGTGGAAAACCGCGTCCTGGAAGTGGCCGAAATCACCCGCTCGCTTAAAGGCATCGCCCGCGAGCTGAATATCCCGGTCCTGGCGCTCTCGCAGCTCAACCGCTCGGTGGAAACCCGCACCCCGGCCATTCCCAAACTGGCCGATCTGCGCGAATCCGGCTCGATTGAACAGGACGCCGACGTGGTCATGTTCATTTACCGCAAAAGCATGGACCGGACCCGTTTCAACGTGCCAGAAGAAGAAAAGCACATCGCCGAAATCCACATCGCCAAACACCGCAACGGCCCGACCGGCGTGGTCCGCGCCTACTTTGACGAGCAGCGCGTCAGCTTTAAGAACTTAGAGAAGGAATATGCGGAAGAACCGCCTCAATAATCACAAATTTAAAACATTAAAACACAAGAACATTAAAACAAGAAGTTTGTTTTAATGTTCTTGTGTTTTAATGTTTTAATATTCTCGTGATATAACTAAGCATATGGATCCCCAACAACTCCAAATTGACCTCCAGCAGATCAAAGAACGTAACGCTCGGGTAGAAGCGGACAAAGCCTGGGAAATCAGCCAGAGCCGAAAAATCATTATTCTGGTTCTGACCTTTCTCGTCGTGCTCTTGGTCTTCTACTTCAACAACATGGAAAAACCATTGTGGAACGCGCTGATTGCCACGGTGGCGTTCTGGATCTCCACCCTCTCGGTTTCCGCCGGCAAAAAACTCTGGCTGAAGTATACTTATAAAAAATAACCTATTTTCATTCGTAATTCGTAATTTAATAAAACCATGTTCAACAAAATCAAACACCTGAAAGACCTCCGCAGTCAAGGCAAACAGCTCCAAAACGCGCTAGCCGCTAAAACCGTTACGGTTGAACAGGGCGGCATCAGCCTGACCCTGGACGGCAATCAGAACATTACCGCGCTGACCATCAACCCCAATCTGACTGCCGCTGAGATTGAAAAAATCTTGCCCGGTCTCTTGAAAGACGGCCTGGATAAGATCAAACGGATTATGGCAGAAACAATGCAGGGTATGGGCGGATTGGATAATTTCAAATTATAAAATAATGAGTTAAAAGTTATCAAGTTATAAAGTTGAAAGTTAAAAGGAGAGAACTTTCAACTTTATAACTTGATAACTTTTAACTGACGTATGCCAAAATTCCCCCCAACCATGCAGCGCCTGATAGAGGCCTTTTCCGAGCTGCCCACCATCGGCCCAAAAACCGCGGAACGGTTTGTCTTTTACTTACTCCGGAACAAAAACCAAATTGATGGTCTGACGAGAGCGCTAACTGAACTCAAAGCCACTGTCACCACCTGCGCGGAGTGTCATACCTTCTCCGAAAAATCCCCCTGCTACATCTGCTCCAACCCTAAACGCGACCGCGCGACGATCTGCGTCGTGGCCCAAACTACTGACCTGGCGAGCATAGAAAGCACCGCCCAGTACAATGGCCTCTATCACGTACTCGGGGGTGTGGTGGATACCCCGGAAGACACCGCGCGCCTGAACACCGCCAAACTCCTGGAACGGATCAAAGCTAATGGCGTCCAAGAGCTCATTTTGGCCTTTGACGCCACGATTGAGGGCGAATCCACTATTCTCTACCTCTCACGGCTCTTAAAGCCGCTAGGGGTCAAAATGACCCGTCTGGCCAAGGGTCTGCCGATGGGCAGCGAGCTCGTCTACGCTGACGAGGTGACGTTGAGCAGCGCGCTGGAAGGACGGAAGGAAATTTATTAAACACAAATTTACACAGATTATTACAGATAAACACAGATTTGTGTGATCTGTGAGTAAAAAAACAACCCGCTTAACACGGGCTATTTTTTTATTCAAAGAACAAAAATGTTAGGCAATGCTGTCTACCGTTACTTCCGTATACCGCTGCCGGTGACCGGTCTTCTTGTGGTAGCGGATCTTGGCTTTGTACTTCACCACGTCAATTTTCGGCGCGCGCGCTTGTTTGACAATCGTGCCAATGACTTTGGCGCCGCTGACGGTCGGAGCGCCGACGGTCACCGTCTCCCCGTCCGCCACCAAGAGCACCTCGTCAAACTCAACCTTCTGGCCTTCCGCGCCGGGCAGTTTTTCCACTTTCAGTCTGGTTTTTTCCGCGACGGTATACTGCTTGCCGCCGGTTTTGATGACTGCGATTTTCATATGGACAGAAGGATACACTACTGATACAGGGTTTGTCAAGGAAACTAAATAACTAAATAACTAAACTAAATAACGTAGAATACCCCACCGTAACTCCCCCTGCCTGAGGGGGAAACGCCTCCGTTGCTGAGGTCTCTGCCCCGCCGTGGCGGGGCGGAGCCGAAGCTTACGGAGGCGAGAGGGGGTGGGAGAGTGGCCCGAACACCCCCTCCTGTCCTCCCCGCAAGGCATGAAGGAGACCTGTTCTTACCCTTTTATTGGTAATTTTTACTTATCCAAAATCTTAAACTCATCCCCCACCTTTACCTGGTGTGCCTGAACAAAACCGGCGTTAAGCTCCAAGACGCCGTCTACCGGCGCGGGCGACAATACGCGGGTAACGTTACCCGCAGCGTCAAATAACTGCACATTCTGGCTGATGGCCACAATACTGCCCTGACTCAGCCAGACCATATCCACAGGAAAGAGCATATTGCCCATATGAAACGTCCGCGCGCGCCGATCGGTATAGGGGAAATACATTCCCTGATTAACCGGGAGCTCCAGACGATTGGACAACCCCCGTGCTTTGGCAGCATCATTAACCACGATCTCCACCACGATATCAGCCTGGCCGATACGCGCCGGCTGTAATTGTTCTTGTGACATAGAAAAAAATTCTTGCCGGACGAATAAAATGGCGAAAGAGATGATCAGCAGCGCTCCCACGATCAGGTGTAATTTAGTTTTGTTGTCGGTTGGCATAGTAATTCAGTATTTCTCGAGCCACCGGCGAGGCGCTCATACTCCCCTCTTCCCCTTCTTCCACCAGAACGGTAACCACGATCTGGGGCTGCTGAACGGGGGCGAAAGCGGTCAGCCAGGCGTGCGGCGCCCGGTCATTACTCCACTGCGCCGTGCCGGTCTTGGCCGCCACGCTGATCGGCAGCGCGCTGAATGACCGGGCCGAGCCATACTCCACGGTCTGGCGCATCCCCTCGCGCACGATGGCCAAATATTTGTCGTCAGTCAGGTGATCCCGCAGTACCTCGGGGGCTACCGGCTGATCGCCAATCTGGCGCACCAGGTGCGGGCGGTACATCGTGCCACCATTGGCTATGGTAGCAGTCCAGCTAGCCACCTGCAAGGGTGTCACCAGAAGATTACCCTGGCCGATGGACAGGTTGTAGGTGTCGCCGATATACCACTGCTCGCCAACGGTGGCATTTTTCCACTCCACAGTAGGCACGAACCCGTTGGCCTCGCCATTGAGGTCAAGACCGAGCGCTTGGCCCAGGCCGAACTGCTGCAGCCAAGCGGCGATGCGGTACGGACCCAATCCTTCAAACTCGTAATCAGCAGTGGGGTTGCCGCCCCGGGGAAAGCCGCCGCCGATCATATAGAAAAAAGTATTGACCGACTCGGCAATGGCTTTGTAGACGTTCGTCACGCCGTGTCCCCCGGCTTTCCAATCAGGGAAAAACCACTGCTGGATACGGATGCCGCCGACACTGGTAAAGCTGGTGGCCGTGGTAATCACGCCCTCGGCCAAGGCCGCGGCAGCCATCACCGGCTTGATGGTAGACCCCGACGGGTAGGCGCCGGCCACCACCCGATTAAACAACGGCTTATTCTGATTATTAAGGAGCTGACTATACTCGGCCGTGGAAATACCGGCAGCGAAATTATTAGCGTCAAAACTCGGCAAGGACACCAGCGCCATGATTTCCCCATTCTGCGGATTCATGACCACCACCGCGCCGCGTTTTTTATTAAATTGCTTGAGCGAGTCGCTCAGCGCTGCCTCGGCGGTTTTTTGCAACCCATAGTCAAGGCTCAAAGTCAGATCTTGCCCGGCCACCGGATCCGTTTCGGCAATGATCTTTTTTTCCCGGCCCAACGCGTCTACCTCCACCTGTTTCTGCCCGTTGGCGCCTTTCAATGTTTTCTCATAAAACGCCTCCAAGCCGGTTTTGCCGATCATATCATTGAGAAAATAGCCTTCGGCGGCGTGCGCTTCATAGTCCGCCTTGGTCAGCTGCCCGTTATAGCCAAGCACGTGGGACAGGGAAAACACCGGCGGCGTCTCATCCGCCGTATCGCTAAACAAATACTCCCGGCGCGACCCCTGCTCCAGACTAACCCCCGGCCAATCAGTAGCTTTGACCGTCGCGGTAATGATTTGATCATAATCCAAACCGGATTTAATCAAAATCGGCTGGTAAATATAAGGACGGTGCTCATCAATGATGTATCGGATGTCTTCCATCGGCATACCGACTAACGCCGCCACCTGCGACAAAACCGCCTGCTGCGCGAGCTCATCAGCCGGCAGATCCGCCGGGGTAATCAGTAAGTTAAAACTGGGAATGTTCTTGACTAATTGCCGTCCAGTGGTGTCAAAAATCACTCCCCGCGGAGACTGTACCGCCAGCTTGCGAATACGGTTGCCTTCAGCCAAACCGTAGTAGTAGTCGCCACGACCAACCTGCAGGTAACCGCTGCGGAACAAGAGGACGCTGAAGAAAAAAAGTATAGCAAGACCAAACCACCGCAGGCGCTGCTCGCTAATACCCAAACCTAAAAACTGCGAAGTGGCTCGCTCCGTTAACACCTCGCCGCCGGTAGTATCAAACATCTCTTCGGTCCAGGATAATCGCTTGTCTCGCGACAATTCCGAGTCTTTGATGGTGTCCAGGCGGATGGAAAAGGGGTCGTTCATAAATTAGCTCAGAGCTCAAAGCGCGGAGCTTTGTGCTCTGAGCTTTGAGCTAATAAATCTCCTTCTGATAACACGTTTCACAATAAACTCGTTCCGGTCGGTCGGGCGCGTACGTCGTCTCAAACTCCACCGCACACTTACCGGTGTGCTGGTGGCCGGACTGCTCGCACATGCACTGGCGGTGGTACAGCCGCCGGGGATTACGCAGAGCAATCCGCTCCAGATGACGGCAGAACGGACAAAAGCGCGGAATGGGTAAATTCTGCTGACGATAAAATACGACTTCCTGCGGTATCAGTTTATAATTTTTGCCACACTGACAAGCCAGAATTTCCTGTTCAATCGTGGCGGGGACATCCTGAATAGTATCGGAAATATTCTCCGGCGGCAACGTTTCCTGACCGCGCGTACCGGGCAGATCATCCTGCCAGCGCCAGCCCTTAGCCAAAACTTCCTCCCGGGATAACGGGTAGTACTCACTGGCCGTGCTTTCATTATAGCCGTAGGGTGAATATTCCACGGGGAAAAACTCGCCATACTCGCCGTCGGCTTTCATCTTGGCGACCAGCTTCGGCACTATTTTTTTGTACTCGGCTTCACTATACTGCTTATTCAAAATACAGTATCGCTGCCCCCGCAGGCTAGCGCAGCCAAAGAGCAGCCAAAGAGGTCTTGCGAAGTAAAACAGTGATAGCAGTATTGGATAAATGAATTTTCCCAACAGAAAACCGTGCCGATCATAGCAGATGAGGTGTCCGCGCTCAAGACTTCATAGAGATTACTCGCCGGCCAGCCACCAATATCGCAGTCAAGCGAATCGGTTATCTTTTCTCCGCGGTAGCAGTAAGCGCAGTTCGTCGCTTCCACCAGGTCAAAGCAGGAACGCACATCTTCGCAAGAGCTCAAATAATCACCGGTGCTGCGCTCACACTTGACCTGGACGGCGTACGGCTGGAGGCTGGAGGCTCTAAAGGCCAGGAATTCTTGCTTCATTTTTTGCCAAAAAGCATAGCTGCCGAGCGACGCAATGCGACGAATAAACTCCGCTTCGCCAACCGGCTGGTTAAACCAATAGTACTGAACATTGCGCAAATTAACGCAGCCGAAGCAATTGGTGCAGCCGCGGCAGTTATAGGAAAAATAGGTTTCTAAACAATTGTGGCAATTTTGGCAGTAGACACAGGAGTAACAATGTTCGCAATTGACGAGATAGTAAGACAACTCACACTGGTGGGCGTAGTGCGAATCCATGATATTTTTACAGTGGATGTTAATGGTACTGTAATAACTCTCTTCACACCAACCGCTGCCCACCTCATAGTAACAATTAAGGTTGCTCTCTTGAATGTTACCGTAGTACGAATTCACACAATTCCGATTAAACAGCGACGGCCGCGGCACGGCTTGAAATAATTCATTGATCTGTGCTAATAACGATCTCTGCCAATCAATCTCGCGACCGTAATCAAACGGATCCCAAGCGTCACTCCACCATTCTGCCTGATCATAGACCGGGAAAGGCTTACTCGGATGGTAAATTGACAAAATCGGTTTACCGCTCAAGTCCGAGACGCCCTGGTAAAACGTGCGCTCGTTACGCCAGCTCAACCGCCGCTGCTGCCTGCAGGCTGGACAAAGTGTCGGCGCAGGTACGTTAATACGAGCGTAGAAGGTTTTGTCCTGCTCGGTGATGGTGAAAGCGGTTGTACAGTTTTTACAGGTAGGCATATGCTTTTCGGAGTGACACAGCCTCTGGCTGTGTTATGTGAAGCGGAGCGGGCTGGCTGTGTTATCGTTACAGAGCGTATAACAGACATAACACGCCCAGAGGGCGTGTCGTTCCCTTGCTAATAAATCTCTTTTTGGTAACACTCCTCGCAATACACTTTTTCCGGTCGGTCCGGCGCGTAGGTGGTTTCAAATTCGTTCTTACAGCCGGTGTTCATACAGGAACGGTGATACAACTGCCTGAAATTGCGGACATTAAAGAGCGCCAGATAACGACACCGAAAACAGTGACGCGGCGCCGCTATATTTTTCTTACGATAAAAATCCAATTCCTGCTTGATAATTTTATACTGCTTGCCACACTGCTCACACGGCAACACGGCTGCTAAAATATCATCACTAACCTCTTGAATATCATCGGGAATGGTATACGCCGGCAATTGATGAGCGGCGCCACTCGGCGCGTCTTCATCTTTATACCGCCAGCCTTTGGCCAAAACCTCCTCTTGACTCAAGGGATAAAAAATCGACGCTTTGCTCTCATTATACGGATACGGACTCAAATGAACGGGGGAAAACTCACCCCACTCGCCCGTTGTTTGCATCTGCTGAATAATCTGCACCCGTAGTTTTTTGTATTCCGTCTCGCCGTATTGCTTATTCAAAATACAAAAGCTGGCTTTATGCAAGCTGCCGCAACCAAAACAGTCATGGCAAGAAGTAAGATGGGACGAATAATCACAAAACGAATCTTCCGTTATTAAATTACCAAAACGACACCAATGATTACCATAGGCGTCCTGCACCTCATAGCACAGCTCGCCGTAGCCACAATTATTCGTATCCATCATTTCCGTGCCTTTTTCATCATCAGAAGCATAGCGGCAATCTTTAAATTCCATGACATTGAAACAGCGCCAGCAATTATCTGAACGGAAAATATAATCGCCGAAGACGTTGGTACTGTGAGTAATTAAGGCAAAACGATGAATCGCCTGACTGGCTCGTGAGGCGGCAAACTGCGCTCGTACTTTTTGTAAATTCTGATAACTGCCCAAATTATATTCTTTCATTTTTGCTTGATACTCGACCTCGCTGTATTGTTTATTAAAAATGTAAAACTGTTTATTGCGCAAATTCCAGCAGCCAAAACAATCGCTGCAGCCGCGACAATCATAACAACCACTACAATTTGTAGAGCGCGGACATGCTTGGCAAAAATTACAATTATACGCGCCGCGCGAATCAATACACCCATAACACAGCTCACACTCAACAACAAAATTGCAATCTACACAATCTTTGGATTTTAAAAATTTCTCGCCATAGTAACAATCTTCTGAATCCTGCGAACCAATGATTAAATAGCAATTTTTACTGCCGGCCGTCTTATCAACATAGTCGCAATTGTCACACTTTAGGGTATACGAAGAAAGACGCGGCGAAGAATTGATCACTTGTGATAATTGCTCAAAAAATGGCCGCGCGGGATCATAAACAATGCCATTGGCGAGTCTGTCCCAGCCGTCCCCCCACCAGCATTCAGGACAATACACGGGAAAGGGCAAATCCGCCGAATATTGAGTGATAATCGGTTGGCGACACAGACCGCACGCTCGCTGATAAAACGCCAAATTGCCGCGCCAAGCTAGACGCCGCTGTTGCCGGCAGTCCGGACAGAGCGTCGGCTGCGGTACCTCAAACTTCTGATACATCTTCAGGTCATCAGGATAGATCGTAAAATCTTTTATGCAGTTTTTACAGCTTGCCATAAGTAAGTTACAAGTTGAAAGTTATAAAGTTATAAAGTTAACGTTGAAAGTACGGAACTTTTAACTTTCAACTTTATAACTTTCAACTATCGTCTCCCTTCCACAATAAACACCGACTTGAACCGCCGGCTGAAGAAACGTAGCGGCAGAAAAATAACGGTCAAACCAACAATCACCAATCCGATCTGCCACAGAATACCCGTAACGTACGGCATGTCAAACCTGACATTCCAGGTTGACCAACCGAAGACGAAAAATAATTTTAAATAAAAAAAGTGCAGCAACGTATAGACTACCAGGCCCAAGGTGCTCAACGCCAGCAGTGAAGACAGCGAACGGTTGGTAAAGAGCAGCTTAAACAAAAAGTTAATCAGTACCAAAACAACCATCAATGGAATAATGATAGCGCCGAATGGCGCAACAGAATACAGTTCTAAGAGCAGCCCGCTGATACAACCCGCCCACCAGCCCAGCTGATAATCCAAGAGCAGCGTCACGAAGCAGAGCACGATAAAAACGAGATTGATGGCCGACAGCGGAAACGGCAGGTTAGCCAAAAAGCTCAACTGGATAAACACCAACAAACAGACAAGTAGGATCCCTCCGGCGATTTTGGTGATTTTTAGGTAGTCCATAAGACCTGTTGCTTAATAATTTTTCGTCGCGAAGCGTTGTAGTGGCTGGCGAAAAATGTGAAGAGCGAGGAGGTGTAATGGCTGAATTAAGCCGACGAGCTCTTAACATTTTGCAGCCGCCACTGCAAATTGCAGCAGCCAAAGTATTAAGCAATAGGTCTATAGGCTACTCGGGAGTGAGAACCGTTACCACGGTCAAAGTTTGGTAATTGACCAGCGGCGTAATGGCGGCCTTGGCAAACAACTCGCTGGAGGACGCGTCTACCGTATCTACCAAACCAATCAATAACCCGCGAGGGATATTAGCCTGCAAACCCGAGGTAATAATCGTATCGTTTCGCTGCACCACCTGATCCCGGGGAATCATATCCATGGTGATGCTCAAACCATGCTCGCCGCTGACCACGCCGATCGTCTGCACGGTATTCTGAATAGTGGCGGCCACATTGCTCTGCCCGTCACTCAAGAGGAGAATAGTAGCGCTGTGCGGGCTAGCCTCAATCACGCGCCCCACCAACACGCCCTCCCCGGCAATCACCGGATAGCCCAAACCCACCCCGTCATCCTGCCCGCGGTTAATGACCAGACTGGACAGCGCGTTCTCCGCCCCGCGGGCAATCACCCGAGCGGTCACAAAGCGATGACGCTGCCCTTCCAAAAAATTAAGCTGCTCCCGCAGCACCTGATTTTCCACTTCCAACTCACGCAGCTGCGCCACATCCAGACTGATCTGCGCCAAACGCTCTTGCAGAGCCGCGTTCTCCGCCAATAACTCTTTTTTACTCTTGATGTCCCGCAGCTCGGTGCTGAGCTGGTACAGCCCGTCCTGGGCCGGAGCTGCCACCTGACTGAAAAATCCAAACAGCCAGCGAGCGCCTCCCGTCAGGATCAGCAAGAACGCCACCACTGCGGCAATAATAAAAAAACCCCACCAGCGCGTTGTTCGTTTGTGGCCGATTTGGTACATATCCCTAAAATACAGAAATTAGCTAATTTCTCCTTACCTGCCATTCGTACATTTCTAAAATTTGCCTACACTATTCTATATCAGACGTTGACGGAATCAGCAGATCTTTCAGGTCATCCAAGTCTTCCAAGATCATGCCGGTGCCGCGCACCACGCAGGTCAGCGGATCGTCCGCCACGCGCACCGGAATTTGGGTGGCTTTGGAAATCGCTTTATCCAGGTGTTTGAGGAGCGCACCGCCGCCGGTCAGGACCATGCCGCGCTCATAAATATCCGCCACCAGGTCCGGCGGTGTCACCTCCAATGTCGCCTTGATATTCTCAATAATAGACTTGACGGAACGGGCCAAGGCCTCGGCGATCTGACCGTCGTTAACAATAATTTCCTTGGGCAGGCCGGAGACTAAATCGCGCCCGCGCATCTCTATTTCCACTTTATCTTTAATACCGCCGGCGGAACCGATTTTTTTCTTAATATCTTCAGCCACCGGCTCGCCCAAAAGCAGATTGAAATTTTCCCGGGCGTAGTGGATGACGTTACGGTTCATCTCGTCCCCGGCAATGGTAATCACCTTAGAGGTGACAATACCGCCGAGCGAAATCACCGCAATCTCCGTCGTGCCACCGCCGATATCCACCACCAGGTTACCGATGGCTTCTTGCACCGGCAGGCGCGCGCCAATAGCCGCCGCCATAGACTCTTCCACCAAGAATACCTCGCGCGCGCCGGCAGACAGCACCACATCTTCCGCGGCTTTGCGCTCCACTTCGGTGATGTCTAGCGGCACGCCCACCACCACGCGGGGGCGCGGCAGCAGGTTGAACCCGCCGCTGTGGACCCGATCAATGAAATACTTGAGCATTTTTTCCGCCACCTCAAAGTCAGAAATCACGCCGTTGACCAGCGGCCGGGAAACGATGATATGCGGCGGCGCTTTACCGATCATTTTTTGGGCGTCAATGCCCACGGCAATGATTTGATTAGTCCGCGTATTGACCGCCACCACTGACGACTCATTGATGACAATCCCCTTGCCCATGACATAGACGAGTGTGTTAGCGGTACCCAAATCAATCCCCAAATCATTGGAAAAATATCCGAATAGCCGATCAACAACAAACATACTTATGACAATGCTTTAATCGCCGCGAGCGCCGCCGCCGTGTCCAGAAGTTCAGCGGTTGTCCCCGTGCGTAATTTATATTCAACCTTGCCTCCCGTTTTAGCGGAAACCAGCAAACGCACCGGCATACCCAAGAGGTCGGCATCGGCAAATTTCGCTCCGGCGGTGGCCTCCGGCCGATCGTCAAACAGCACGGCCAGGCCCGCTTGCTGTAACTCTTGGTAGACTTTGGCCGCTTGCGCCCGCACCGATGGATCGTCCAAATTTAAACCGATCAGATGCACTCGGTACGGCGCGACGGCCACCGGCCAGACAATACCCTGGTCATCGGCGAAGACTTCAACAATCGTACCCATCAGTCGCTGCAGCCCAATCCCGTAACAGCCCATCAACACCGGCTGCTCCGTACCGGTCGCGTCAGTGTACGTGAGCTTGAACGGATCAGAATATTTAGTCTTGAGTTTGAAAATATTGCCGACTTCCACGGCCGCGGCGGCGGTGAAGTCTGTGCCGCCGCACCCCGGACAGACGGCCATCTCGGCCTTAATCTCTTCGTTGATCGCCCTACCGCAGCCGGCGCAGATATGGATAGTATCTTCACCAGCAGCCGTCACTGTCTGAAACTCGTGGGAGTATTTGGAAAAACTACCGCCCGCCGCATAGGTATAGTGCGTCTGCCTACCCAAACCGAGGCGCGCAAAGATACGCTCGTAGGCGCCACGGACTCGCTCGTAGTACGCATCCAGGTCAGCCTCATCAGCATGGAACGAATACAAATCCTTCATGATAAATTCACGGCCACGGAGCAGTCCAGATTTGGCGCGCCGCTCGCGGCGAAACTTATTCTGGATTTGATACACGGCCAGAGGCAGGTCGCGGTACGACTGAACAAATTTTTTGGCCAGCGGGGCAATGACCTCCTCATGGGTCGGCCCAAACGCCACATCGTCCTCGGCCAGCCGGTAGAGCACGTCCAGACTGTCCCAACGCCCCGTCTGCTGCCAATTAACCTTGGGGTGCATGCTCGGTAAATACAATTCCTGGCCGCCAATAGCATTCATTTCCTCACGGATGATGGCTTCAATATTCTTCATGACGCGCCAGCCGAGCGGCAGCAGGCTGTAGACACCGGCCATCAGCTTGTCAACGTAGCCACCGCGAATCAGCAGCTGCGCGTTCTGTGACGGCTCATCCTTGGGCGCGACTTTCAATGTTTTAGAAAAAAGTTGCGATTGTTTCATACGGATTGTTCTCCATTATGCTCTGTGGAAATAAAGAAAAATTCAACGACGGTCAAAACAGCAATCAACAGCAACGTATTCCAGACGGTCAGCAGCTGCCAGCTAAGTAAAACTAAGGCGCCAACCAGGAGCAAGGCGAACCAGACACCCTGGCGGAGCGCTATTGCCACTTGGCGCGTCGGCGGCTGATGGCTGACAAACCAGCGACGGAGCAAGAGACCCACCACCGCCAAACTGGCAGTCAGCGCGAAAAATAAGGTAACATAAAAAACAATAAACCCCAACGCGCCGGCGGCCGTCGGATCAATCTGAAAAATCACCAAGACCCAGGCCCCCCAGCAGAACAAGGTGATGATCAGCATGAACACAGTATATTTGGTTAGCGTCATACAGAAAATGTACCGATTAACCCAAATAACCGGCGAGAAATAAAGCCTCCCCATAATACCAAAAAGGGGCTATAAAAACAAGGGAGGATTCTGCTTGAAGCATGTTGTACGATATACATTTTTTCTAATAACCATTTTCTACCTATAATCAAAGACGACGAATTTGATTTTTGTATTTTCTAAAAATTAATTAAGATATTTTAACAAAAGTTGGACAAAATGAAAAGGGACCCAAGGGACACTGTAAAGGCTAATTAGAAATGTCATACCTCTCGGCAAAGTAGAAATGTCATACTTAGCTTTGGTTGCCTTGTCTTACAGCCGGTAAAATTGACTGTTTTTTGTTAATGAGAAATGAAGCGCGCCAAGGGTGATGTAGGGGT
>JACRDY010000017.1 GCA_016218485.1 Candidatus Falkowiibacteriota bacterium
CACCTCTTTTTGCTTGTGGCCGCTCATTAAAAGAGCTTCAATCCTATCCCGTTCTGACTGGCTTACATGCTGGTAGTTTAACTTTCTCATAGGCCTTAATTTTACCTCTGAAAAAGTTGCACTTCAAAAGGGAATCTTCGAAAAAAATAAAGACACCCACTGCCCTACACCTTAGCCTTTAAAGGAGGAGATACCAATGGGGCGGAATGATAATCACGAATTGCCGTTGCAGAATGCGTGGGCGGGCGCCGGAGCCAATGGCCGCACCCCGGACATGGGGCTGCTGGCCTGCCACTTCGGCGAAGTGGCTCACCCGGACGACGAGGTACAGCGGCACGACCCACTACGGAGACGCTTCCGCGACATCGAGGAATTCTCGGCTGAAGAGGCAGTCTCCCTCGGCTGGGACTTCGGCGACTATTTGACCTCTGATCATCACGAACCGATCTCGTCCTCCCCACGCAAGGAGGAGTATGAGCCGGATCATATCAACTGGGTGTCCCACTGGGACTACCCGAAGGAGATCGGCCGGCCGACCGATGCCGAACTCATGGACGCCCAACACGTGCAGGTCGTCATCCGCCGGCGCCAGGAGGCGGACAATGGCAAAGGCTGCCGCCGGGGCCCAAACGGCAACCACGGGCAAAACCTGCCACCCCAGATGAAGCTGCACAAACCGATGCCCGGCACAAAGCGCCGCCGGAACGGCACGCACAGCTACGAGAGCCACTGCCCCAAGCCGAAACGGCTCAAGGGCAGCTCAACGGTCAAGCGGCTGCCGATCCTCAAGGAAAAGGACGAGGCTACCGCTTAGAATCATACGACATCGCATCGCTACGGAGGCCACTCGGGCCTCCGGTTTTTTTATCAACATGGTAGTGAAAAAAGTGAAAAAAATTTCTTGACAAACTCCTAAAACAGGAATATCCTACCTCTCATGCTCATCCAAAACGCGGAAGCGTGACGATGCGCTGGAGGCTGGCGGACTAGCCGCTGGCTTCCATCAAGTCGGAGTCCGTTGACTCCGACGTAGGTTGCATCATGCGGCCAATCGTCTATCTGCGAATGCCAACGCAGATCGTCACTTCAGCCACAAGGATGCCACCCACAACACACGGGGAGAACACAGTCCTCACCTCCTCACGAAAAAAAGGAGGACAACCGCGGCCGGGTCTTCCCGGCCGTTCGCCTTTTTAAAAACATATTGAGATGGTGGCACAACTGATTTTGCTGCGAAGCCTCCTTTTCGTCCAAGGCCTCGTCAAACGAGCGCGAAATGATTGGCACCGTAATATATTACGCCTCAAATCATTTCACTTGTTTTCCTCGCCGTAGCCAACCAGTCCTACATCTCGCTTAAAATCAGTTTTGCCACCATCTCATTTTGCTCTGCCGGCCGGGCTTTTATATTTACCTTTTTACTGTTAAAATACCTACGCTCCTCCCTACTCATCCCTCACTACTCCCTATGATCGGCTACCTCAACGGCACTGTCATTGATTGCACCGCCAAGACCCTCCTCCTGGACGTGGGCGGTGTTGGCTATACTGTTTTTACCACGGGCAACGTGCTGCGTGCTACCCAAGCCGGCGATCAGCTGACGCTCTACATCCACACCCATGTGCGTGAAGACGCACTGGAGCTCTACGGCCTACCCAGCCCTGAAGCGGTGGACTTTTTCAAACAGCTCATCAGTGTTACCGGCGTTGGCCCCAAGTCGGCTCTGGCGATTTTTGAGATCGCTGACTTGCAAGAACTCAAAACCAGTATTGCCTCTAGTGACACCAGCCTCCTGACCAAAGTCTCGGGCATCGGCAAAAAAATCGCCGAAATGATTGTCATCAAACTGCGAGACAAGAGTCTGACCCTCGCCGACCTCGGCCACAAACACCACCCGCAGAGCCAGGCCATTGACGCGCTGGTTAGCCTCGGCTACTCGCTGGCGGACGCTCGCGAGGCGCTTAGCCAAATCGACGCCAAACATCAGTCAACGGAAGACCGGGTCAAAGCGGCGTTAAAACTGCTGGCGAAACAGTAGATCCCTACGAATAATAAAAATTAGATATTGGAAATTAGATATTGGAAATTGTCGGGTAAGCAAAGTTTTTAATTTCTAATTTCCAATTTCTAATTTTCCTTGATTGATTAGTATATTCATAGTTATTCCTAAATTCGTAGAAAAAAAATGCTCATCACCGACCAAAAACTCTGGGACGAATTCATTATCGCCAATGGTAATGAATTTTTGCAATCCTGGGACTGGGGAGTACTACAGCAGACGCTGGGAAGAACCATCTGGCGTTTCGGCGTGATGGAAGGAAATGCGCTCTGTGCCGCCGCGCTGGTGATTAAAATGCCGCTGCCGTTTGGCCAGCACTACCTCTACTCTCCGCGAGGTCCGATCTGGAGAGGCGAACCAGCGCAAGAAAAACTGTTCGCCGAAATCATTGACCTGGCTCGCCAGAAATACTCCCTCTTCTACCGCCTTGAACCGCTCACTGACCTAGGGACTAGGGACTACGGACTAAGGACTACCACCCCCCGCCAACCCGCCCAAACCATGGTCATCAACCTGCGCCAGAGCGAAGAGCAACTCTTGAACTCCTGCCACCCCAAAACGCGCTACAACATCGGCCTGGCCGAAAAAAAGAACGTAACCGTTCGTGAGGGAAACACGAATGCTGATTTTGAAATATTCTGGCAGCTCTTGAACAAAACCCACTCCAAACAAAAAGTTTCTACTCATCCGAAAAACTACTACCAAAAAATACTTAACCTACGGACTACGGACTACGGACTACGGACTTACCTCTACATCGCTGAACACGACAGCGCGCCGCTCGCTGCCAACCTCGTCTATTGGTACGGCACGATCGCGACGTATGTCCATGGCGGTTCGGATTACCAGTACCGCGGCCTGATGGCGCCGCACCTGCTGCAGTGGCGGCAGATGCAGGATGCTAAAAAAGCGGGCTTGCACCACTACGACTTTTGGGGCTATAATGAAGCTCGGTGGCCGGGCGTCTCACGGTTCAAATCTGGTTTTAACGGCAAAATTGTACAATACCCCGGCACCTTTGATCTACCAATCCAAAAAAATTGGTACCGCCTCTACACGATTATTCAACACCTTAGAAAAATATGATCATGGGACAAGACTGCATCGGCGTTTGCGTAATCTTTCTTTGTCATGACGGCAAAGGAAATTTTCTCATGGCTCGGCGCAGCGCCAACGTTCGTGATGAGCCAAATGTCTGGGATTTCGGCGGTGGTGGAATAGAATTCAACGAAACCATCGAGGATGCCCTCCGCCGAGAAATCAAAGAAGAATATAATAGACCTACTGCTTAAAGACCGTCGATATGATATAATCAAGCTATGAATATCTTAAAACTCAAACAAAGTCCAAAAGCGTTTTCCAGAATCTTCGGCCTGGCGCCCGATAAGTTCGACGAATTAGTCTTAAAGATCA
>JACRDY010000019.1 GCA_016218485.1 Candidatus Falkowiibacteriota bacterium
ACTATAATAAAAGGTATTAAACCCCAGGGCAAGCCCTGGACCCGAATGTCTAATCGGTAACCTCGGGGCAAACCCGCGAGGTATTAAAAAGAATAAAAACAAAATTAGTAACAGGAGTTACGCACTTCTAAAATTTTCAGCTAATTTTAGAGTAACAATAAAAATTATTAACAGCTAATTTTAGCCAATTTTTATTAAAAGTGCGTAACTCCTGTTAGTAATACGAATTCGTACATTCGTACGGATTCGTAATTCGTAGGAGTATGGAAACACCAAAACACATTTACCGCCTCACCTACGGTGACTTTCAGTGGCTTAACATCACCAAAAACACCGCTCGCGAATTGCACTGGCTCAAACAAAACTTTGATTTTCATTACCTTGATCTCAAAGATTGCCTGCCACCCAACCAGCGACCAAAACTGGTGGAACACCCGACGTACCTCTTCATGGTGCTCCTCTTCCCCGTCTACAATCGTAAAACCAAAGAAATCAAAACCGCCGAAATAGATTTCTTTATCAGCAACAACTATCTGATCACGATACACGACGGACAGTCACCGGTACTGCGAGAACTTTTTACCGAATGTCAAAAAAACCGCTCGCTGTCATTCCTGCAAGAGCATGACCCCTCGGGCCTGATCTATGAGGCACTCAACCGCCTGTTCAAGGCCTGCTTCCCCATGCTCTTGCACATCAACAACGACATTGAAAATATTGAAGCGCATATTTTTGAAGAAAACAGCCCGCGCCTCATTTATGATGTTGTTTTGATTAAAAAAAATATCGTCACCTTCCGCAAGACCATGCAGGCGCACAAAGGCGTCATCCGACGGCTGGTGGACGTCTCCGGCCGCTTTTTCCCCAACATCAAACTAGATCTCTACTTCAAAGACTTGATTGAACAAACCAAAGAAATTTGGGACTTTTTGGAAAACCAGCGCGACACCATCAGCGCGCTCTACGAATCACAGTCCTCCATCGCCTCGTACCGGCTGAACAGCATCATCAAAGTCCTGACCATCATCTCCGTCATCTTCATGCCGATTAACCTTTTAGCCTTCCTCTTTGGCATGGACACGCCGCACCCGTTGATGGATACCGCCTATGGCTTCTGGATCGTGGTCGGCTTCATGACCATCATCGGCCTCTTGATGATTATTGGGTTTAAGAAAAAAGGCTGGTGGTAAAAATAATTACGAATTACTAATTACGAATTAAAAAATTGCCTCGGGAGAGACAATTTTTTTAATTCTTTATATTCACGGGATTATTCTGATCTGCAGGCCATTTACCCGGATTATCTAGAATATATTGAATGATTCTTTGATAATTTTTCTCACTCTCAATAATAACATCGTAATAACGCGCCTGCCAAGCAAACCGTTCACGACTATATTTTTGACCAACGAATTTGGTAACAGCGGATTTGAATGAACGAACAATCGTCGGCAATGCTCCTGGCTGTAATGGCCCAAATTTATTCGGTCCCCACTGTAATGTCCGTAAACCGTTTGGTAGAGACGCAGCATGCTGCGTCTCTGCCTTATCCGTAAGAGACGCAGCATGCTGCGTCTCTACTACCTTATCCGTAATGGTAATAATACCATGAATATGATTTGGCATAACAATAAATTCATCCAATGTAACATTAAAAAATGTTGCGGTATTTCCAACCAACATTTTTTAACCATTTCACCTATTGGCGATAAGACGACTCTATCATCAACGATCGCGCCAAATAAACATTGGCGATTTTTAACACACATGGTAACAAAATAATCTCCTGGCTGGGAATAATCGTGATCTTTTAACCGCGCCGAGGGGATACGAAATTTATTATGAAACAATAAACTTTTATTTTCATCCATAACTGTTTTATTTCTCCCTAATTTTCTTCAGCCTATAATTATCTTCTGCGTCCTCAATAGTATACCCGGCCCGTTCAATCTCCGCGCGCAGCTCATCAGACCGGGGCCAGTCTTTACTCTGCCGAGCGGCTAAACGCTCGTCGGCTAATTTTTTTATTTTTGCCGGAATAATAATCTTCTTTACTTTACTCAAACCTAAACCGAGTACGGCGTCAAACTTGAGGAGTGTGCGTTTCTTAGCCGACAGCGGATAATCAGACTTGACGGTTTCCCAGACGACGGCCAACGCTTGCGGCGTATTCAGGTCATCGTTCAGCGCCGCCAAAAATTTGGCTTCCAGCTCCGCGCAGCCGACTTTGGGTAGCCCAGGCTGTGCCATCACAGTGTACAGAGCCGTCAGAGCGTTAGCGGCGGCATTAAGCGCTGCCCAAGAAAAACTCAATGGTTGACGATAATGCGTACCCAAACAGAAATACCGATAGGCTAAAGGATTGAGTCCTTTATCCGTAACCGACTGCGGGGTTAAAAAATTCTCGCCGGACTTGGCCATTTTTGCGCCCTTATCCACGACCAGAAACTCATTGTGCATCCAACGCTCTACCGCCGGAGTGCCAAGCGCGCCAATATTCTGCGCCCGTTCGTTGGTATGGTGCACGGCAATGTGATCAATCCCGCCGGTGTGAATATCAAAATGTTTGCCGAGGTACTTGGTAGACATGGCCGAGCACTCAATGTGCCAGCCGGGAAACCCGTCGCCCCACGGGCTGGGCCAGTGCATCACGTGATCGGCGTACTTCCCGACGCGCAGAAACCACAAGGCGAAATCAGCCGGATGGCGCTTGTCCGGGTCAGCATAAACTTCGTCGCGCGCGCCGACTTTTTTCTCTGACAACTTTTGACCCGACAACTTAGTATATTCGCCCGGATACTTTTTCTCAAAGGCTAAAACGTCAAAATACACCGCCTGCTGTGTAGTATACGTCAGACCATTCTTTTCCAGCTGCTGCACCATCGCCACCTGCTCTTTGATGTGATCAGTTGCCCGAGTGTATTTACTGGGCGGTAAAATGTTCAACGCTTTAGTGTCAGCCTGGAACGCCCGCTCATAAAACTTGGCCACATCCCAGACCGTTTTGCCTTCGCGGCTGGCGCCTTTTTCCAGCTTGTCCTCCCCGGTGTCCGCGTCTGATGTCAGGTGACCAACATCCGTAATATTCATGACTTGTTTAACTTTATAACCGTTATAAACTAAAGTCCGGCGTAATACATCAGCAAAAATATAGGCTCGCAGGTTGCCCAGGTGAGCATAATTATAAACTGTTGGGCCACAAGTGTAGAGACTGACCGCACCCGGCTTAATCGGCGTAAAAACGTCTTTCTGGCGGGTTAAAGTATTGTAAAGTTTGAGCTCCATAGTCTCAATTTTAACAGAAAACGAGAAGAAAAGCTAAAAAAATAAATCCCAAATCCCAAGCTCCAAATCCCAATTTGGGTATTGAAACTTGGGATTTGGGATTTTGGGCTTGGGATTTAATTATTCTTAAAATCTGCAATCTGCAATTTACTTCATCTTTTTCCGAATAAACGCCGGGATATCCAGGTCGCCATCTTCGTCAGCCGGTTTCTTGTCTTCCACTTTCTTTTTGCCAAATAAACTGGCGCGACTATCCGCTTCGTCCTCATCTTCCCCATCATCAAACTTATCCTGCTTGCGGCTGATAAATTTACTCGGTTTGTAGCTGGCGACGGGCGTCAGCGCGTCAGGCTTGCGGCCTTTTTCAAAGCCGGTCGCCACCACGGTAATCCTGATCTCGTCGCCCAAATCCTGATTCATCACCGCGCCAAAGATCACTTTAGCATCCGGGTCAGCCGAACTGGTAATGACTTTGGCCGCTTCATTGACCTCGTGCATTGACAGGTTGGATGAGCCGGCAATGGTAAAGAGGATACCTTTAGCGCCTTCCATGGACAGTTCTAGTAATGGTGAAGCAATGGCCGATTTAGCCGCCTCTATCGCGCGATTCTCGCCCTTGCTCTGGCCAATACCCATCAAGGCCGAGCCGCTGTCCTTCATAATCGCTTTGACGTCAGCAAAGTCAACGTTGATCAAACCGGGAATGGTAATGAGTTCGGAAATACCCTGAACGCCCTGACGCAGTACATCGTCAACAATATTGAACGCGTCCAGGAGCAGCGTCTTCTTATCAATAATCTGGAGCAGCCGATCATTGGGAATGGTAATGATGGTGTCCACCCGCTGTTGTAGTGACTCCAGTCCCCGCTCGGCAATGGCCCGACGCTGCGCCCCCTCAAAAGCAAACGGCTTGGTGACCACGGCCACGGTCAAAGCCCCGACGTCGCGGCAGATCTCGGCCACGATCGGCGCCGCGCCCGTGCCGGTGCCGCCGCCCAGACCGCAGGTGATGAAGACCATATCGGCGTCCCGCACCGCGTCACGAATGTCATTTTGATTTTCTTCCGCGGCGGCCTGACCCATATCCGGGTCCATACCGGCGCCCAGCCCCTTAGTCACCGACTTGCCAATATGGATCTTAGTCGGCGCCTGACAGTAATACAAAGCCTGCACATCGGTATTGATGGCAATGAATTCCACGCCTTTGATCTTGGCGGCGATCATCCGATTGAGCGCCGAGCCGCCAGAGCCGCCGATACCCAAGACTTTAATCTTGGCAAATGTCTCAATATCCGGTTTCACTTCAGCCATAGAATTGAGTGAATACTAATTGTGTTCAATTTATCAACAATCCTCTAAACTGGGTTTATTATACCATAATACACCGGGGAACAAAAGGATAAAATCATGAAAACATAAAAACACCAGAACATTAAAACAAGCTATTTGTTTTAATGTTCTGGTGTTTTTATGTTTTACGGCCGGATCTTATCAAACCAGCCGCGGATAGTCTGCCCCACCTGCGCCACGCTCTTGAACTGCGAGATGGAAAACGTCCGTTTTTTGTCTTTGGTCAGCTGATCACCCCAGACCACCAAACCGACAGCAGTCAAAAAACCGAGATCCTGAACCTTATCAATGGCGGAGGTTAAATTCTGGGCAAAGCCGAGACAAGCCGGTAAACGGAGCTTGCGCTTGGCCACTTCCACGATACCGGGCAGTTTGACACCACTGCCAATCAAGACTACACCGGCGGGCAGACTGCCGGAACGATCCGCTTTTTTCAATTCACTGTCAATTTTTTCAAAAATTTCCTCAGTGCGCGCCTCAATGATCTCGGCAATGTACTTACGGGAGACGATAGCGTCATCCTCCGCCACCGTGGCATCCAGGTCAAACAGGTTAATTTCATCCTTCTTGAGAATATCTTTGGCCACCGCCGTGCCATAGTTCAGCTTGACCCGCTCCGCCGTATCAATGGAAACGCGCAGGCCAATGGCCAGATCAGCGGTAATGTGGTCAGCGCCGATCGGCAGCACGGCCGTGTGCAGCACATCCCCTTCTTCAAAGACAATCAGTGAAGTGGTACTGGCGCCAATATTGACGAGAATCACCCCCAAGTCCTTCTGTCGGTTCGTCAACACCGCTTCCGATGAAGCCAGAATGGACAGGACTAAGTCCTCTATATCCAGACCGGTACGATAAACACACTTGGTTAAGTTCTTAATCTGTGACGTTAAACCCTGGATGATTTGCGTGTCCACCTCCAGGCGAATGCCGTTCATACCCACCGGATCCTTGATGTTTGTCTGACCGTCAATGGTGAACGTTCGCGGGATCACATGGAGAATCTCATAATTTGAAGGTGTCGCCACGGTTCGCGCCGCCTCAATAGCGCGCTCCACGTCGTCCTCGGTAATCTCACCGTCAGAACGGGAAATGGCCACCACGCCTTTAGATTCTTGAGAAATGATATGGCTGCCGGAGATACCCACCCAGGCGGTCTCTATCTTGGTACCGGCGATTTTTTCGGTTTTCTCCAAACACTTGTTAATACTATTGACCGCTTCCTCAATACTGACCACCGTGCCCTTATTGATGCCTTCGGCCGGCACTTCCGCCGCCGCGATAATATTCAATTTTTGTTCAGCCGAACGCTGCCCCACCACCATGCGAATGTTGGCGGAACCGATGTCAAGGCCGGCAATCACTGTTTCATTGGGCATACAAGCTTGTTTACACTAACCGAGCGGTTTTTTGTTTATTATAGCGCATATCCAGGGGAAAACCAAGCCGGCGCACACAGCGCTGCTGCAGCTGGTCCATCACGGCCGCCGCCGCCCGGCTCTGTTCATGGTCATAACCCAGGAGGTGGAGCAGGCCATGGACGATGAGCAGACTGACCTCTTGTTTGATAGTCACACCCGCCTGCTTGGCCTGACGCGCCGCCTGCGGATAGCTGATGATGATGTCGCCCAAATACTCCCCGCTCTCCGGCCAGCCTACTGTATCCGTCGCATCGGCAAAGCTCAAGACATCAGTCACCGCGTCTCTACCCCGAAACATCTTATTGAGCGTGCGGATACGGCTGTCGCTGACCAAAGCCACACCCACCTGCCAAACAGCGGTCATACCTAGTTCGGCGTTCACCGCCGCTGCCGCCGCTCTAGCGACTGCTAGGCGCAACGTACAGCGAACTTCCTTACTCACTATGACACTAATCATGGGCTACGTATCAAGAGAAATAAAACTATTCACCATCATGGTAAAAGTGGCCTGGAAATTGATTTCTTTAACGCCCGCGGGGTTGTAATTCAGAATATAGACCTTATCAGTCCCCCACCGGCCGAGATAGAAAGTCAGCCCGTCGGGACTGACGATGGCCTGCCAGCTATTCAGGCTGCTGACCAGCGGTTCATTGGCAGAGCCGGGGGTGACGTACTGCTTGTACCAGCTGACCAGCGACGGCACTCTGTCAATCATAATCACTTCCACGAATTCACGGCTGTCCTCCGGCTGGAACAATACTTGCGCTCCCACCTCGTCCACCGCTCTCATCTTCCAAGCGGTCGGGTAGAGAATGGAATACTTGAATGATAAATTCTCATAACGGCTGACAAGGTCAGAGCCTGCTAAGCCAATACGGGCGGCATTGGGGTGAAACCCGGCTTTGACCTCCTGACCATCCAGGTAGCCGTCAGCGTCAGTATCAGGCTTGGTCAAACCGGTATGGTAGAGGATTTCTTCCGCGTCCGTCAGTCCATCGCCATCGGCGTCCGGGCCATTGACCGGTTTGTCGGAATTCACCATCGGCAGAGGTACCACTTCTTCCGCCTCATAGGACGGCGACATCGGCTGATTAGTATTAGTCACTACCGGAACTTCTCCCATTGGTTGTTCTGCCGGTGTGAGCGTCTCAGGTTGTACGGGTTCGGGACTCGGTACAGGCTCTGCCGGGACAGCGGCATTGGTATTTATTGTTGGAGCGGTACGCGCCGACCAGTCAATGCTAAAAAATACGGCCGCGCCGCCGATCACCGCCACTGCGACGACGACCGCGATACCGATCTTGACGCGGCGACTCATGCCGGTGGCGTTGACAACATAAAATTTCTCCGGCATGACCTTAATGTCCTCGGGAGATATGGTGGTCGCTGGTTTGGCCGTCGGAGTTTTTGCCGGCGCGGCGGACGACTTATTTTTCTTCAAGAAATCAAACATGGTAACCCTCTATTATTACTGAACCACGTCAAACAGCCGACCCGAACCGAGCGGATTGTACCCGCCAGCCACTTCCTGGCCATCACTGTAGCCGTCACCATCAGTGTCGGGATTGAGCGGATCCGTCTTGTACTGATTGACTTCTTGGTTATCAAACAGACCATCCACATCAGTATCAGCTAATAATGGGTCTGTCCCCAGACGAGCTTCTTCCACGTCCGTCAAGCCGTCAGCATCGGTATCCGCAGGCAGCGCCGCACTCGGACCGACTGGATTATTATTAAACGTCGCCGGCGGAACCGTCGGCTCGTTGAAATTCACCGCCGTACTGCCCGCAGGAGTATTGACAGTATCCGGCGCCGGAGCGCTCTGACTCAAACGCAAGTAGACATACCGTCCGGCAATGGCTAAAAGCGCCAGCACGATCAACACCACTAAAACAATAATGACGATTTTTAAAACATTACGTTGTTCGCCCGGCATTGGTGGCGGCACGGCCGCGCCTCTCGGAGCAGGAAGCGGAGTACTCGGACGCGGCGCAGCAGGCCTGCCACCCGCCGGCGCAGTATCTACGGCCGCAAAAATATCTTCGGGATCCCGTTGCGGTTGATTAGTTTTTGGCTGATAATCAAACATAAAATTATAGTAAAAATTATTTAGAGAAAATCTTAAAATAGTTTAATGCCTTTGCCCGGACCAAGCGGATTGTACCCACCGGCCACTTCCTGGCCATCACTGTAGCCGTCGCCATCCGTATCCGGCTTGGCCTGATTGGTGCCATACAATTTTTCCTCAGCGTCGCTCAATCCGTCATGATCCTGGTCGGGCGCAATGGGCATATCAGCGTCGGTAACCGTAGCCGAAACCTCCTCTCGCAGTACCGGCTGATCGGCCAGCGCCGGCTGATCCGGAGATGACGGCAAGAGCGGCGCAGCAACATCATTGGTCGTCACCGCCACCGGCACGGTAGAAGTTTGATTGAGCGCTGCTGCTTCACCCCTATCCGGCTGAACCGCCGAACGACTCATAGTATACCAAACTATCAATACAATCACGACCAACGCTAATACGCCGCCACTCATTACAAGATACTTCCTCCGGGACGAAGTATCTGATGGTAAGTTATTTGGTATGGTATCCATAACATTACGGCGCCGCACAGCTGCCATCACAAATTGATAAATCAAAGGCAATCCACGTGTTAGGGTCATAGACCGGTAGCGGCGAGAAGCCACTGCTCCCCGGCACCGGAGTAGCCAGAGTCGTCTGAACGCTGTCCAGGCGAACACTGTAGTACGTGTCAGCCGCTCCCATACCCAAGCAGGCCTGCGTCTGCTGATCAGGATTACTGACGCTACTGCCCGGCACACCCCAAACGGCAATACCGCCGGCGGGAGCGATCAGCGTCTTGGTACAGCTGGTATACGGCAAGACTGACTTGCCCCACCAGAAATTGTATGGCCAGAGCATGCAGTTGCCCGCGCTAGCGGTACTGTAGAAACAATTCGCCCGATTGAACGCATTGGGAATACCGACGCAGGCGGCGTTCGCGGTATTATGCGGACAGGCAGCGTTATTCACCGTACTGACCCGGACATTATCACTGACGACCAGAGCAAAACTGCCAATGTGATCAATCGGCTCCACCGGATACAATGTAACATTGTAATTATTCTCCCCCACCTGCAGCTTGGGCACGCTGACCGTGCCACCGGAAGCGACGCAGGCGGTACCGTCAATATTGCAGCAGAGGCCGTTGCGGCCGGCGGGCACCGGGCTGCCGGAAGCGGCGAAGCAGACTTTCTCCGTCAGCACCTGACCACTGACCTTGTCAGTCAAGACCAAATAGTACGAATCATCATTAAAACCGCCAACGTCTACTGTTTTGAGGGTAATATCCTGACAGCCTTCATCAACCCCGCTATCACAATTGTTATCAATACCGTCGCCGCAGATTTCTTGAGCGCCAGGGTTGATATCCGCATTACCCTCATTACAGTCGGTCCGGGCATAGTCACAGGTATAGTAACTATCACCATCGGTATCCAGCTGTTCATCTATTCTGCCATCACAGTTGTCATCAATACCATTATAGCAAATTTCCGTGGCGCCGTTCTCCCCATCATCCCCGCAGCAGTTGGCCTGACCGCCATTGCCCGTCCATGACCAGGGTGAAACACAGGAGGCGCGACAGTCGTCCGCGTCATTGCCAAAACACTGAGCGTCACAGGCGTCACCGCAGAGCGGATCAGCAGTCAGACTGGTCCACGGCTGCGGACCGTAAGCAGTGGTGCAGCTGTTATCCGAATCGGTCTGCAGCTGATTAGCAGCCGCCCAGCAATTATCCACCGGACCACACAGGCCGTCATGGTCAGTATCATTGTGGTACGGATCATCAGGGCAAATATCGCAAGCGTCGCCAATCAAATCTTTGCCCGCCTGATTGGTGGGGTTGTCGCTATTATTCTGCTGACAGTATTTGCTGACGTTAGCCAGCATGTCCGGATCGGTCGGATTGGCCGGATCATACCACGGACAGCACTGGGTCGGATCAGACGAGGGACAGCAGGCGCCGTCGTTCGTACCGTTACACGCCGGAATAAAACCGTTCTTCTTGAAAACACAATTGTCCTGACTGTCGCGAATACCGTCAGCGTCAGCGTCACCAATGGAGTATCCTTCAAAATTAAAGCAAATCTGGGCCATGGCATCTTCATACGCTTTTTCTGTTGCCTGGGAATACTCCCAGAGGGTAAAGGTTGGCTCAGCCGGGCTAAAACCCTCCCAGTTGGCAATCACCTCGCCCGAATCGCCATCGACTTGGCCGCGGTAGAAATAGGTATATGAGTTATTGGGACAGGCGAAACGAAGGACTTTCTCATCCCAGCAGGTGCTGGAGTTATACGGCGCGCTGCAGCCGTTGAACTCGTTGATCGGATCCACCGGCAAACGGAAACCGAGCGCGTTACCGAGCGTCCCCTGCCACGACGGCCAGGCGCTGTAGCTGCGACCCTGAATGTAACTGCCGGCCTCCAGCTTAGGGTAAATACCAAACTTATCATAGTAGGCATCCAACAATCCCCGGATATCATGGATGTCGGCGGCGCGCTGCACATTGCGGCGAATCTTGTCTTTGGGGTTGGCGCAGTAGGCGTAATCGCCGCTGGCGCCATTGCTGCAGACCGGAGCTGGGGTGAGACAAACGCCCTCACTATCTTTCTCCAGACAGACCCCGCTGCACTCCACGTTTGTTTCACAGAGCGTTTCAGATGCGCGACTGCCATCCTCGGTAATACAGCGGTAGCAATCAAAGTCTTTACTGCAGGCGATGGCATTGCCACTGGCGTCCTTCATGATGCCGCCGCCGTTGATCTTGCAGATGTCGGGTCCGGTCTTATTGACGTTCAGGGTAAAGTTCCGCACCAGCTGCTGGAAAATATTATTGGTATTAGCATTCGCGCCCTCATTCTGTGACAGAATATACATGTTGGTAAAGAGGACGCCATTGGGATAATTTGGCCAGGTCTCAAACCAATTCCCGCCGTTAATATAGTAGGTATTCCCCAGGCTAACCGCCGAGTAGCCATCAACAGTGGTCGCGGAACCGTCAACGCCAAACCGCTGGCTAAACCACTGGCTCGGCGAGACGTGCTCGGTATTCTTCTCAACACTGACGATAATAGCGTCACTGGAACCCTGCTGCTCCCCGCCCCAAAAGGCGGCATTAGAGGCGCGCGGCAGGAGAATGTGACGGAGGAGATTTGGCCCGGTACCGAGCGGTATCTGCGGGTTGATCATTAATGGCGGGAATTGCAAAGCCGGCAGGTCATCACTGACATCATTCCCGACACCAGCATCACGGCAGTAGTAGCTCTTGAAATTGGTATAGTTGGTCTGCGCATTCAGGCCGGAGAAGAGCGAGCCGGCAGCATCCATAAAGAGGTAAGCGTCAAAACCGCAGTAAGCGCCACCGCCACAGTCAGTATCCGCCTGGCAGCTCCGCGCCGGCAGCGCCGGAGTACCGCTCGCGCGATTATAGCACACCCGTGGCCAAGGATTTTCACAGATAAATACGGCCAGTTGAGAATCAGCCGACTCGCTGAAACCAACGCTATTATTGATACTGTCTTCCGTCACCGTCACCGTCGGGGTAATCGTCCCTTCGCCGTTACGATTCTTGGCGGTAATCCGCTGACTCGCATCCACCGCGCAGACGTCAGTCGGGCCGTTGGCGCAGACGGCCGCGTTACCCGTGCAATCCGCGCCGGAAACAGTACAATGGCTGGCCAGCTGATACGGCGACGGCACGTCAGAGGCGCCTGGGTAAGCAATGGCATCAGCGGCCGGGTTGAGCACCCACGACCATTGCCAGCTGTAGACGCCAGAGATCGGCTGGATCGGCGTCAACCCCCCGGTCTGCGCCACCGCGCTGACAGTATAATTCTGATTGGGCTGGCTCAATGAATGGCTCAAGGGAGAAACACTGACGCTCTCCAGCAGACAGACATCAGCGCCAGTGGTAAAGGTCCAGTTAAATTCTTGCCCCAGCGCCACGCCATAGATATCACGCACCTCCGGGCTGATCACCACGTCAATCGGCCGGTTCGGCGGCAGCATCTGCTGGAGCGACAGAGAGAATTTAGTTTTGTCGGGAGAGCCGTCATTATTGGTATCAATATCCAGACCGAGAGCGCGAGCGCTGACGAAACACTGGCCGCTCTGTGCTTGAGCGCCAAAGCCAAACACGCCTCGCAGCAGACGCAGCGGAGCGCTCACGACTCGCGCGAAGCGAGAACGGAAACCGCTCTCCGGTCCTTGACCGAATAATGTATCCAAATCAGGACAGGCGGTTTCACCGGTCAGGAGCGGGAAACGGAGCGTAATATTCGGCACCGCGTCAGTACCTGCCTGGTGCGTCTCGGTAAAACTCTGGGTAGCCATCACCCGGTTAAACTGCGCCTCAATCAGAGTATTGCGACAGACTGCAGTTGAAGTGTTAGGGGGAATTAGTGAATCTGATTCAACGGCCGGACGCAGCCGGCAGCAGCCATCGCTATCCAGCCCGTACGCCTCACCATACTGACTGCAGCTGGACAAACCGCACACGACCTCCAGGCCGGCGCTGCCCTCTTTTTCACCGGAGAGATTACAGCCGGTAGTACACTGGGTATTATCGCTGCAGACTTTATTAGTGTTGTCATTACAAAAACCCCCGGCGCGCGCCAGAATATCAGCGATGCCTTCGTTATTGGAAATAGCCAGCTGATACGGCGTCTGGTATTCACCGCTGGTAGTGGAGCCGGGGCGAATACACTGGTTGGTGCAGCCGTCGGTATTGTCATTATTCGGCTCGCTGCCGCTGTCGCACTCTTCACCCGGGTCAATCACCCCATTGCCGCAGACCGAGAAATTATAATGATCGTTACCGGTGTGCAGACAGGTAGCGATGCTGCAGCCGTGCGCCAGCCAGTAGGCCGGGGTAAAACCTGTACCCAGATCACACTCTTCGCCGTAATCAATTAACTCATTACCACAGGCAATCGTACCGGTAAAGAGACACGTGGCGCTGCAGCCGTCAGTCGGCAGCGTATTGCCGTCATCACAGTCTTCTCCGAGCTCCACACTGCCATTACCGCAGACGGCGGCGCCGGTAACCGAGCCGGTATGCAGACAAGTATTGGTGCAGCCGTCACTATCATTGTCATTCGGCTCACTGCCGTTGTCACAGTCTTCACCGTCTTCGGTCACGCCATTGCCGCAGACTGATACATCATGGTAATTATTCCCAACAAAGAGACAGCTGCTGATACTGCAAAAGTTAGCGTTCCAGCCAAGGTCGGTCGGCAGGCCAAAGTCACACTCTTCGCCATAGTCAATCACCCCATTCTGGCACAGTGGGTAGCTGCTCCCCTCCCACAGACACTGACTACTGCAACCGTCGCTCGGCAGCGTATTGCCGTCATCGCAATCTTCTCCGGTTTCAATAAACCCATTACCACAGCCGGTACTGGTGGTAATCAGCGCCACGTCCTCGGCCGGCGCGCCCTCGGGGATAAAATTGTTAGCCGCTCGCCAATCCCAGGCGTACGAATAATTATCCAGCCGCTGGCCAAAAGGACTGCAGTCATCGGGCGAGCCGTAGGCCTGCCCGGCGTAGAGCCGGTAATCGGGAATCTTGAACAGGCTGGAGTAGGTCGGCAGGACATTGATATGGTGAATGGCGCAGAGCGCGAAATCCGCCTTGGTCTTAAAAACCCAGCTGTAGCTATCCAGCACGCTGTCGCCGTTTTTATCATAATTCAAACCGGTCAGCTGAACGCCGCTGACGCTGACTACTTCACTCGCCGGAACAATCACCCGGTAGTACGCGTTTGGCAGGAGTTGATTGGGGTTAGCGACCTGGAACGTCATCTCATACTCAAACGAATCTTTGACTGTACCAACATGGTGGAGGTAGATGAACTCCCGCTTCTGCAGCGACTGCAGGCCGATCGCGCAAGTAGTGTCCGGACCGCAGAAGTACATCTCAGCTTTGATTGGCGGCAGGGTATATGGCGCGCCAAGGTTAGCGTCGTCACTAAACATTTCAATATTGAAAGCTACGCCGATCTGGCTATTGATACAAGCGGTAGTACAGTTGGGCCACTGGGCCACTACCTGCGGGTCGGCAAAGTCAACGGTCAGGCGACCGCTGTCGCTCTTACTACTAACCGATTCAATAGCCTCAATCAGCGCCGGACTGCTCGGCGGGGTTTCTTTAATGGCGGTAGCGCGCTGAATAGCTGAAGTACAGACTCCTTCGCCGGGCGCGCAGTCGTCGCTGGTAGAGCAAATTTTACTTACATTATTGGCACAAACTTGAGTATTGGAAATGGTGGCGCGGTCAGTCTGGCTGCTCTGCCAGGTCCAGTCATAGCCATAGGGGTTAATAAACACACAAGCGTTGTCAGCGGCATCAGCCTTGGCCCGGTGGTATTGGGGCAGACCCAAACTGTCGGTCAAAAGACCTTTGGCCGTGGCAGTGTATGGATCCGGCACCACCTCCGGGCAGCCAATGGCGCAGGGCTGCGGGTCAGTGCGCGTCTTAAACTGCCAGCGGTAATCAAACTGCAGCGCATAACCCGGACCGCCGGCGGAGGAGAGCGCACGAATTTCATCACTGTCAATGCCATTATCGCTCAAACCTTTGAGCGTCACCCGGTAGTAGGTGTCTGGTGTAAATGGTGTACTGGGTATAAATTCAAATGAATCGTTAGTCGCCTGACTGGTAAAGAGTGAGAGGGTACCAACGACGGCCGTGTCAGCCACGCTGCTACAATCAGTATTCAAACAACGTTCTACGGTAATCGTGTTAGCGTTCAAACTTGGACCGTACATGGGCAGGTCAAACCGAGCCGTAACAACGGCATTGACGCAAGCATACTCCCAGCCTTTGGCCGCGTCCCAATTCGGCGTCCAGGGGCTGGGGCTGGGCGGCGTGGCGCCGGCGCCGCAGCTAAGCGTGCGGCTACACTCCTCAACGACGTGGGGAAAGAGCGGCATCTCACCGGTAGAGTAGGCCCAGACAAAGTTGGCTTTGGGCTCGCTTGACTGACACGGATTAGGATTAGTTGAGCTGACCGCTCGGCAGACACCGTCGCCGCAGCAAGCGCTGAACTGCTGCTGACAGACCTGCACGTCATCAATGGCGCGCTCCGTATCCCACTGCCAGTCGCCGCTGGTGCAGCGCCAGCAGGCCCGGGGGGTGACGTCGCCGGCGTAGACGCCTTCCAGGGCGTCAGTACAGGTGATCTCCGCCGGGTAGCTATTACATGAATTTTCGGTGCAGGCGCCAACGGTAAAATTGTACTGGTTGCTGCCAAACCCTTGAGCATTAAACATCCGGGCCGGGCCGGTCGCGGCCGGATCCGGATCGTTCGCTCCCGGTACGCTCGTCTTGACGAGCAGCTGGCTCCAGCCGAGAATGGCGCCGCGACTGTTCTCGCTCCAGGGATAGAATTCAAACCGACTGCTGCCGCTGCTGCTGGAGCCGAAATTCTCACCGATGGCGTAGACCACCGTGCCGCTCGGACCATTATCCGGACTAAGCTGACAGATACCGGGACCGGGTGAAGCATTAGTCACCTGGAAATTCACAATGTTACTGGCCAGCGCGTCACTGCGGACGACTCTGACCGTGTACTGTCCGGTTGAGAGCGCGCCGCCCGCGGGGACGGTAAAGGTTGCCGGTACTTTAACGATAATCTGGTGATCAGACCAGGTGTTGTCACAGCTCGGGGGGAAATCATCACTGCCCCAGGCCACCTGGTAATTATTGTCTTCTAGCTCAACCTGCCCAGTCTGATTGCCAAAATTGCGGCCGTAGATCGTGACGTACTGACCGATGCCGCCTTGACTCGGCGTGACATAGTCAATGAACGGCCCGGTATTGAAGCCGCTGGCCGTGGACAGGAATTTCACGCCGTTACTGACTTGCGTGCCCGAGACCACATTGACGCCAACATACCCGGCGGCGATATTGGGCACCTGCGCGGTAATGGCGCTGCTGGTCCAGCCACTACTGACGACTGGCGCGACCGTGCCGCCAAAGGTCACCTTGTCAGTGGCGCCGCTGCCAGAGCCGAAATTCACGCCGCGCAACACAGCCGTGTCACCAAATTTACCTTCGGCCGGATCCACCTGACACAACCCCGGTCGCACGGTAGCGTTGACGTCAAAATCTCCGATGAATTCCGCATCGGCAAACTGCACGTCAGTGGGACTGGTGGTGTCAAAGTTACCCGCTGCGTCCACGACTTTAATCGGTCCATCAACGGCACCGACCGGTACCGCCACGATGATCTGCGTGTCGGTCCAGGCGCTGGTACAGATAGCCGGCGGATCGGCCGCCAACGTGTCGCCAAAATAGACCGCTGAACTGCCTGAACCGTCACCAAAATATTTACCGGAAATGGTGATAAGGTTGCCCACCGCGCCGTTATCAGCATCAACCGCGGTAATCACCGGCACATTCTGACAGACACAGCTGCTGGTACTGCAGGAGCCGGAAGCGCAAGCGAAATTATTGGGCGAACAGACGTACGGCACAACGTCCTGCGCATTAAAATTGCAAGCGTCGCCGGCGCAGGAACCGCAGTACTGACCGCCGCAATCCAGACCGGTTTCATCTTCATCTTGAACGCCGTTGAAGCAGTAGGCTGGACGCACCACCACCTCCACCTCGTTGGATGTCGTCTGGTGGTCGTCAAAGTCATAGGCTATGGCTTTGAGCTTGGCGTGATCCAGCGGGTTAAAACCGAAAATGTCCCAATAGCCATGGGAAATGTACTCATCAGGCAGCGGCCCGCCCTCTGGGTCACTGTCCAGGTAGACGTCCAAACCCAAATCACGCTCAATCGGCTGCGCCACTCCATTCATGTCAGTCACCGAATATTCCACGTGGGACAGCCCGCCGTCATCGGTCGCTAGACTTAACAAACCAAAATTCAAACTCTCCAAGGGCACCCCCTGCCCCCACCGAGGTGAAGTTAAACTAATACTCGGTGGCTGCGTATCAATGGCTGAACCGGCAATGAAGTAGTCATAGCAAGGATTGGCCGCTGTGCAAACGAGCGTGCGGTTGGCGGTACTCCGCAGGCCATTCAGCGCCACCACGCCGTAGGCAGTATCTTTATTAAAACACTTCAAGTCGGTGTTCGGCGCCGGACAAGCGGCCGCCGGACGAAATTCCACTTTTTTGGTGCTGGCCGACAACGCCCCCGCCACCGGTGTGCCGGTAGAGATGAGCGTGGCCAGCTCGTCAACACTCAACGTGTCTAAATAAGTCTGCAAGCTGGCCAAATCATCTTGATTGCTAGCACCCAGATTAAGGCAGCTCACCGGGCTACAATTATTATTATCCCATTCGGTCTGGCTCGAGCCATAGTCACACTCTTCGCCCGGATCAAGCGTACCATTGCCGCAGAGCGCGCCAAACCCTTCACGCAGACACAGCGCCGAGCAGCCATCGCCAACAATGGTGTTACTGTCATCACACTCTTCCCCGAGTCCGATGACTCCGTCACCGCAGGTTGACTGACCCAGTACCGAGCCGGTACGCAGACAAACATTACTGCAGCCGTCCGCGGCGCTGTTATTCGGCTCCGTCCCATTATCGCACTCTTCGCCCGGATCAAGCGTACCATTGCCGCAGAACGAAGTATCGTCAGGATTACTGGCATAGCGCAAGCCCAGATCAACCACCTGCAGCTGCGGCTCGCCTGACGGGGAATTTAAAGTGGTTGGATCCACCGTCAGATTAAAGAAACTGCGCACCACGATATTACGAATCGGCACCGCTGTATTGTGTGGGGCAAAACCGGTCACCCGCAAATTCTCATTGTAGGTCAAGTCACAGGCCGAGGCGCTCCAATCGTCCGGCGCGCAGGCAGACCAAAACTTACCAAAACCGGTATCTTGGCAGGAGCGGTGCGCCAAACAGGCCGAAGTAGCGTAGAAACAGCTCTCTGACTGCCCCACGGTCTGGCAGGTCTCACCGCTGCTCGTACCCTCCACGAGAATTCTAAAAATAAAAGTCACGATGGCAAAAGCCAGGAGAATAATAATCAAGCCAATCACCGCGTTCATCAGGAGCTTACGCGCCTCGGCAATCCGCTCTTCATTGCCGCCCGAGGTCATCCAGATAAACCCGCCGTAGATACAAATGCCAACCGCAATGACACCAAGTAAACCCAAAATAACCCGAATGATATTGGCGACCGTGATGCGGATGTCAGTGGTGGTCAGCGCGATATTCTGCCCGACCGTGGTCAAACCCAGGTTATCCTGCGTCACCTGCGCATTCACCGCTCCGGCCAAGAGAAAACCGGCCAGCAGCACCAGGCCAAGTGAGAGGACAAAAACTTTTCTGCTTAAAAATTTCATGGTACCAAAAAATATTACGGCAGGCAGTCAGCCGGACAACTGCTGGTACTCTCCCCCAGCTCGCAGGAGCCGTTGCCGCAGACATTCGGCACCCAGTTGACCGGCAGCGGCTGCGGGCAGAGTCCGGTCGTGGCCTGCGGTGAGCCAGCGACACAGCAGGAACGGCTCGTCCCGGTACAGCCCGGGCCAGCGGCCGGCTGGTAGCAATTCTGGTAAATATCCTTCACCCCGGCGGTAAACTGTGTGGAGTAGATAAAGGGAGTGTCAGCGGCAATGGTCTCCTGGTACGGCTGGTGGTTGAGGTAGACGCGCGTCTTGAACTGCCCGTTGTCATCAAAATTTTTGAAATTAACCGTAAACCAGAAGAAGTCCTGCTCCTGGTAACTGCCGAGACACTGCCCATCTACCACCAGACAATTGTCAGTGGCCATACTGACGTTATCATTGGCTGAAGTCAGGGTACGACCCAGCATCCGCCGGCCAAAAATACCTTCAGCCGGAGCAGCCAGCTCCACATTACTGCGCTCGGGGAGCGATTCACCCGGATCAAAACTCTCCAAGACCGGCGGCGAGCTGATGATGTTGCTGTTAGTGGAAAAACGCCAGACAAAATTGTCTTTAAATGTCAGTGGGCCGACCAGATCATCACTGGGACCGACCGCGCAGCCACAGTGGTCGGCCGCGCTGGCATCAGCCGGACAGAGCAGACCGTCAGCCGAACAGTCCGCGCCGTTCTGTCCATTGCCATTGAGTGAATTGGCCGCCGCGTCCATCACACCATCCAAGAGATCCATATTGGCCTGCGCGCTCATGTCGGCGGGCGCGGCCGGATCAAGACTAGCGGCGCGCACCACCGCTGCCAATTCGGCATTACCGGGCAGACAGTAAATCTCCTCACCACAGGAATTCAGACCACAGAGGCTGTCGGTGGTGAACTCAATCGTGGAGTAGTTATTGGACACCGTCCACTGACCGGCAACGGCCGCGTACTGGCTCGGATCATCCCCCGGCGCGGTAACCTGGTAAGCGGCAATATTTTGATTATTAATGACAATAGGATTGATCGGCTCGTTAAAGTTAATTTGCACCACCGCGTTCATGTACTCGGTGGAGGCAGCTAGCGGGAAGACGCTCTCCACCTGCGGTGGCGTGGTATCCACCTGGGTACTGACTTCAAAGTCCCAGAGATAGAAAGCCAGCGCGCCCGAACCAAAAGCATCGTCGCCGTTGGCCTTCTTGATGTTCTCGCCCAGGCGCACCGAATAGTACATCTTTTCAGACGGGCTGCCGAGCCAATCCACCGGATCAATGACAAAGGTCTTGGCGTCCGTGGTACTGACGCGCACTACCCGGTTGGCGTTTGTCCCGCCATCCAGCCCCCAGCCGTTACGGTCGCCCTCACTATTGGCAAAAATCCGCACGTTCTCGGCATTCAATACTCCCCGGATAACCTCGGGGCTGCCCGGCACTGGCGCTGGGTCTAAAATAAAACTCTGGCGAGCGCTGCCTAGACTCGTCACGTCCAGGTCAATCGGCTCTTTAAAGGTCACCATAATCATGGTATTGCGCGGCACGTCATGCTGTCCCCGCGTCGGGTAGTGACTCTCCACGATGCCGCTGCCCAGCGCCCCGCGGCCAAAGCCGATATTCTGGTTGCCCGGGGCGTTGAAACCGCTAAGTCCGGTGATACCGAGCGTGTGCATAATAAAGGTGACAATGGCGAAAGCCAAGAGGATGATGGCCAGACCGATCGCCCAGTTAATCATGATTTTTTTGGCCTGCTGGATCTTTTCCTCTTCACCGCCCGAGGTCATCCAGACAAATCCGCCATAGAGAATGATACCGACCGAAACAATGCCGATGAGCCCAAGGGCGATGCGGATAATATTGGCGATAATCAGACGAATATCCTGCTGCGGCAGAATGATCGTGTCAGCCACTTGGTTCAGCCCGAGATCTTCGGTAGTGACCTGGGCGCTCGCCGAGCCAGCGCTGAAATAAAAAAACATCAGCACAAAAAACGCGCTGACGAAAAATACTAGGAGTTTTTGGTTTTTGAGGCCCATGATCGTTCGTCTGTTAGACCTATTACCATTCCCCAAACAACGGGCGAGTCCCGAACGCTTACTCGGATGACTGTAGTTTCTGCTTGACCAGCTGGCTGACCAGTCCGCCGTCAGCCGCACCGCCGAGCTGCTGCATCACACCCGCCATGACTTTGCCAAAATTAGCCCGTTCAGGTTCGGCCAAACCGGCCAGTATGGTATCAATAGCCACGCTGACTTCCTCGGCCGAAGGCGCCGGCGGCAAATACCGCTGCAGAATCTCCAGCTCACGACGTTCTTGATCAGCCAAATCCTGACGAGCCGCTCTGTCATACTCGGCGATGGAATCCTGGCGCTGTTTGATCTGCGACTTGATCACCTGTAGCACATCAGCCTCCGTCACTTCCCGGCCTGCCTTGGCTTTCTTGGTCAGTTCAGCCTTAAGCAACCTTAGCGTGCTCTTCCCCGCCTGGTCTTTAGTTTTTAACGCTTGCCCAAAATCCTCTTCAATGGTAACGAGTAAGGACACACGATTTGGTGTTAATAACGTTCTTCTGTTAATCTGCCGATCTTACGCAGGTACTCGCGTTTCTCACGCAGTTCCTTACGACGGAGCGCGGAGACTTTTGCCGCCGTCTTGTTCTTCTTCGGCTTATAGTACTGGATTTTCTTGGCTTGCAAGACTTTGCCGCTCTGAATAATCCGCCGATTAAACCGTCGCAGGAGACTGTCAAAAGACTCTCCTTTTTTCCGCTTAACTTCTGCCATGGTGCCACCTTCCTTTCTAAAATAATTGATTAAAATTAAAATTTAACCTGTATTTAGAATAACACTATTCTCAAGTTAAGTCAAAAAAATCCAGCACATTCCTGTCGGGGTAGTACACACTGCAGAAATACTCTCTCAACCATTCATTCCCCAGAGCACGCTGACGGGGTATTCTGGAAGGTGCTGGATAAACCTAATCGGAGAGATGAGCGCCCCCGAGCAGATGAATGTGCAGGTGATCCACCACCTGACCGCCGTCAGCCCCTGTATTTATTACTGTTTTATAGCCGCGCTGACTAATCCCCTGCTCAACCGCCAGACGTTGGACAATCAGCAATAGCCGAGCCAGCAACCCCCCGTCGGATTCGCTGACGTCGGCGAGAGAAGCGATGTGCTGCTTCGGCACGATCAAAAGATGCACCGGCGCTTTCGGATGAATATCGGCAAAAGCCACCGCCTCCCCATCTTCGTACGCCAGTGTGGCGGGCAGCTGCCGATTGATAATTTTACAGAAAATACACTCGGTCATACTGAACGGATTTTGCCGTCTTTGAGTTTCTTTTTAATTTCCGTCACCACACGATCCAAATCCACGTTTTCCTGGACGCCGCCCTCCATATCACGCATCAAGATCGTGCCCTCCAGCACTTCCTTTTGCCCGAGAATCAGCACGTACTTGACGCCCATCTTGTCGGCCAGCTCCAGCTGCGACTTGAGACTGTCTTTGGCGAACATCTGGCCGACGGCCATTTTTTCTTTACGGAACTCTTCCAGCAGCTGGAAACCCCGCTGTTTAGCCTGCTCGCCAATTTGCGCCAGGAACACCTGCGGGCCTTTCTTGGCCGGCGGCTCCACACTCTGCTTACGCATCTCGATCACCAGCCGCTCAATGCCTATACTGACGCCACAGCCCGGCGCCTCTTTGCCAGAGATCACCGCTGACAGTCCGTCATACCGGCCGCCGCCGCCCAGCGCCGACTGCCGCCGTTCTGGCTGATCATCCGGCGCCACGGGTAGAATTTCAAATACCGTCTTGGTATAGTAGTCCAGTCCGCGCACGAGAAATGAGTTGAGGTTGTAGGGAATACTTAACGCGTCCAGATACTCCAGCACGCGCATGAAGTGATTCTTGCACTCTTCACACAGCCAATCCACGATCTGCGGCGCTTCACTTTTAAGCTCCTGACAGCCCTCTTCTTTGCAGTCGAGGAGGCGGAGCGGATTCTTGAGCAGCCGGCGCTGACAGTCACCGCAGAGGTTGCGCTTTTTGCGCCGGTAGTAGGCGATGAGATTCTTCTTGTACTCGGGCCGGCAGTTGGGGCAGCCGATGCTGTTGACCTGCATTTCCACCTTCAGGCCGATTTCTTTGAGGAATAAGTATGACAGGAGAATAATTTCCGCGTCTACCGCCGGATTCATTTCCCCGATCGTTTCCAGACCGAATTGGTTGAACTGGCGGTAGCGTCCGGTCTGCGGACGGTCATAGCGGAAACAGCTGCCCCAGTAAAAGACCTTGACCGGCTGCGGTAAATTGAGCATGCCGTGCTCGTTGTAGGCGCGCACCACTGAAGCGGTAATTTCGGGACGGAGACTGACGCTGTCGCCCCCGGCATCGGTGAAGGTGTACATTTCCTTTTCCACGATGTCAGTGACGTCCCCGACCGAGCGGCGGAAGAGCGAAGTCATCTCCAGCAGCGGCGTGTCAATTTTGCCGAAACCGTAAAATTTGGCGAGCTCGGTCGCTTTGGTCTGCAGATACTGCACCGGGCCTTGATCAGCCGGCAGGATATCTTTGAAACCGCGGAGTAGCTGGATGTCTTTCTTAGAACGATTCTTCTTCTCGCCGTCGTCAGCGATGTCGTGCGGTTCTTGGCTCATTGGTTGGCGAGACTGCTGCCAACGTTTGTTCCCTTTTTTCGGCATACAAAATAGTTAAATGGTTATCCGTTCTGTTAACCAGGGTTTTAAAACCCTGGTTAACGAATATTAAATATTATACGGCGGCGTGGCAAATACCGTCACGCGATTAAACGGCCAGCCGCGCAGCCAGACGCGACCGACAATACTATCACGCTGAATGGAGCCAAAGGTTCGCGAGTCCAGACTGGAAGCGCGATTATCGCCCATGACGAAATACTGATCAGGCCCCAGCTGCACCAAACTATTATCTCGATTACCATGCGTCACCACCCGCGCGTCCAGGTAGAATGTCTCATCCACGATAGCGCCGTCCGGGTGGGCGGTATTGGAGATCTTGATCTTACCGTTCTGGATATCCACGGTCTCGCCGGGCAGGCCGATGATCAGTTTGATGAAAAAGTCACCGCCCGGATTACCCGGCGGACGGAAGACGACGATATCCCCGCGCTGCGGGTTGTCAAACCGGTAAGAAATTTCATCAATAATCAGATACTCGTGGTTATAAAAATTCGGCTCCATGCTGGCGCCTTTGACGTAGAACGGCTGAATCAGGAAGTACCGCACCGGCACGATAATGGCCAGTGAAATCAGGACAATCTTAACGATCTCCACGGCAAAATCAACCGCCTCCTGGACCTTCTCATTCTGCCAAAATTTCTTTTGCTGAAACAAAAAGTCGCTCATAAGAGTAGGCTCATTATAACAAAAAATTGAGAGGGAATCAAATGGCTGTGATTATTTGTAAAGGCTAATTAGAAATGTCATACCTCTCGGCAAAGTAGAAATGTCATACTTAGCTTTGGTTGCCTTGTCTTACAGCCGGTAAAATTGACTGTTTTTTGTTAATGAGAAATGAAGCGCGCCAAGGGTGATGTAGGGG
>JACRDY010000021.1 GCA_016218485.1 Candidatus Falkowiibacteriota bacterium
GCTGATCGTTTCCGTGGACACCTTGAAAATTACAATCAATACTTTTTAATAGTCTGCGGTTTGTGCAACTTCGCCAGAGCCTAATTCTTTGGGGATTGGGGAATTTGCGAAGTGGCGTAAATCTTTAATCAGTAGGTCTAAAATAAAAATTGGAAATTAGATATTGGAAATTACATGTTGAGCAGTGTCTTTAATTTCTAATTTCCAATATCTAATTTTTTCTTAATTATTCGGAACAAACTTCAACGAAATGGAATTCACACAATGCCGCGTATTCTTGTCGGTCATGCCCTCGCCGATAAAGACATGCCCGAGATGACCGCCGCAGGTGGCACACTGAATTTCGGTTCGCGTGCCATCGGCATCAGGCAGACGCTTGACCGCGCCAGCGATTTCTTGATCAAAGCTCGGCCAGCCGCAACCAGCATCAAACTTGTCGTCCGAACGGTACAGCGCCGCGCCGCAACGCCGACAGGTGTACACGCCAGACACAAAGTGCTGATCATACTCCCCGCTAAACGGCAGCTCCGTGCCCCGGTGGACGATCACTCGCTCCTCTTCAGGCGTCAGTGGAGATAGTGGCATATTGAGATGGTTGCAAAACTACTTTTAAGCGTCCCGCCGTGGCGAGATCGTTCGAGACGAGGAAAGGGCCTGTCCGCGGCAGCGGGACGCGGCCAGGGCGGCACAATGATTGGCGGCGTAGCTCCCGCTACGGTGACAATCATTATGCTGAATCCTTGACGAAGTCTGGGAAGAAAAGGACACATTGCAGCTAAAGGAGTTTTGCAACCAGCTCAGTGTATTACGAAATTGACCGACGGTTGTACCAGTGCTGCAACCCCAGTAAAAAGACGACTAATATAAATCCTGTCAACGCCATCAGTGGCAGGGTAACATAGCTGAACTCAAAAATGTACAGACGCAGACACGATACGCCGCGACCAAAAGCGTCACAGCGCACAATTGAGCTACCCCCATAGTACAAATAGTTGTGGTACAGACTAATCACAGCGCCGAGGACCGCCAGCGGCAAACCATAATCAGCTATCCGCCAATCTTTTCTCCACAGCGCCAGACCCAACAGCACCACCTGCGGGTACATAAAAATCCGCTGCCACCAGCAGAGGAAGCACGGCTCAAAACCGGCGAACTCTGAATAGAACAAACTGGACGCGGTGGCGACTACTGACATCAGCCAGGCGAGGAGCAGCCCATGCTGCCCGAAAAAGTTCAAGAACCGATTGCCACTGTCTTGCCGGTACAGAAAAAATGCAATCAAACCAAGCACGATAAAAATTTGCCCAGCAATAGTGCCGACGGCGAGAACTTTATTGACGACAAGTAAAAGCATAATCAAAATTTTATATTTCTCATAATAAAGACTAACTTGAAGTTCAAAGTTCAAAATCTAAAGTTCAAAAGGGTGCGTTGATTTGACATTTGAGCTTTGAGCTTGATTTGAACTTTCTTGCCCGCCTTGGGAGGGGGTTTTTGAACTTTGAACTTTAACTTTTTTGACGGTTGATTATTATCTCTCTACGGCAATGCACACCCCGTCTTCTCAGCGAGCGTCTCAAGTTCCACCAGCCCGCCCAGCTTACTGCCGTCGGCAAAACTCCACGTCGGGTATCCCTCCACGCCCTGTTCCTGACAACTCGGTATCATGCTCCGGCCGTCTGGGGTCGAACACTCCACATACGGCAACAGCCGCTCTGATTTACCAAACAGGTTTTTTTGATTCTGACAATGCGGACACCAGAACGCGCCATAGAAGACCGCATCGCTGTCAGTAATACACTGGGCGAATGAATCCAGCTCACCAGGCTGAACGCTCCGCCAGATGCCCCAGCCGCCCAGACCGACCACCACCACGATAACCACCAGCCAAATCACTCTATATTGTGTTTGTTTCGTCATAAAATAAATACCCCATAGGGCTAATTAACGTACCCGTATCGTAACAAATTTTGCCCCAAAAAACAACTAAAAACGCCACTAAAAACGCCCCCGCTCGCGCGAAGGACGTTTTATATTTTTTTAGATAAACAATTATTACTTACTTTCACCCAAAGTAACAATGGCGTTGCCATTGCCACTGTCAACCGCAGTCACGGACAAGGTGCGTCCATCTTTCTGCGCCACCACGGTAAACGTGCCGCCGTAGTTGGCGCTGCCGGTCATGGCCCAGCCCGCAGCGGCCAGCTCGCGCTGATATGCCTGCGCCGCATCTGACGCCGACATCATCGTCTGGATCATCACCACATAGGCCTGATCGCCGCTATTACTGAACGCTGAAGTAACGGTACCGTCAATGCGGTAAACATCAGCCGGAAAATTGTCCGGCAGACTGACGTTCTCCCCCACCTGTACCGCCGTGCCGTTGACGTTGGCCGACCAAGTATTATTCCCAAAATCAACATCCGCGTCACCGCCGATTTCATTCTCTATCTGGCGCTCGGCAATTTCACCGGCCAGCCGCTGACCGCAACCGCCTAAGATGAAGATAAACAATACGAATAGTGCCCCCACCGCCAAAAATTTTTTACTCATAGAGTACGATTATTTTTTTAAACTTACTTACAACTTACCTATTATAAATATAGCATATTTACAAAGCACTGGACAAATCTACTTATGATGCCGCCGGTAGATCGCCAGTGACAGCGCGCTGCACATTATTACTAAATACACAGGAAAAGCGTACTCGGGAAAAGTCCATGTCTCAATTTTCTGCGGACCGAATTTATTTTTGGGTATTCGTAGAGACGCAATGCTTTGCGTCTCTACAGCCTCGTCTTCATCAGCACGACAGTATACGGCCGCCACAGCGACAGGGTGAAATAGATATCCCGACCATCAGGACCAAATGTTTCGGGAATAATATAGCCACCGTAGCAGCCGCCCCAACCGGCCTGCAGCCAATCGGCATTTTTCGCGCACGGATCCAACGTATACTCGGTGAACGGTCCCTGCGGCTGGTCAGCGGTATAGAGCTTGAGACCGCCATTACTCAGTGAATAATTACTAAACATTAAGAGGTACTGTTTGAGCGTCGGATTGTACACCGCGGACAGTTCCCCAGCCCGGGCGTTAATCAATGGCCTCGCCCGATTAATCGTGGTCGTCCAATCCGGGTAGTAGTGGTACGCCTCTTTATTCTCAATCTGATCCGGCGCAACGTAGGCCAGATAAATACTGGATTTGCGGTACTCCCCCGTCAGGTACAGATAGACCACCGGCGCGCCATCAGGCAACGTGCCGAGCACCGGCGCGGTGTTCATGTGCAGTGAATCTTTGGCCCAGAGCGTGTGGGTGCTCTGAAAATTGTCCGAGCCTTTAGACTTGAAGAGCATGCCATAGCCATGGTTGCCTTTTTTGTTCAAAAAATCCCAGTTCATCATCCGCATGGCGAAGATGTACACCGCGTCGCCGATCTGGATAACCCCGGACGGAACCGTAGAAATATCAGTCCCAATCTGTTTGGCGGATTTGAGCGGCTGAAATTTAGACCAAATAAAATCCGCGCAGGCCGGCGTGTCTGACTTTGGCGCGATGGCTACTGCCGAAGCGGCAATATTCTTATTATCCGGCCCGCCATTGACGTCACCAAAAAATAGCAGCAAACTATTATTGCGAATGAAACCGATACCGAGATCAGTGCCGGCAATGCCGATCGCGCGCGCGTCCGCGCCGACTAAATTGCACAAAAATTCAACCGGCAACGTCGCTGACTGCGTCCGGAGAGCGATTTTAGGAAAAACCTTTAACCCCAATACCACTATCAACAGTAACGCAAAGATGATGATTATTTTTTTCATAGATACAAATATTAAGTTCAAAGTTCAAAATCCCCCTCTCAAGGCGGGCAAGAAAGTTCAAATCAAGTTCAAAGCTCTAATGTTAAATTAACGCACCCTTTTGAACTTTCAACTTTATAACTTTCTAACTGGCAACTAAATATTCCCACCCCGGCTGCCAGGCTTTGGTGGCCCGCCAGTCTTGGCTAAACGCCTGCTGCCAGGTTTTGCCTTGCAGTAAAACGTCCAGCGCCAGCTGCGGCGCCCGGTGACCGACGACTGCCACGCGCTGACCATTATAATTTTGCCGGAAAAAACTAAGCCAATCATTGACCCGCGCTGTGACAGCCTCATAGCTCTCACCGCCGGGAAACGGCTCGGTGATGTATTGCTGCTGCAACGGCTCCACGATTAAACTCGGCTGGCCATTATATTCTCCGTAGTTACATTCTCGCAACCGCGCATCGGGAATAATCGGCGCCGAGCCACTAAAAGCTAATTCAGCCGAATCAACCGCGCGCTTCAGGTCAGAGCAAAATACGACGTCAAAGCGCTGTTTGGCAGTCTGTGAGCGCAGCTGTTGCGACTGCTCCACACCCAACGCCGACAAACCAACATCAGTCCAGCCGGAGGCAATACCCCGCTCGTTATCCGTGGTGGTGCCGTGGACAAAATAGGTAATGGTGACGGACATAGGATGATTATACCATAAAACATATCTTTAGATTTCAACGGAATGACCCTGTAGTGGGCATGGCCGGATAGATCAGGAATTTAGATGAAATCATAAATTCAAAATTACAAATCCTAAATAAATTCTAAGGTCTTAAATTTTAAATAAACCGATGGTTTTGGATTTAGAATTTATGATTTATTTAGGGCTTAGAATTTAGAATTTATGATTTGATTTAAGCAATTCTAAGGCAGTCACAAGAATCAAACTACAAAGTGTTGGAGTTGAAACAAAAATAACTAACAACCTTAAAATTCATCTAAATGTTTTTCCACAAAATCCCAAACATACTTGGCCACATTATTCGGCGCCCCGGCCACCGGGTAATGGTGCAGGTTAATAAACGGCAGACCATTGGCCTCAATCACTCCCCACTGCTGCTCCTGCGGTGATCGGCTAATGTCGGCAATAATAAAATCAAACCCCACTAGCGGATCGCCCACGGCTTGAGCCACCGCCGCCAAAATCCGTTTCGTTTCCGGGTGCGTCTCGGCGGTAACTTCCGCGCTGTGGCCGCCGTACGACACGCCAATTTTTTCCAGGAGATCAATGGTTTTGCCCGGCTCTAAAACCGTAGCGGGTGTTAACTCCAACCGCGACAGAAAAGCAATATGAGCCGGGCCAATAACCACATCACTAACATCAGGATGTTTATTTTGATTTTTTAACTTTACCAATTCGGTAATGGTGTGACTGCCGTCGCCAGTCACCCGAGGCGGATCGCCGCAGAGTACGCCCGCGAGCGCGCCATCAATCGCCGTGGCGCGGTACACGCTACCCACTAGGTGCTCTTCCAGTATCACCCAGTGGCACAGCTGTTTGGCCAGATCAAAAGCCAGGCGCAGCGACTGCTCGTCACTGATGCGCGTCGTCGTATGCCGGCCGCGCGAGCCAATACGCGGCTTGATAATCACCGGCTTAGGCAGCGTCCGATACAGCGCTAGCAGCGACGAAAAATCAGAAAACACTCCGCCCCGCGCCACCGGCAGCCCGGCAGTGGTTAAAACAGCGCGCAATCTCGCTTTGTCATCAATCCAGCATTCTGAAGCGTACGGCGTGCGGGTCGGCCGCGGCAGGCCATTAAAGTAAATCTTTTTGCCGCGCACGACCGCGGTGTAGACGTCCACCGGTTTATTGAGAAAGAAAAAACTGTGCATCGGAATGCCGCGCCGCGCCGCTTCCTGCCACAGCGCTCTGCCGCGCAGGCCAACCGCGCGCTCCAGATCAGTATTGACCCGCAGCAACCCGATGACACGGAAAAAAACCAACATCAGACGCAGCAGCCAATCAGTCACGATATTAAAAAAAGTAAAAACGCGAACACTCGCCAACCAGGTATTGAACGGTATCAAGCGCAGTGTCATGTTTTGGCTCAAACGGGTCAGTAGGTGCGGCGTGGGATTATTGCCACAAGCGAGACAGCGGGTTTGATTAAACATAGAGTAAAGCATCATAGGCTGGCCGCGGCGCCGACACCGGCGGCGGGGTGTGATAAAAAATAGTATAAAACAGCGGCATCAGCTGATCAATGGCTTCAGCCAAGGTACAGCGCTCCATCAACGCGACGAGGCGAGTCGGTGTCTGATCATCCTGGTACAACAGCAAATCCAAAGCGCTGGCCAGCGTCAAGTCACTCCCCTTGGCCAAATGAATGAATGACAGGTCAGCGGTAATCCGGTCAGTCGCGGCTGCGCTCGCCGCCGCCGTGTCCTCGGCGGAAGCACGAAGCGCGCTTAAGAGCCGTACATAGGCCTGCCGCATCTGTGCCAAGTAGCTGCCCTGAAAAAATCCGCCGCCGCAGGTCAGCCCGTAGTAGAATGACAGCACAATAAATGTCAGCGCCATGCTCGGCATCAACTCTTTCTGTTGCAAGGCCTGGGTTAAAGCTGAAGCCGACAGCGCGACTGCATACTGCCCATCGGCGCTGACCAGTCTGTCGCCGTCTAACCACAACGCCAGGCGCTGCCCCTCACGCAAAGCCCAGAATAGTATTGTACCTTTACTCCTATCCAAACTGCCTGCCCCGGCCACGCCGTTGAATTCTTGACAGAACAGCTGCACCGCCGTCGGGTCGGTCAAAAGCGCGGTAACTGCCGTACTCTGACCGGCTAAGTGGTAACGCGCCAAGAGATCATTCACCATATCTTCCTCCGGAACAAAAATCAACGTGGTGTCGGCTTGGCCGGGCAAACGTCGCCACAAGGCGGCATTGGTGCGAGTAATCTGCTCACTGTAGTATTGGCAGGCCAGCACTGCCGGATCAGCGTACACGCTCACCAAAATTTCATCCAAGAGCGCGCGATCAACCGGCGTAATATTTTTTTCAGCCTGAACCATGTGCCGGGCGCGCGCCAACTCGACCGCGGTATAGGCGCGCAGGCCATAGACCGGATGATGCCGGTACTGCAGGCTAAACAGCGGCAGCCGGTGCGCTTGCAACCTGCGGCTGTGATACAGGAGCCCGCGCGGCGACGATGAATTGTTGAGGGAGACCGTGGCGCAGGAAAAAGTCACCAAACTGCGCCGCCCCGCGCCACGCAAAGCCGCCGAGCGCAACAGCGCGCTATTGAGCGAGAACGGATGCGTCAACGGATGGTGGTGATCGCCGGTGGACACGAGATAGTGCTGGCGCAGATGCGCTTCAGCTTCCGCAGCGGCCGAAGCGCCCAGCACCCTGCTGACACACTGCCTCACCGCGCTAAAAACCTCCTCCTGCCGCGCTGCTGACACCCTCGGCGGCCCGCCCAAATGCTGCTGACAATAAACACTCAGCGGCAGTTTGCCGCTGGTCTCTATGATCTGGCGCAATACCGGCGCGCGCGCGAGTACGCTGTTGCGGAGGGTGGAGAAGGGCATGGAATATGTTTCTCAAAACGGAGAGGGAGGGATTCGAACCCTCGATGGGATTACTCCCATACGGCTTTTCGAGAGCCGCGCTTTCAACCGCTCAGCCACCTCTCCAAAATAACAGTTAACAATTAACCATTAACAGTTGACGAAAACACAGCTATCTTACCAGCTTCATAGAGCTAAATCAACCCAAATCAAAACTCTCACAGAATAAGTAGCGTGGGGTTCGGTCCGCCGCGGCGGACGAGCCGAGCCCTCGTTAAAACAGCCGTAGGGAGTGTGGGATAAGTAGGGTGGTTACTTATCGGGCGAGGCGGATAGAAAACCACGGAGCAGCATCAGAGCACGCGCCTGCTCCACCCCGAGACTTTTGGTTACTTTTGATTTATGTACCATTGAAATCAAACAGAACGGGAAGCGGGCTGGTCTCCCCCTGCCAGAGGGGGAGACGCCTCCGTTGCTGAGGCCTCTGCCCCGATACTTCGGGGCGGAGCCGAAGCTTACGGAGGCGAGAGGGGGTGGGAGCGAACACCCTACCCTGTCCCTCCCCTTGGCAGGGGAGAAGACGCGTTCCCACACCCCACCCCTCTCACAAGACATTCACAAGGCATAAGGAAGAGACCGTCGAACAAATTCCACTCAAACAATGCTACTAAATAACAAAAACCCGACTCCGTTTCGCGGAGCCGGGTTTTTTATTGTCTCGCTAAAACCCTTTATCATCATCCGGCAGCCTATTGGGATCAAAGTCATTACTATTCACCCCAGTCATCTCCGTATCCAAGCCTTTGATTTCGCTGTCTATATCCAGGCTGCCGCTGCCTGACACAGCGTCATCGCTGTTGATGTTGTCCGGAGCGCTGTCACTGCTGTTAACGAGCGCGTTAACAGCAGCCCCACGGTCATCCTGTACCGTTGCTTCGTCATCACCGGTGACCGACAAATTCGCCGGGAGGCTGCAGCCGCTAACCAGTAGCGCCAGCGCCGCGAGCGCCACAGCAGTCACTACCATCTTATGATTTTTCATATGTCAATAAGATTAATAATTATTCATTGCTGCTACTCTCGCCGTTGGCCTCATCACTGGACGGACGGTCAGCGGTTTGGCCGGTCTTCTGGGCTTTGAGCGCGCGCAAATCCGCCAAAACGGTCTGCTGGTAAAACAGACGAATATCAATACTATCTTGATGCACTACGCGCAGCGCGGCTTTGGCGTCTTTGAGCGCCGCCAAGAATTGACCTTGAGAATTGCCGCAGGCGTAATTCTGCGTGGCCTTCAGCTTATCAATATAAGCAGCATAATCAGTCTTGAACTTATCAATCTTAGTCTGCCAGGTGGCGACATCAGCCTGCAGCTGCGCCACGTCATAGCCGGCGCCGACAGCGCGCTCCAGTACCTTAGCTAATTTTTCTTTCATCCGGTCGTAAATTGCCAGGTGCTTGCCTTTATTATTATCATAGCGCGTAATCTGCAGATCAACACGCGCCTCCAACGTCTCACACTGCTTGTTCCAGCGATCCTGCAGTCGCGTTTTGAGCTCTTGCCCCGGACGCTGCCGGTTGGTATTGGTAGTACTACCCTCCTCCGCCAGCACAGCCGTGGCCGACAGCGCCAGCGCCAAGGTCAAAGTGATGATAAATATTTTTCTATTCTGCATAGAATAAAAGTGATGAATTAAACGTCTCCTACTATTATAATAAAAACCAGCTGATCAGACAATCCCAATACTTAGGATAGTACTAAAACTACGGATTTACTGGGACTACGAATTTACGAATAATTACCTGCCTGCGCGAAGTTGAAGCTTTGCTTCGGCGAAGGCAAGGGCGAGATACAGAGATAAAGAGATAAAGAGATAGGGTGGGTATTTTATCTCTCTATCTCTGTATCTCTCTATTTAATGGAATTTGTACCTTCGTAGTCTAAAATTACCGCACTGATTTGTATCCCCCCGCCACCCCGCGCTTTGACAGCACCACCTGCCACAGCTGATTCTTGCGCGCGCGGAAGGACCCGGCACAGGAGAGTAAATAATACGACCACATCCGGTAAAACCGCTGGCTATACTTCCCCTTCAGGTGCGACCAGGCAGCATCAAAATTCTTAAACCAGGCCATCAGGGTAGTGTCATAGTCCGCGCCAAAATTGTGCCAATCTTCTACCACAAACAGCCCCTCTACCGCCCGGCTGATCTCCTGAATGGACGGCAGCATGGAATTAGGAAAAATATACTTGCCGATCCAGGGATCAAAACCCTTGACTGAACGATTGCCGCCGATGGTGTGCAGGAGAAACAATCCGCCGTCTTTGAGCGCCCGGTGCGCCACCTCCATGAACGTCCGGTAGTTCTTGTAGCCAACATGCTCAAACATGCCGAGAGACACCACCTGGTCAAACTGACCGGCGATGTCACGGTAATCCTGCAAAAGCGTCTTCACTGACAAACGGCTGTACCGTTCATCCGCCAGCACTTTCTGCTCTTTAGACACGGTCACACCGGTACAGATGGCGTCATATTTCTCGGCAGCGTAACCCATAAAACTGGCCCAGCCGGAGCCGATATCCAGCACTGTTTGCTTGGCCCGCAGGCCAATCTTGCGGCACACTAGATCCAGCTTGGCTTCTTGGGCGCTATCCAAGTCTTGAGCTTTCGGCCAGTAGCCACAGGTGTAGGTCAGGCGCTGGTCCAGCATGGCGGCGTACAGATCATTACCCTTGTCATAGTGCCGCTGACCAATGACAAAAGCTTTGGTACGCCGGCCCATATTGCCGAGGTACTGCATGGCCAACCGCGCCCCTAACCACCAGTTGCCGCGCACCGTACGGTCAATGTCTATTAATAAAATTTTATGGAAAAATTCATCCAGCTGCGCGCAGTCCCACCAGCCGTCCATATAGCTCTCACCCAAACCCAAAGAGCCTTGAGCCAAAACGCGACGATAAAATTGGTCATTATGAACCTGCGGATCCCACGGCTGGCTGCCATTGAGCGTCACGCCGGCGTTAGCTAGCAGCGCCTCAACTATTTTTTTGTCTGTAGACATAAACCAATTGGTTATTATTCTGTATCCTCCGCCGACACTGACTCAAGCTGCATTTTCAAAAATTCCTCAAACATAATATTCTCGTCATAGATCGGCGAAGGGCCCAATAGATTCAAGCGATACAATACCCTGCCCATATACTCCTGCGGTACGGTCTGATTGAGAATAACCTGAACCTGCGCGAGCCGCTCAGGAGTCAGCGAATTCTTAATTGACTCCATCAAATCAATGTTTGATGTCATATCATCCGGATCCTCCACCGCTGCCAACTCTGCCAGAACCGCCGCACGTTCAGTGATTTCTTCATCGGTGAGTTTAGTAGATTCTTGCTCCCACCACTGACCAGCGGAATTGACCGGCGGTACGACGTTTGATCCCGCCTCTGACGGTGTATGATGAACCGCTGTGTGGTTCAATTGCGGCCGAACAATAAAATTATCTACCGTGATGAAAAACGAATCTCCATCAGCCGTATGCAGCTCAAACATGTCCTCATTGACCTTACCGCCATAGTAGACACAGCCATCCTGGTACGCATCTAAAACAGTCGTCCAAGTATGTAAAAACGCCCCGCGGTTATTGGCCAAATCCAAATCAACTCCTTCACCTCCCAATGCCGGAAAATCAGAGACGATCCGCTCTGAAGCAGTGTTGACTAATCTGTCAAAATCAACCGGCAATTCCACCTTGCTCCCCTCAGGGACGACGGGCACGCCAGGCGTTGAAAACTTTTTATGCCCGACTAAACCAAAAACAGTCGCGGCCGCCAACGGCGTCGCTAATCTTCTCACCCACCGAGAACGCCGATGAGGATTCGGGGTGGTGCTTGGAGGCGTCTCAAAACTCATACTGACTCAGATAATGTACTCATCATTCCCACCAGTATCCACCATAGCACGGCCAAATCATTTTTAAAATACGGCACGTCCACCAGACCGTGAACCACAATCACCACCATGGCGCCGGATAATGCCAGGGCCAAACGCATCTTGGACTCGCGACTGGTAAAAAGCAGCCTCGCCGCCAGCCAGAAATACTTCACCGTTATATAGCCAAAAGCTAAAAGACCGGCCAGACCCAGCTCCACCCAAAAATTCAAAATAAAATTATGCGGATAGAGAAAAATTTCCAGGTAGGTGGCGCGGTGGTACGGCACGAGCGCCGCCGGGTAGCCGGCCAGACCGGCGCCAATAATCCAGTGATCCTGCAGCAGCTGCGCTGTCTCGCCCCACATGGACAGCCGGACGCTGCCCGACCAATCCTGGAGCGTCAGCTTCTGCCACGCGGCCGGTCCGGCGCCAACGGCGACGACGACCAGCAAGAGCAGCAGCACACAGGCAATAGTCAGCCAGCGAAAGCGCCGATCAGCCAAACCCATAAAGACGAGAGCGGCCATAATACCAACCAGCGCCCCTTCTGAATGCGCCCAGTATATGGCCAAGAGGCCGGTAATAATCACCGCGGCGCTATACATCGTGTCCGGCCAATCACGAATCCGGAAGGTGATATACCAGTAGCCGATAAACAGCACCACGATCGGCGCCACGAACAGCCCAATGGCGTTGGGGTAGCTAAAGAAACTCGTTACCCGCGGCCCCTCGCCCAAATACCAGTACTGGTACGGCACCAGCCAGCCGTCATTTAATTTTTGGACGATGGCAAAAGTGGAAATGTACAGCGCCGGTATACCGAGCACCATGATCGTCCGGTACAGATCATCTTTAGTTTTGACGAAGCCGCTAAAAACGAGAAAAAACAACAACGGCTCCAGGAAGTAGGCTTTCCACAGACCGGCCGCGGCGCGCAGATCCGGGCTGACCAACATAGCCATAGTGGCTATAACGAAAATAACCGCCGCCACTCCAAAAAATTTACTACTCGGGCGCAGCTGCTCATCGTGCCACGCCTTCATCAGCCAGACGCCAAACAGCGCCACGATCATCACCTCCAAAAGTGTCAGCGGCAAAGCGCCAATACTGAATCTGACGCCATAGGCCGGCAAGCAGATGATGGTCAGATAAAAAGCCCAATCCAAATGCTGCCAGCAGAGGTAGGCGAAGAAGAGGATGAAAATTCCGACCAACAGATAAAACATACTGTTATATTGTTAAATTAGTTGAAAGTTATAAAGTTAAAAGTACAAAACTTTTAACTTTATAACTTGATAACTTGATAACTTTCAACTCTCTAGCTGGCACCTAATAACTATCTCCCCACTATTTCCCTGATAAATCCCTTGGTAATCCCCCCTACCCCATACAGTACCAGGAGATACACTACGATGCCAAGCAATAGCATCAGGAAGAACGGCGCCTGGATCAGTATCAATAGGTATAAGGCTAAGCCCATCAGCGCGGTCGCCGCCACTACCCGGCTGACACTGGCCAAACTGACCAGCCGGTGCAGCGTACGATAAACCACGACCATTGAGATAATAAAAATCAAAACTTCAGCCACAACAGTAAACCCGGCGGCCGCCCAGTACGAGTACACGGGAATAAACATAAAGTAGCCGAAAAGTGAAATCAGCGCCACCGCGGCAAACCCCCAGAGCATTCTCCGTTGCTGCTCGAGAGCGATCACCGCGTGATTAAATATCGTACTTAAGTAAATCGCGCCTGTGGCCAAGAGGAGAATTTGTAAAATCGGACCGGACTCGACGAACTCTGGGCCCGCCACCGCCACCATGATGGGTCGCGCCAAAATCATCCCACCGACCACCATTGGCAAGGTCATGATCAGCATCACGTCCCAGGTCCGCTGCATAATGTCCACGAAACGCTCACGATTCTGCTCTGCCCAAGCCGCGGACAGCAGCGGCAGAATCAGCCCCATGAACATATACGGCAAGGTGGAGAGAATTTCCAAAACTTTGTAGGTCGCGCCATAGACGCCGACTTCGGCCTGACTACGATAGAGTGACAGAATCACCGTATCCAATTTAAAATACACCAAATTGAAAATAATCGACAGGCCGATCGGCCAGCTCTTGTGGAAGACTTCACGCCACACCGGCCAATCAAAGGCCAGCCGAATCCGGGTAATGGAGCGCGACCAAATAAACGTCAAAGCGAAATTAACCAGGTTGCCCAAGCTCACCCCGGCCATGATTGCCAGCAAACTCCAATTAAAATAAACAGCTATGACAGCGGCGGCAAAAATCACCGCGCGACCGACCACGTCCGCAACCACCACCTTGCTCATCCGCAGCTCCCGCTGAAACAGGCTGATCACAATTTGATTGAGAGAAGTGAATAGCAGCGCCGCGGCGGTCACGGCCACTCCCCACTTAATGACCGCCGGGTAGGGAAATAGCCAAACCACGATCGGCGCCAGAGCGAACAGCATCACGGCGCTGACTAGCCGGAAGGTAAAAATATTGCTGGCCAGCTTTTCCGTCTCGGCCGGACGCGCGGAAATCAGCTGAATAATAATCACCGCCAGACCGAAATCCACCACGATGCCGAAAAACTGCAGGAACGCCACCACCGTGGTGTACTGACCGAATCCTTCTTGCCCGAGGTAGCGCGTCATCACTCCCACGGTCAGCAAACCAAACACCATGGACACGGCTTTGCCGGCGATTTGAATTACGGTATTTTGGGCGATTATTCTGGTTAATGATGGCATACCCACTCCATGATACATCTAAACTGAATTCTATAAACGCTGCAACGTGAGCTCATCCGCCTCGGGAGGATGGGCGATCGTACGGGTGAGAGACATAAATTCTTAATCTTATTTTAACATTTTTCTCGCTCGCAAGCTAACTATTGAGATTTAGGATTTAAGAATTAAGATTTAAGAGTTGTTAACCAGGGTTTTAAAACCCTGGTTAACTAAGTAGTGTAGTTATTCTTAAATCTTTAATCTTAATTCTTAATTTTATTTAAAAAACCCCGCGACAAAACGCTGTCCCAGGATTATTACTGTTACTTCCCCTGCTGCTTGCGTCGAGACTCCTCCATCAATTCCATGATGCGCCGCGCCACCATGTCAGCGTGCGGCACCTCTTTGAAGACGGCGTTCTGCTGGGTACCAGCCGCCTGCGCCATGACATTCCCATAGTGGAAAACAGTCGGAAAAAATCCCTGAACCTCCGAGCTGACATCCTGCAGCTGATCCAGCCGCTGTTCAGCAAAGGTCCGGGAAAAAATACCTTTCTGTTCCATCCCGATGATACGTTCACTGGTCACCACCCAGACATCCAGCCAGTAATCAATGAAACTGGTAAAGAAAAAAAGAACAATAAACAAAACATAGACACTGCCGCCGAGGTAAATAATTTCACTGAAAAACGGATGGCGCCAAAAATCGGTGAAATTCTGCTCCATAAACCAACGGAAGACCCACGGTACAATCAGCAAAACAAGATAGCCGAGCGTCGTCACCAGCAAGGTCAATGAGTGGCGCCGGAGAATGAACTCTATACGCTCACCCTTGGCCGGGTGCGGCAGATACAGCGCGGCGCGAATTCTTGGTGCAATCATAACCATCTCAATTATTCTTCTTGGAAAGCGCTATTGATAACCCCTGGCTCGCCCTGCGGACCAAAGTCAAGATGCAAAACGTCAAATTGCCAGGTAAACGTCTGCTGCCAGTCCGCCTGCTGGATGTGCTCAAAAGAAATAAATAGAACAATCACCACCACGGCAATGAAGAGAAATGTCGCGAAGAATGAGGTAAAGCCCCAGAAGGAAAACCGAATCATGTGGTAGAGACTAAAAAAAGCAAAAAAGCAAAAGACGGCCAACAGCGCTAGATAGAGGTAGAGGAAGATGGAGAGGGAGATGGTCATAACAGATTTAAGAAATAAGATTTAGGATTTAAGAATTAACTCACCATTCTTAAATCTTATTTCTCTTTTTTAAACGCCCAGTCCGTTCTGCCGGCCCGCCGCCGGCTTCTTACCCAAGTGCTCATAAGCCAAGTCCGTGGCCACGCGGCCACGCGGGGTACGAGCCAAAAATCCCAGCTGCATCAGAAACGGCTCGTAAACATCTTCTATGGTTTCCACTTCTTCGGAAATAACCGCCGCCAGGGTGTTTAAACCAACCGGCCCGCCGCCAAATTTCTCAATAATTGCCTGCAACAGCCGGCGATCCACCGCGTCCAGCCCGAGCCTATCCACTTCCAGGAGACCCAAAGCTTCATGAACAATGTCCTGGTCTATCGTACCATCTTTTTTGACCTGCGCATAATCCCGCACCCGTTTGAGTAGCCGGTTGGCCACCCGCGGCGTGCGGCGCGCCCGCTTGGCGATCTCCTGCGAGGCCTCGTCATTGAGCTCGGTTTTTAGAATCTTAGCCGAGCGCTGAATGATCTGATGAATGTCATCAGCAGCATAAAAATCCAAGTGATAGGTATTGCCGAACCGGTCGCGCAGCGGTGAAGACAGCGCGCCAATCTTGGTGGTCGCGCCAATGATGGTAAACTTCGGCAGGTTCAGCCGCAGCGTCCGCGCCGATGGTCCTTTACCAATCACAATATCCAGGGCGTAGTCCTCCATGGCCGGGTATAGCACTTCCTCAATCACCTTATTGAGCCGATGAATTTCATCAATAAACAAGATGTCGCCCGCTTCCAGGTTGGTCAGAATCGCGGCCAGGTCGCCGCTGCGCTCAATCGCCGGGCCGCTCGTCACCCGGATGTTCACGCCCATTTCTTTGGCGATGATGTGCGCCAGCGTGGTCTTACCCAGTCCGGGCGGACCGTACAGGAGCACATGCTCAATCGGCTCGCCGCGCTTTTTGGCCGCCGCCATAAAAATCTCAAGATTACCCTTAATCTTCTCCTGGCCAATATATTCAGCCAGACTCTGTGGCCGGAGTCCAATATCAAAAGACTGCTCTTCAGGCGTTTCGGCGGGGTCAACGACGCGGTCGTCAACGGCTTGCGTGGTAACATCTTCGGGCATAAGTAAGTTGAAAGTTATAAAGTTATAAAGTTGAAAGTTATAAAGTCCCATACTGGCAACTTTATAACTTTCAACTTGTAACTATTTTCTCCTTCATTTTAGCCCTTTTTAAGCAAAAAAACAAGCCCTGCCACAACTAACCAATAACTCGTTATTGACAAAAGTTATTGACAAAAATTACCCTCAAGAGTACCAGATTTGCTATAGTGAAAAGAGGACAATCCCGTCCGGTGCAAACCCCCAAGGAGGCGCTGATGAAACCGATTCGTTACCTGATCGTCATCACCGTCATCATGCTCGTGCAAGCCACTTCCTGTATAGTGGCGATGGCGGATGAACCGCCGACGATGATGCTCATCAAAAGCTCTGTGGCCACTCCGGAGGTCATCCAAATAATCCAGCCGGATATGGCCATCGGCGCTGAAGCCGACCTGCTGTACCAAGCGGCCACCAACCAGAAAGCTATGGGACCGCTCGTACTCATCTCGCTGAAAGTGCAACAAGAGCAGAGAATGCGACTATTCCTCAGCCTGATACACCACGAGATGGACGATCGCGACACCAGGGTGTGGATCCGCGAACTCACCGCGCTGCCCGTACCCGCTCAACCGTCCTTCCGGCGCTCAATCAGCTACCGCGCGCCAGAGTACCGGGCAACGATCACTCAACTAGGCTACCCCTCCACCGGCTTCGCGACACTCACGCTCGTGCGGTGGTGAACTCCATCTATGACGACCACATATGTCGTCACCAAAAAACGGGTCAACTGGCCCGGTTTTTTTATAAAAAAAGTCGATCAACGGTCGCCCGGATCGACAGCTCCCCCTTGAACGAACGCTTCAGATGTTCGGCAGCGTCCAGGTGTAATCGCACGCGGCACAGTGGAATGTGCCATGATACAGACCCGGCTGGGCTCCTTCACGCGTTGACGCGGTCCTGGTGGTCACGTCTTTCGCGATCGCACCACAGCGCCGGCATAGGTAGTGGTTGCTCTTGATGAGCCGGCCACCGAGCGTCCGAATTTCCCGCACTGCCCGCGGCCCAAACCCGATCACTGAACCACCCATACCCGGCAGCGAAACTCCCACCGAGCCGCCAGGGAAAAAACTGGCTCTGGACCGCCACAGATCCAGATACCGCATCCGCACCGTGCGTCCATCAGCGCCAGACCAGAGCATCCTTCCGACCTGGTAAAATCCGGTATAGAGCCGTATCCAAACAGGAATCCGAACACCCGGCGCCAGCACCAAACAAACTCCCGTCCGCCATGCCATGTTATCACCTCCTGCGCGCGTTACGCGCCGACTGGTTAAAGTCCTATAGTGACCCTAGCAATAAATGCGCGGATTGACAAGCTGGATGAACCACCAAACCACGCCGGAGAGAAATTTTTCAAACACCCATAGCATTACTGTATTGCATTCTGTTTTTCTTCCAGGAAAAGCGGGAGAAACGGATACCCGCCATAATCTCGGACAATTTCTCCGCAGCCAACTGTTTTCAAAAAATTAACCATTGCTTCAGTGATCGGCTCCGGGTCAGCCGTCGCGTCTGTACCAACATATTCAATTTCGACGAACTCTCCGAGATTGGCTACTGAATCAATCGCCACTTCATAATCTTGGTATATCCAGGTTTGTCGTAGCTTATCAACCACGACAATGGACCGAAAGTCCAGGGCCGCAAAAATTGACCGCATGTGGTCGAGACGATCACACTGGATTTCGAGCTCATCACAGTGGTGGCTGTTTCCCTTGGCATCAAAATGCCAATTTTTGTAATTTACAGAAGACTGGCCATCGGCGTCCCGCAGCCGCAGCCACTCCTTCACCGGCCGATCCTTGAGGAAATCTCGGTGCGCCGGACAGAAATATTCATCCATCTGATGCTGCTCCGGCTGGCGTTGGCCGTTTTTTTCTAAAAACGCTACCAATGGCTCAATATGCTCAACCGTCACTTTAATTTCAATTTCAATATTGTGGTGCGCCATACAATAATAGCCTGAGCATGCCAACGAAAAAGTCGATCAATTTTCTGAAAGTCAGATTTTGGTGCCGAGGGCGGGAATCTCCGCCTTCGCTTCGCTACGGCGGACAAGAAACCCTCACTCATGAAATAACTTGTATCTATACAACCACGCTCGAACCTATTTTAGCAAAAATCTCTGACTTTGACGAACGCCTCCGCGCCGCCGCAAAGCGGCGACTACGCCTCAAGCAAAATTTTCTTTACGATTCTTTTTTTGCGCGCGCCACCAATTTTCTTCTAAAAGGAAAAAGAAAATTTTGCTTTCGGCGTTCTGCTCTGATCAAGCAGGCGGAGGCGTGCTGATGTTCCCGCTCGGGCGCGGCGGAATTCCCCCCACACCCCCCTTCCGCCGCGCCCTCGCTTGGGCTGGCGAATTTTTGGCGGACAAAAAGCTACAAGCTGAAAGTTTTAGAGAGTGGAGTAAGCTCGGTTGATTTTGTCTTTTCATCAGTTAGCGTCGTACCTTTGTAGGGCAAAATTGCTTGGATCATTTTATCCGGATTTGTTTTTGTTGAGTCATATATCACCTCACCTCGTCCCTCGACAGTTCCATTCACA
>JACRDY010000020.1 GCA_016218485.1 Candidatus Falkowiibacteriota bacterium
CTGATCGTTTCCGTGGACACCTTGAAAATTACAATCAATACTTTTTAATAGTCTGCGGTTTGTGCAACTTCGCCAGAGCCTAATTCTTTGGGGATTGGGGAATTTGCGAAGTGGCGTAAATCTTTAATCAGTAGGTCTATTCTTAAATTGTAATTCTCTCTGAACCAACACCTCCGCCTCCGCCGCGCTCTTCACCGCCATCAGCCCTGCCCGCAGCTCTCTGGCATGCGGGAAATCACTGACGTAGGCTTTAAAATGTTTTTTCATGATGGCGAACGGTTTGTGCTGGCCCAACAGTTCTTCAAACAGATACGCGTGTTCCACCATCACCGCCAGTTTCTGCGGCAAGGGTGTTTCAGAGCCAGACCGACCGGTAAACAGCCAGGGATTGCCAAAGATACCGCGGCCGATCATGACGCCGTCCACGCCAAATTCCGCCACTTTAGCCTTAGCCTCGGCTAAACTATTCACGTCACCGTTACCGACAATCAGCACACCACTCCCACGCGCCAACTCCACTGCCCGACCGATACTGCTCCAACGCGCGGGCACTTTAGACATATCTTTTTTGGTCCGGCCGTGAATAATCAAAGCCTTCGGCTGCATTTTTAAGAGTGCCGGGATCCAGGTGGCGGTGTCATCTTGGAAGTAGCCAATACGGGTTTTAATGGATACCGGCAATCCACCCGCGCCCGCTTTGGTCGCGGCCACGATTTCGGCGGCCAGTTCCGGATGGCGGATCAATTCCGCCCCCGCGCACTGCTTGCGGTTAATGCTCTGCTCCGGACAGCCCATGTTAATATCAATACCGTCAAAACCAAGTGTCTTGATCAACTGCGCTACTTGAAAAAAATTCTCCGGCTTTGAGCCAAATATCTGCGCCACAATCGGTCGCTCAATGTCACTGTAGGCTAAGTCAATCAGCAGCTTTGGCCGGCCCTGTGGTGAACACAGCCCGTCAACGGAGACGAACTCGGTATACATCACGTCCGGCTTGCCATATTTAGCAATGATCCGGCGGAACGCCACGTCCGTCACGTCGGCCATCGGCGCCAGCATGAAAAACGGCCGCGGCAAATCAGCCCAAAAATTCAAATTATCTTTTGTCTGTTGATCCGCCATAACGGTAGTATACTACCTGGTAAAAGCAGGATTGTAAACTATAAAACATTGACAAGGGTGATACTATAGAGATAATATCAAACATCAACTCATTTAGATTGGAGGATCCGATGATTCAGTTATTCACTCAGGAAACCGGCCAGACGATACGAAACATAGGAATATTCATCCTATTGCTCTGGCTGTTGGCAACGATCATCAACTTCGTCACGCCAATGCCGAACAATCCCGGCTTCACCAGTGTCACCATCATGGAATACTGGTGGGACCTGACCTTCGCCGGTTGGTTCGGCTTCGCTCTGGTGCTCGTCGGCACCGCCGTCCCTCATGGCGGCATTGTCCCCACCGTCAGGATCTGGCTGGACCGTGATGAAACGGCGTAAGCCGCCCGCACACTCCACCGCGCACAAGAAGACGCTCCGCCATCAGCGGAGCGTTGTTCGTTTAGAAAATATATGAATACCCCACCGTAACTCCCCCTGCCCCGCCCCGCACCCCGCATTGTGCGGGGCGGGGCGGGGCGGGGCGAGGAAAGGAGAGGAACGGGCTATTCAGGCTTTATTCGTATATTCATAATAATTCGTACATTCGTAGTCAGCTAGTATATCTCTTTTTTGTAGCACTCATCGCAAAACACCTTTTCCGGCCGGTCCGGCGCATATGTCGTTTCAAATTCATTGGCACAGCCCTGATTCATACACTGGCGGTGCCACAGCCGCCGCGGATTTCGCTCTAGCATCCGCTCCAAGTGACGGCAAAACCAACAGACGGAGGGAACGGGCAAATTAAATTTACGGTAAAACTCTAATTCTTGCTTGGTAATTTTAAAATTTTTGCGACAGCTCTGACAGGCGAGTAATGCTTGCAAAACATCATCCTGAACATCAGCGATTTGAGCGGGCACAGTATAGGTTTGCGGTTGATAATCCCGCAGATCCGGGTCTTTCCAGGCCCAACCTTTAGACAGCGCTTGCTCTTTCGTCAAAGGAAAATATTCCTGCGCCACCGTTTCGTTGTAGGCGAACAGTGACTTATGAACCGGGAAAAACTCTCCCCACTCGCCGGTAGTTTTTCCGCCCAAGGCGGATCCGCCTTGGGCGGACATCTGTTCAATAATCTTGGCCACCATATCCCGATACTCGGCCTCGGTATATTGTTTATTGAGGATGCAGAAATGTTTTTTGCGCAGTCCGCAGCAGCCAAACAAGTCGCCGCTGCCCTCGCAGAGGTCGCTGTAGTAAACATTGCTGCACTGATAGCAGGAGATGGAATACAACGTGCGATAATTTTTCCAAGAGCTGATGTAGTCGCAGCAGAGCTCATTTTCTTCCGTGAAATTATTATCATAGCAGTCTTTCAGGTCAATCACCTGCGCGCAGTAGTTGGAATCTTCACAGCGTTTCACGTCAAACATCACCAGAGTGTTTTTGCTTTCATTAATATAATTACCGCTGACATTGACGTTACGCACGCCCTGATAGTATCGGTGTGGCATAGCCAATGTATTTTTCCGCAATTTCTCTCGGGCAGCCGCTACATTCTCCGGGTTACAAAAGTCAAAAGTACCAAAAAATTTACGATACTCCGCCTCGCCGACCGCTTGATTAAACAAATGGTATTTCACATTTCGCAGCCCGGCGCAGCCAAAACACTCCGAGCAGCCCTTGCAATCATAACAAAAATACAAATTGTTGCTGTCAAAACAGTCCAGGCAGTAGAAACAATTATACAGATGCTCTGACGTGATACACTGGTAGCACAGTTCGCAATCGCGGATCAGAAAACTGTCAACGCAGTCTTTAGAATAATAGGGATTGCCATAGAGACAATTTTCAATAAAAATACTGCCGAAACAGAGGTACGAATTTTTGGCGTCACCCAAATAATTGCAGTAGTCGCTGTTGACAATAAGACCATTCCCCAAAGTGCTCGGCCGGGGAATCTTCCCTTGCAATTCAGCAAATTGCTCAAAAAACGGCCGCGACCAATCATACTCTTGAGCATAGTTCTCCGCGCCCCAAGCGTCGCCATACCAGCAGTCACGGCAATACACGGGGAAGGGCTGATCCGATGAATACATCGACAGTACATTTTTGTTGCAACGGTCGCAGGTGCGCTGACACAGTGTCTTCTCATTACGCACCGCCATCCGCCGCTGCGTCCGGCAGTCCGGACAGTGCGTCGGCTCGGGCACATTCAGTTTATGATAAAACTGCCGATCGGACTCGGTAATGGTAAAGGGTTGATTGCAATTTTTACAGGTTGGCATAAAATAACTCATAGCACAAAGCTCAGAGCGCATAGCTTTGTGCTATGAGCTTTGAGCTCTGTGCTCTAATATATTTCATCCTATCGTTCATCCCAACAGCTGTCAACGACTGATCCCAAAAGGCGACGAAAACACCAAAATATAAAAACATAAAACCCGTAATTTGTTTTAATGTTCTTGTGTTTTAATGTTTTTATGCTATACTGCGGTGGAGTAAAAAATTTACCGCTATGAACCACGAATATCCCTACGAGGGTACCAATCCTGATTTTGGCGGCCGGGGCGGCATTCCCGAGTCAAGCGATGAAGCGATTGTCTTTCAGTCGCCCGAGGCGGTACTGGACGCGCTCAATGAGACCGAAGAAGCCTTTTTTGATCCCAATTCTCCAGACAAGGATAATACTATGGGCAACATTTTTGCTCTGGAAGAGATCGCAAAAGTCTTAGTGGAGCTGGCCGCCCGCCTGGGTGAAGAAGTCGCGCCGGAAATTATGCCAGCGCTCGATCGTCTGATGAAGGCCGTCCGTCAACCAACACCGCAGCGTAATGAAGCCGCCATCCGCGCGGACCTGGAAACTGTCCGTGAGGCCTTAAAAGCCGCGCTCCCTCTGTAACAAATGAGTGTTAAAAAATCGCCGTTGCCGACTTGAGCTGGGGTAATTTTTTATTACCAGCTTCAAAAAAGTTCATTCTCTTGTTTTAATCATCAGCCAGGTGTCTGACATTTTCCTATGATGGACAGTTCTTATTTTTTTGAAACCAACCTTCTCATAGCACTGAATAGCCCTACGGTTATGAACGAGGACTTGCAATGTCAGTGATGTTTCTTTGAGGAAATTTTTAAAAAACCAACGGCAGGCTCGGTTCATAACGATCGTGCCAATACCCTTGTTCCAATAGCGCTTCTCGCCGATAGCGATATAAATTTCAAAATTTTTCTTATTCTTTTTTCGTTGAATTAAAATGTGACCGATGGATTTTGCGTCAGCGGTAATAATAAAATCAAAGCTGTTGCGGTCCAACAGATGACGGCCTAGAATTTTGTTAATCTCATCCTGAGATACCAATTCCTTGGTTTCTGACGTCAATCGTCTCAAAACCGGATCATTCCACCATTTATAAAATAGGGGGGAATGGCGGGTGGTTAATTTAATTAAAGCAATGTTCATCACTAAAGTATACCTTGTCTCTGCTCAACAGGCAAAGAAATTAAACCTTCTATCTGTTTGATCAATATTTTCAACAGAACAACAATATAAGTCCGGCCATCGGCCCTGAAGGGCTCACTTCGTGGTGACTTAGTGGAACCAGGCCCTGATGGGTGGGGTTCGGCCTGCCCGCCCCGCACAATGCGGGGCGCGGCCAGGACGGTAGCGGGACACAACCAGAAATTAAATTCTAAATCCAAAATTTTAAATCCTAAATAAATCATAAATTTTAATTTCAAAACCGTGAGTTTATTTAGTTTAAGATTTTAGAATTTATTTAGGATTTAAAATTTTGGATTTATGATTTAATGTAAGTAATCAGAGGATTAAAAATACCTCAGAATAACCATCTGAGGTATTGCAGATTATAAAATTTACGCGGCGGCAAAGCTAGGCAACTGATACAGAACCTGATAAGGCTCCACGATAGGCGGCCACGGTAGTATAGAACGCAGCGGTGCCCTCACGACGCACCGTCACGAGCTGAGTATAACGTAACAACGCGAGATGCTGTACCAAGTTTGTTTTAGCAAGGCCGAGCTTGGTAGCCAGTTCATCCACCGACATTTCCTGCTCGCGAAGTAAATTGAGAATTTCCAACCGCTTGGGATTCTCAAGAATTTTATCAATCTCAATGTTCTGCTGATGAGCCGCGCGGGACGATTGTTTTTTTGTTTTCATATTTTTTTTTATGAATTTGTAAAAAAATTAATAAGTCTATTGGTAGGTCGGGGCAATTTCAGTCAACCCCGTTTGGTAGTTGGCGTACCGCGCTAAGGCGTAGCAGAGGCTGGATAATCTATTCATGAAAGCTAACGTCGTGGCGCTCACCGGCCTGATCCCTTCTTCATTCACCGCCACGATGGAGCGCTCCGCCCGCCGAGTAACCGTCCGCGCCAGGTCCAGGATGGCGCTCATCGGGCTGCCTCCAGACAAGACGAAAGAGGTTGGTGGTGGCAGTTGAGCAGTCACCGCGGCAATCACTCGCTCCAAATAATCCAAATGTTCCGGCGTGATCTTCTTGTCCGCGCCAGCCAAATCAGCCTGAACAATAAACAGCTGCTGCTGCACCTTCATCAAAATATCAGTATACCGTACCTCGGCGCCATCCAGCGTCAGGTGAGCCGGTTCATCACGATTCAAGGCGCGAGCCAAACCCACGATGGTATTAAGCTCATCCACATTACCCAGCGCCTCAACGGCTTTAGCGCTCTTACTCAGACGGCTGCCTGACGGACAGTCAAACAGTTTGGTCGTGCCGTCGTCGCCCTTGCCGGTATACAGAGCCATATATCAAAAAGTTACAATTCACACGAGCCGCCAACGCAGGCCAACTCACGCTTGAGCTCCGTGGCGTCCTCCGACTCGTAGGTAACAATTTTGGAAAAATCCAAATGTTCCACTTTTTTCAGTAGTTCCTCATAGCGCTCACGATTAATGGCTTCATACGGCGCCAGCTGATAAACGTGGTTCAAACGCGGCAGGAACGACAGTCCGCCAACCAGATCCCAGTGTTCATAGACCCAGTTGGCCACCGCGATCCACTCATTCTCACCCACGGAAATCGTCACCGACGGGTTGTGCTCGGTGTAATGCTCTTTAACGATCTTCCAGTGCTCCAGCTGCTGCAGCGCGGTCAGGTCATCGCGGCAGATCGCGCCGTCAGGCGCCTTCATCGGAAACTCTAAAACAAAGGTGGTGGCTTTGGCGAGTGTCTGGCCAACCTCCGGGTAGTAGGGCACGCCCTGATCGCGCAGCATCTTAAAGAGGGTGTCGGTAGCGGAGATGCGCACCCGGCGAATGTAGTACGGCGAATGGCGCGGGTGCATGCCGGAGGCGCAGTCCACGGTCTGCGACACGGTACCGGATGGTTTGACACAGGTGATGCAGGTGGACACATTAACGCCGAACCGTTTGGCGTACTGCTTGTTGACGCGGATTGCTTCCGCTCTTAACTTCTGCAGCACCTTGGGTCGACGCACTGCCGCCGAGTCCCACTGACCGGTGATGGAGACGCCGAGCAGCGCCTCACGCTCGCAGTTCTGTTTCCACTCGGCCGATAAATAGGGGAAATAAGTCAGCGACGCCTGGTAGGTGCCGAGAATAGTGGCGATACGCACTTTCTTCAGCAACGTCGCCTCGGTGTCGTCAGCGCGGGCCACCACTTCACTAAGATTACAAAATTCTTTTGACTCCAGGATAATTTCACCACACGGGTTGGTGCCCCAGGCCGGATACGCTTTGTGCTTGTACTGATCCAGCCGCCGCTTCGGCAGCGTCTTCAAGAGGCCGCCGCGGTTAAAAATACCGCGCTCGCCGCTGCCGCTCTTCATCAGGGCGATCCACTCGTCCATGAATTGCGTGCTGGTCGGCTGGTCGGCATAGACGGCCGAATTATTCGCCAGCATCCGCTGACTCTCCGAGAGGTAGAACTGCCCCTGCTTGCAGTCACGCACCGCTTCATCATCCAGGTCGGACAGTGAGATCATGGCGCTGCGCCGCACGCCGCCGGCCACCACGCACTCGCCGATTTTACAAATAATGTCATGCGCGTCCATGTTCGTCAGACGCCGCCCCTGTCGACGCAGCACCCGCGCACGGGTGAACTCTAAAAGTGAACGCAGCGGCTCCGGGCCAGAGCTCTTGCCACCCATGGTTTTGAGCCGGCTGCCCGCCGGACGAATCAGAGAAAAATCAAAATTGATGTCTTTACCCGCAAACCATGTCTTCAGACCCAGCGTCAAGGCGTCCGCCCAGCCTTCCCGGCTGTCCGGGATGACGTACGTTGCCAGTTTCTTGCCCATCTGGGGTTTAATCTGCGGCAAGGCCTGGATATTCTGACTCTCCACTGACCAGCCGGCGCCAGTGCCACACATGGAAATATACATAATTTCAGCGAAATCGCTCAATTTCCGCGGGGCAATGAATGAACAGTTATACGCGCAGACATTACTGCGGCGCGCCGGCTTGCCGGCAAACTGGAACAGGCGCATGGAGGGCATGGCCTCTTGCTTGAGAATCGCTGCGCGGATCTCGGCATACTCGGCTTCAGTCAGCTTGGAATTGAGATTCTCATGCATGAAATCAAGGTAGCGATCTACCGTCTCAATCCAGGTCTCGCGCCGGCCTTCCTCGGGAATCCAGCGGGCGTAGCTGCGGTAGTAGACAAATTCAGCCAGCGAATTACGGAAATACTGCTTACTCTCCGCCACCAGCTCTTTGACGCGCTCGGGCACGAAACCGACTTTCCGCCGGATGGCCGTACGCTCTTGGCGGTAGAGGATATAGGCCTTGGCAGTCTTGGTGAACCCGGCCTCCATCAGCTGCGCCTCCACAATATCCTGGATGACTTCTACCGTCGGGATGAACTCTTTGGTGCCGGGCAGCTCCTGCTGGAGAGCTACCAGAGAATCCAAAACCATGCCGGTTACCCGCGTCGCGTCGGCCTCACTCCCTTCCGCCGATGCGGTCATAGCCCGAAAAATTGCGTGTTCAATCCGCGCGCTGTCAAACGGCACGATATTGCCATCGCGCTTTTGGATGTTCTTTAATACGACCGACTTCTTGGCGCTGACCATAGGGAGGCTGGTTAGGATTTCTTAGTCAAAAATTTTAATTGTCCAAATTTTTCCAAAACCGGGTTCTGAATCACGAAGCGGTAGATCAACGGGCTTAGCATCAGCGCCATCAGGAGATTACCCAAGAGGTGGCGCGCGGTAAAAGGAATTTGTCCAAAAAACGCCTCACTCAACGGCTGGCCAAAAAACAACGGCCCCAGACTCAAGCCCGTTACCGCGTCAAAAAACAACGTCCCAGCAATGGCAAACTTGGCATAGTGCCAACGATCAGCCGGCCGACGAGCGAAATACCACGCCGCAGCCAAACCGAGCAGACCATAGGTGCCGGCAGTCAAGAGCGTCCAGACGCCGAGCTTACGAGTCAGTAAATCAAACACGACGATATTAAAAAAAGCAAACAAAAAACCGGCCAGAGCGCCATAGGCCTTACTGAACGGCATCTGCGTCCCAAGAATTGGCTCAATATTAGCCGGCCGCCAAGGCATCAACCGAATCAGCACGCAAATAACAAAACCAAGAGCAAACTTCAGCCAATTTTTTGTATACCTGTCCGTGGTAGGCATATCTTTTTTGGAGAGTTTTAAAATGGCCTAATTTTTTAGGGTTGAAAAAAGGCCATAGGGCTTACAAATTTCTAAGTTGAGAAACTCTGTATCTATTATAGCACATCGGCACAATACCCTCAACGGTGGATAACTCAAAATGTACCACTCCTTAGCTACAATTAGGACAAAAAAATGACCCCCACTGACCCCTGGGGCGGGTAAACCAATCCCCAGGCAAAATTAAGTCCCAAATCCAAATTCAAAATGTCTAATATCAAATGACAAATGTCAAATATCCAGGCTTTTGGCATTGGTGCTTTGACATTTGATATTGATTTGTCATTTGGATTTTGAACTTTGGCATTTATTGGGTATTGGAATTTTGAACCCGCCCATCCACCCACTCCCTCCCGCTCGCCAGCCACCACCCGCCCAGCCACCCCCAACCCATTGCATTTCTTTCGCCTATTTAGTAGAATTATAGGTATTCACTAAGCAATACTAACTGGCCGAACAAGCCGTGAACGACCAGCGCGCACTAACTTCAAAAAAATAACCATTCCTCCTCCGTTGTCGTGGAACAATCAGAATGAAAAAAGGTAAAAAGGGTAACGGTCACAAAAATTTAAAAAAATTCTGGAAACTAGGTATCCGAGATTTCAATACCCATTATTTTGATATTAACGCCAACGACCACCTGACCGTCAAAGAGGGCAATTACCAGTATGACCTGATACAACTGGTCAAAAAATACGGCTCGCCGACGGAAATTTTTTTCCCGTACATTCTAGAAGAGCGACTGGAAGAGCTGATTAACCTGTTCAATTCATATATTAAAATCAGCCGCTACCCGGGCAAATTTTTTTACCACTACCCAATGAAGGTCAATCAGAATAAAGAATTCATCCTGCCGCTAGTAACGGAAGGGGCTAATTTGGAAACCGGCTCGGCCAACGAGCTGCGCCTGGTCCAAAAAATGTGGAACCGCGGTAACCTGAACAAAAAAATCAAAGTGCTCTGCAACGGACCGAAAACCAAAGAATATTTGGATCTGATCACCGAGCTGAAGAAACAGAATCTGGATATTATCCCTATCATTGAGGACACGCACGAGTACAACTACCTGGCCAAGTACCGCGGTAACGTCGGCATTCGCCTGGATGTGGATGCGCGCGTCAGCTCACACTGGGATCGCACGGTGGATCGGTTTGGCTTGAGCGAACAAGAAATTAAACGATTGGGTAAAATAAAAAATCTCAAAGTCCTGCACTACCACATCGGCTCACAGATTGAGACGCTCAGCGACATCCTCAAGCCGATTCGTAAATCCATGGAAGTCTACGCCCAGCTGAAAAAAATCAACCCGTCGCTGGATACCCTGGATATCGGCGGCGGCATGCCCATTCCCTATGACCGTAAATATAAGTACAGCGTAGACACGTTGATCAAAGACATTATTAAATTTATTTCTCATTTTTGTGAGAAAAACAGCATTACCCCGCCCAACATCGCCTGCGAATGGGGTCGCTATATCGTGGCGCCGGCGCAGGTAACCATTTACCGCGTCATTTGTGAAAAGGAAATCGCCAAGAGCAAACGCAAGTGGTATGTCATTGACGGCAGCTTCATGAATGACCTTCTAGACACCTGGGCCATTCACCAGAAATGGCATGTGGTGCCAGCGAACTATATGAACAGCCGCCAGCGGGTGCAAACATGGCTGGCTGGCATGTCTTGCGACTCTGATGACAAATACACGGGTCAGCAAAGCTATGTCCTCCTGCCGCAGCTGCCCGAGGAAACAGAGGGGGAGGACAGCCTGTACCTGGCAATTTTTGACTCCGGCGCCTACCAAGACGCGCTGGCCTCTCACCATTGTCTCCTGTCTTCGCCGGTCAAACTCCTCGCCAATAACGCCGAAATTAAAATCATCCGCCGCAAAGAAACGGCCGATGACGTCGCCCGACTCTTCGGTTGGTAAGCATCCTATGAAGAAGAAAATTACTATCGGCCTCCTGCAGATGCGCTGCGACCGTGATCCGAAAACCAATCTGGACAACGCCATCAAACGAATTACCCGAGCGGCCGATGCGGGAGCTCGGCTGATTTGTCTGCCCGAGCTTTTTTTGTCACCGTATTTTTGCCAAGGGCGAAACAAAAAACATTTCGCGCTGGCCGAAACCATCCCCGGCCCGACTACGACTGTGCTCGGCCGCCTGGCGCGCGACACCAAAACCACGATTATTGCCTCCCTGTTTGAAAAAAGTAAATCGGGAAAATACTACAACTCAACCGCGGCGATCGGCCCGGACGGCAAAATCCTCGGCACGTACCGCAAGCTCCACCTCCCCTCCCTGCCGCCGGGACTGTACGATGAGGATTTTTATTTCACCCGCGGCAACCTTGGCCTGCCGGTCTGGCAGACGCCGGAGGTAACTATAGCCGCGCCCATTTGCTACGACCAGTGGTTCCCGGAAGTGGCACGCGCCGTGGCCGTAGCGGGCGCGCAGATTATTTTTTACCCCACGGCGATTGGCTGGCCACAGACCGACCGCGGGTCGCTGCAGCGAACCGAACACCAGGCCTGGCAGACTATCCAGCAGAGCCACGCCATTGCCAACACCGTCTTTGTCGCGGCCGTCAACCGCGTCGGCCGCGAAGGCCAGCTCCGCTTCTGGGGCACGTCCTTTGTCAGTGACCCCTACGGTCAAATAATCGCCAAAGTCTCCAGTAAAAAAGAAGAAAACATTATTGTAACCTGTGACCTATCGCTCATTAACTCAATGCGCCGGGACTGGGCCTTCCTTGATGAACGGCAAATCACCTGCTCGCTATGACCTACCGCCTGCCCGCTGAATGGGAACCGCATGAAGCCACTTGGCTGGCCTGGCCGCACTGCGCCGCGCACTGGCCGGGGGGTAGGCTCAAAACCGTTCCGCCCGTCTACGCGGATATTATTAAGGCGCTCGTAACCGTGGAAAACGTCTATGTCTGCGTCAATGACGCCAAGGCGGAGCGAACCGCCCGGGCAATACTGGCCAGAGCCGGCGTGAAGAGCGCAGCCGGACAATTACGCTTTTTCCGTATTCCAACTGACGCCTCCTGGTCACGGGATCATGGTCCGATTTTTGTCCGCGATACAACCGGACGGCTTATGATTACCGACTGGAAATTCAACGGCTGGGGCAATCAGTGGCCGCACCGGCGCGATGATCGGGTACCGCAAACCATTGGTAAACTATTTAACCTTCCCGTCATCAAACCCAATATGGTGCTGGAAGGCGGCTCCATTGACGTCAACGGACAGGGCACGCTCTTGACCACCCGACAGTGCCTCTTAAACAAAAACCGCAATCCCCGCTTGAGCCAGCGGCAAATTGAGCAGCAGCTCACCCGCTACCTCGGCGCCCGCCACATCCTTTGGCTGGATAGTGGAATCGTCGGCGACGACACCAGCGGGCACATTGATGACATTGCGCGGTTTGTGAACGCAACAACAATCGTCTGCGCGGTGGAAAATAATCGGCGTGACGCCAACTACTCTATTTTGAAAAAAAACTTCCAGGACCTCAAAACCATGACTGACCAAGCCGGAAAAAAATTGCGGATCATCCCGCTACCGATGCCTCAACCAGTCTTCTTCCGCCGCCGGCGCCTGCCCGCGAGTTACTTGAACTTTTATATCGCCAACAAAACCGTGCTCGTCCCCACCTTCCGCAATGGTCACGACGTTGCCTCGCTGTCTATACTAAAAAAGGCTTTCCCGAGCCGGAAAGTCGTTGGCCTTGACTGCAGAAATTTGATCTGGGGTCTGGGCGCCATCCACTGCTCCACGCAGCAACAACCAAAATAAAAGATTGCAGATTTTAGATTGTAGATTTCAGATTTGTATAATAGTAACGTTACGTGCCGACTCAATCTGCAATCTGCAATCTAAAATCTACAATCCCAAGAGTATCGCCGCGATCCAAGGAAAGGCCACGGTCACGTCGCTCTGAATAATCTGGTAGTAGCTCTTGGTGGACAGCTTGTCCCAGGTGATTTTCTCTTTCCCGCCGGCGCCGGAGTACGAGCCGTACGACATCGGCGACGAGCCAATCTCAATAAACCCGGCCCAGTCGCGGATGTTCTTGAGACGCAAATCATGCTTGAGGGACGGGACCAGGCAAATCGGAAAATCCGCGGAAATACCGCCGCCCAGCTGTAGGAAAGCGATCGGGTGCTGTTTGGACTCTTTCAAATACCAATCATAGAGCAGATGGAAATACTCCAGGCCGCTCTTCATCACGTTCGAGCTGACGACCGTGTCCCCCTTTGGCTTGTGCGGCCCGGCGTAGGTATAACTGGAAAAAATATTCCCCATGGTTGAGTCTTCAAACCCTGGCACCACGATCGGGATATTTTTCTGGTACGCGGCGTAAGCCCAGCAGTCAGCCGGATTGGCCCGCCGATCCGGGGAAATTAGTTTGGTTGAAAAGAGTCGGCGGAAATACTCGTGCGGAAAATACCGTTTCCCCTGCCGCTCGGCTTGTTGCCACATCTTCAGAAGATGCGGCTCCATGATCCGGACACTCTCGTCTTCGGGCAGGAAGGTGTCAGTGATCCGGCGCAGGCCCGCGTCGCGCAGTTCCGCTTCTTGGCGCGGCGTCAGCTCGGTATAGCGCGGGATGTAGGCGTAGTGCGAGTGGGCCACGTAGCGATAGTATGACTCTTCGTGATTAGCGCCGGTGGCGGAAATCAGGTGGACCTTATTTTTCCGGATCAGTTCAGCGAGCATAATCCCCACCTGGAATGAGCTGAGCGCCCCGGCCAGCGTAACGACCAGCTTACCGCCATGCGCCAGATGATTTTTCAGCCACAGCGCCGACTGGACCGTCGCGCCGCCGTTGCAGTGTCGCAGCGCTCGCTCGGCATAAGCGGAAATCACGCCGGTTTTTCGCTTTTTCAGGTAATCCCCCAGCGAATCTTTGACTATCTGAGATTCATTTTCTTTGACGATGAACTGACGCAAGCCGGCTGAAAGTTTTTCAAATTTACTTTTTGGCATAGGGATATATGAGTAATAATCAAGGCTCCTCTATTTTATAACTCTGCCGGTAAAAAACAAGGGGGGTTGTATCTTTGGTGTGTCTTTACAGTTTGGCTCGAACCAACAACTACTAGCCTAGCATCCGCCGGCTGGCGGACTAATCCACTAAGCTAAGGGTGCACTTCTATCTCGGTTTACCCATTCCAGCAGGGGAAACATATTTCACAAAATATTTATAGATCAGAAACCTGGGGATGAATTCGCACGAACATTTTATCTTCAACTTCTTAAATGTATCTAGTTTAACATTAGTATATTTATCGCGTATTATCTTTCTTGCGCTCATCACGAGAAAATAAATTTAACTCTCTTAAATCCTTTAATTGGTTGAATAATCTCCTCTTCTAAAATTTTATAAACAAGCTGTTTATGTTTTCCCCATGCTTTATCATCTTCAAAATTTTCGCGCGAACGGATATACCAGCTATCCCACCACTTTCTCAAAATCTGTTCCAATCTATCAACTGGAATATTTCTGGGATGCCCAGCCATAGCTATCTGCAAATTCTCGAAGACCACAGTATTGTTGACTGGCGAACCATCTGCATTCCATTCCAACGGCGGCAATCGATAATACATTTGTTCATCGTTATCCGGCCGATAAAGTCTTTTCATGCCGTTTCCCTTTTCTATTTCTACGCCATTCCAATAGGCTTCAGATTTATTAACGGCCTCGCAAATTAAAACATTCAATTTTTGTTTTGGATCCATTAACTTTTGTTGATGTTTAGCTTCAGCTATAAGAAGCCTATCAGCTTCTTGGCTTATGCCTGAGCCACGATAACCTCGGAATCCTTCGAAGCCAGGTTTTTTTGCTTGTTTAACAACCGGGTAGCCAAGGTAATATTTTGCTTCAGTTAAGGTAAAACGTATCGCCAAAATACCACCCTGAACAGAACCGTAAGCCGCACCAACGATAGGCTTTTGTTTATCAAGTGGCTCTCTTAAGACAGTGGCTATAAAACGAACCTTTGGATCAGTTTGTTTCATCTCTTCTTGCCAAGTTTTTAGAGGTTCTACTTCTCCGGGTTTAAAGTTTCTTAAAAGAAAATCATGGAACTCTAATAATGATTCCGACTCCGGCGAAGTAATAATTTCTGGTCCATTTTTAACAACGCGATCGGGCATTTCTCTTACATCTTGCGCTGGGAATCTCGCAAATTTTTCTGAAAACATATATTTTGTTTTTGGGGGTTGCCTAGGATAGCCAAATTATCTACTATCCTAGGTGCACGATGAGAAGCTTTCGTAAGAATAAATCGAAAAGCCAGAATTCCCTTCTGAACAGAGCCATATGCTGCACTTACAAGTTTATTCTCATCTTTGGGATCTCGTAGAGCAATAAGTATGTAACGGACATCAGGATTTTGGTTTGCGAGTTCTTTTTGCCAAACTTCTAAGGGTTCAATTTCTTCTGGTTTGAAAAAATGTCCAAGAAATACATGAAAATCCAAAAGGGTCTGAGAATCTGGATTTGTAATGACTTCCGCTGTCCCGGAAACTCTCCTATAGAGTTCACCGTCATTGGTGTTGTAGGGAATTTATCACCTGACATAAATTTATTATATA
>JACRDY010000023.1 GCA_016218485.1 Candidatus Falkowiibacteriota bacterium
GGTGGACGTTTCTTTCACCAACCGAAAATGCTGACAAAGCTGTGTGACAACTGCTTTAAGCTTTTTGAAGATTAAGAGCTTCATAGACTTAGACAGTTCTAAAAAGACACCTGAGGGTGTCATTTTTAGTATATCAAGTTTAGTTGATTAAGGGAGTTTCGTAATTCACAGTTTCGTAATTCACAGCTTGAAGGCACTCGGATGGGCTCCTCGACGTACCAAAGAACCATTGAAGCACCGGGGTGGGAGCGCGAGACTTTTAATTTTTTGAGCGAGTATCTGCGGACTGATGGCCAAGAACTACTGGCTCAGCTCGGGATTGAGAATCTGGACAGTCTGACTCCGCGGCAGGCTATGGATCTGTCTACTCAGATTGTTCTTGATTTGACGAAATATGATCATAGCAAGAGTAGTGAGGGGGATCATAGCATAGTCGGGAGTAAGGCTAAGGCCGACGAGAGTACCGCGCTTGAGCTACTCCGAGAAGGACAGCGCCGTAAGGAGGATCCGACTTGGGACGGCAATGGCGTCTGCCGCAACTTTGCCAGTATGGTCAAAGCAGTGTTTGAGTCGCTCAAGGCCAATCAAACAAAATTTAACCATCTGCGGGATACCCACTGTCTTTATGAGAGCGGTATGGAAGGATTTGATCCAAAGCGGAGAAACAGCCGAGTGACGCAGCTGAATGAGAGCGGGCACGCCTGGAATACGTTTGTTACGATTGGTCGGGAGGGTCAGGCGAATGCTAGTATCGTGGACGTGACCTGGGCCAAGCGCGATCTGGACACGCGGGCTGTTACTGGGCTTGATCACACGCTCATGAGAATGGAGCCGGTGATCCAGGCAGTTGGTCAGGGGCTGTCCGCTGACAGTCCGGAGCACAGCGCCCAAATGGAGAAGCTGCTGTCGTATTACGCTCTCAAGATTGAGACACCGAGCCGGACTCTGTCCCAAGATCCGCAGGCTGAGACACTGAGCGCGGAGAGCCAAGCGTATTATGAAAAACTGGCTCAACAGGTATTTAGTGAAAAGTATGATCTGAGCCAGGTAAGTGCGGCAGACCTCGTTAGACTCGGGCAGCAATTCGCTCAGCAGATCGCCGAGCAACAGCAGCAGAGTAAAGAGAAGGAATTCTTTGTCAGCCGAGCAGTCGCGCTGATGCGCCGTCAGGGCGTGCCGGACACGTTGCCCCCGACTTTGGTGGAGGCTGTCAGCTCGGCGTATCGCACGATTGGCGCTGAAGCCGATGCTCGCGAAATTGAAACGGTTTATCAGATTATGACGAAGCAGTCATCGGCTGAAGCGATGCCCATGCTGCGCTCATACTTAAAAGGTTGTGAATTGTCTGAATATCATGTCCGCAATGTGATTTTTCAGGATGATGAGCTGCAGCGGTTGGTGTTTGAAGAGTTAAAAACTCGGCCGGAGTTTGAGCGATTTTTGAAAGACAGCCCGACCTTTCGCATCCGGATGCGCGAGATACTGCCGCCGCTGTTTGTTGATTTTGCCCCGGGAGAGAAGCCGGAGGATACCCGAGAGTTGCTCGCGTTAATACAGCGTTCTCAACATCTTCAGTCATCCGCTCGATTAGTCAACCCGAATAAGCTATCTACCAAAGATGTTGAAGCTTTTTTTGGCAAGGTGAGAGACGGTCTGCATGAGTTAAATGCAGACAAGTTTGAATCTTTGACTGCCGGCATGGATGATTATGCTCTTGTTAAAAATTACGATGCGTTGAGAAGGCAGCTCGCGGCCTAGAACGATTTTTTCAAAAAAAAGAAGGGAGGTCGCATTGAGAACTTCCTGGACGGAAGCCAGCTTCGCGGTACCCTTCTCGAGCGGTAAGCTGCATTGCCACAGCTTACAAAAGATGTTTAAGGAGGAATGTTAAATGGCGGGATTCGTGGGCGGGCTGTCTTTGGCAGCAGTGGCTGCGCTCCAGCCCGGAGCCGTGCTCTCTTGCGACCTCCGTGTCTTTGTGTCGACACGTCATTAGAGTACCAGTTTGGCGCTAAAGGTCAAGGGTGTACTTCAACACTCGTTATGGTAATCAATTGGTGAAAAATGCAAGAGAAATTGGAAATGCCAGACACGGCTCATCCATTAACCAGGGTTTTTCAACCCAAGGCAGATCCGCCTTTGGCGGAAAAACCCTGGTTAACGACCAAAGGCAGTGTCTTTAATTTCTAATTTCCAATTTCTGATTTCCGCCTCTTTATTCCATTAAATATGGATTATCCTCAATGATTATAGGTCTATTTGCCGTTTTTACCACGCCTTTACATTACTCTTTACATTACTCTTGACGATCTATCTCTTTGTTTGATAATATAGTACATCAGCCATACCGAGAAATCTCGCGTGAGATAACTATATAGAAGGAGGTAGAGGAAAAAATGCTGCAGTCATTTGACACCGTGCTGGATAGATGTGGATTGGCCCTGGCAGTACTCATTCGGTGGGAGGATCTTCGCAAAGAGGGGAAGTTCCTGGATCGGCTGACTTTTGATCAGTGGGTCAAAGTCTGTCAGGCCGCCCTAGCTGATAGTGAGCCCCAGACGTATGCCCTCCAGAAATTGATGGAGTTGGCTACGACCTTCGGTCACTTCCTTATGGTGTATGACTTAGCGCCCGCCGGGAGTGAAACCAAATCGCAGGTACTCAAGAGAGTGGAGAGCTCTCTCACGGTTAAAGATTTTGATGATCGTTTGAGACTCTACAAAGTCACGCCTCCTGATAGCGACCTCCGACAGCTAGTCGGCGAGAAGTGTGCGGGGTTGGCAAATGACTTGCGTCAATGGGCTGAAGTTTACCATGCCGCGCCCGCCGGCAGCACGCTACAACAACAGGCATTCCAAGCGGCCAAGAGCATTGCTAATAAGTAGGCCCCACGTGGCACAGAGATCTGCAGCGGCGGTCGTTCGTCGTTGTTTTTTTGTTTATATATCTCTGAAATCATTTTCTGTCAATCCAGAAAGGAGTATGATTGATTGAAACGTTCCGTAGGGTATTTCTTTTTTACCGAGTTTTATGATTACCGTCCGGGTGGGGTGTCCGAGTTTTCTGTATTTGGCGTGTGATCCTTTCTGTGAAACAAAAAAGAAGCCATTGGCTTTCAAGACTTGTAAAACGGTTTTTCACCGGATAGGTTTAGGCATATTTGAAAACCGTTGGTACGATATCCGGGTTTTCTACCTTGTTAATCTTGGATAGCGGGGTATCTTCAAAATATAATTCTATAGCTTCTTGGAGGGAAGCTAAAGCCTCTTTTTTTGTGTCGCCAAAACTGGCAATACCGGTATTGATATTCCAAGACACATAGTGCTTGCCTTCTTTCCAAATCACATTTTTTAAATTCACTTTGTTTATATACCAGTATAGTATCACGCACTATAAAATAAATCAATTTTTTGCAAGTCTAAGGAGTCGTTCATGGTTTGATATAATCTGAAAAATTTTTTTCAGTAGAGAGGGGTTGGCGGCGAGATAATCACCTTCATAGACACTGCAGGGTTGCTGGCGCAGATTGGTCATGGTTGCTCCCGCTTCCGCGGCGATGATACTACCGGCCGCCACATCCCAGGGTTTTTGTTTCAGGCGAACCAGTCCGTCAATTCTGCCGCAGGCCAGGTAGCAGAATTCCGCCGCCATGGAACCTCGCCCAAATATGGGATCAAGCTGATGCCAATCTAGCGAGTTGAAATGTTTCAGGGCGGGCAGTGCGAGGATGAGTTTGGCTTCCAGAGCGGCAAATTCTTTTTCATGTCCTGGGTAGATTGAGTAGGTGACGACGGCAGTGGCCGGGTCATGGTTGGTACTTATGGCAATTGGCTGACCATTTAAGAAGCTTTGAATTACGAAACTCTTTTTCGCCCTCTGCCACAACCAAACCAAAGACAGCTCACTTAAGGTGAGGTTTTTTGTTTTTAGTCAGTTGTCACACGGTTGAAACGTCTGTTAGAGAAGATTTTTGTCTTTGGATTA
>JACRDY010000022.1 GCA_016218485.1 Candidatus Falkowiibacteriota bacterium
CAACCGAAAATGCTGACAAAGCTGTGTGACAACTGCTTTAAGCTTTTTGAAGATTAAGAGCTTCATAGACTTAGACAGTTCTAAAAAGACACCTTAGGGTGTCTTTTTTAGTATATCAAGTTTTAGTTAATTGGGGGAGTTCGTAATTCACAGCTGATAGAGGTTCCTGAAAGAGGAAAACTGCAGATTGTGTGGATCTCGCTTCTTGTCGCACCAATGTTTCCCGAATCCCCCAGAATCCCTTTGTTGCCATGCTGTGTTGCGTAGCCGATTGCTTAATACCCTGTTGTGCGGTGGAGCCACGCTATAAGAGCCGGGCTAGTCCGTCCTGTTGGGATCGCGCCTTGGAGGCCGAACCTCCGGGCTACTCAATCACACTGCTGCTCGTACTTCTGTGGGATACGTTTATCTTAGGACTCTTTTGGGAGGTAGTCAAGGCGGGTAGTTTTTTAAAAAAAGAGATAAGATTTAAGATTAAAGATTTAAGAATGGTGAGTTTATTCTTAAATCTTTAATCTTAAATCTCTTTTTTGATATAAAATTTTCAATTCCAACGTGTCTGTAGCCGTATCATATAGGGCAAAGGTCGGGCGGGCAAACCCGCCGCCGAGCGTGCCCGGGTTGACTATTTTTATTTCCCCAACAGTTCCTTCCCCTGGCTGGTGAGTGTGGCCGTGGAAGATGATGTCGTATGCCCCGCTGTTAGCTAGTTCGCGGGCTGTCTGCGGGTAGTGGGTCCAGCCCATAGTTTTCCCGTCGACGGGTAGGCTGCCGACGGAGCCGTAAAAAATAACATTCGGCAGTTTAGTTTGCTCAAGATTATGTTCATCATCACTGTTGCCGTTGGTCAGGTGAATGGTGCCACTGAAATGTTTCGCCAGATGTCGCAGCGTTTCCGGCATACAGACGTCGCCGCAGTGAATGATGGTGGTGATATTTTCCGTAGCGATGATGTTGAGCGCCTCGTCAATATTGGGCAGGTTGTCGTGGCTGTCGGAAAAAATGGCAATTTTCATGAATTGGCGCGTTTATTTATTTCTGGGGCCAGGACAATAGAGCCGCGTTGATTTTTGGCCGCATAGAGCGCTGCATCCGCCTCAGCAAACAGTTGTTTGGCGCTCAAGCCACCGCGTCCGGCGCTCGCCGTCACGCCGATGGTGGCGCTGACCGGTCCTTCTTGCCCCATTTTCTTTATTAGGTCGTCAATTTTTTTCTTTTTTTCAGCGTCAGTCTCCAGATCATAGCTGTAGGCGGCTTTCAGAGCGGCAGTCAGATCAATGGCACTGATAGCCTCTTGGATACGGCCGACGATTTCTTGGTAGCTGGTGATGTCTTTGAGGGTAATGTTGCTGAGGACCACAAAGAATTCATCGCCGCCTTTGCGTCCGGCGAAATCTTGTTCTCGGATGCTGTGTTTGATAGCCGCGCCGATTTGTTTAATAATCTCATCTCCCAATTCGTGGCCGTAGCTATCGTTGTAGTGCTTGAAGCGGTCGCCATCAATAAAGAGGACGATCATTTCCTGCTGTTCCGGTTTGCGGTTGTAGGCGGCGACTTCGCGGGTCAGCTCTTCTTCCACCCGGTCCTTGCTGTACAGGCCGGTCATGGGGTCAATTTGGCTCTTGGCCATTTCCCGTACGTTATTGATCAGCCGGGTAACGGTGGCTCGGAAGTTATTGATGCGTTCATCAAACAGCGCTTGGCCGGCCGGGGTGTTCGTTTGATTTTGCGCCAGCTCAAAAATTTTCTCTTCTCGTGTTTTCTGATCTTCAGGTAAGTCAGCGCCAAAAGCATCAGCCGCTTGTTGGATCGTTTGTTCTCGGGAATAAAATTCAAAAGCGATGCTTTTTAAAGCATGGATAACCGCGCCCCGGAAGTACTCGCGCAGTGGCTCATTGGCAGACAGTAATTCAAAAATATCTTTCGGGATCTCCGGCGTGATGCGTTGTCCTTCGGGTGTGGCGCCATCCATCAGGAAGGCCATATCATCCAGCCAGCCGCGGTCAACCGAGCGGTGGCTCTCGCGGGGCGTTTGGGGTGTTTTTTCAAAATCAGTCATATTATTTTCTCGCGGTTTTTAATAGTTTCAAGTCAGCGACGCGTCCGGTCTCGGTCGGCGTTTCCAGAATGGCATTGAGGTGTTTGAGCTTCGGATGTTGCACAATGAGCTTGAACGCTGTGGCGCCGATTTTACCTTTGCCCAGGTGAGCATGGCGGTCGCGTTGGGCATTTAGTTCGGTCAATGAGTCATTAAAGTGGAATAGTTTAAGGTACTCCAGACCGATATGTTTGTCAAAGTCTTTGAGTGTTGTGGCCAACGCTTTGGCATCACTCCAGTCATAGCCAGACGCAAAGGCGTGGCAGGTATCCAGACAAATGCCGATGGGTGCTGTGGGCAGCTTCTTTTTGATCGCTTTTAAAATTTCCCCCAGCTCGTCAAAGGTGTCGCCAATAATGGCGCCGGCACCGGCCGAGTTTTCGAGCAACAGTTCAGTGGAGCCGGTGTAGCCTGTCAATACTTCAATCAGTCCGGCAATAGTTTGCGCCACGCCTTTGGCTTCGCCCAAGTCTTTAGCACTGCCCAGGTGGGTCATCATGGCCGTTACTCCCAGAGCACTGCCCCGCTCCAGCTCTTGCCGGATAATGGAGACGCTGCCGTGTTTAATGCGCGGAAGCGCTGATGCGAAATTTATAAAGTACGGGGCGTGGATGTAGCTGGCGGTTTGTTTATATTTTTTGCAGTTGGTTTTAAACGCGGCGATAATCTCGGGTGTCAGTTTGGGCGCCGGGCCGCCCTGGGGTGAGCGCGAGAAAAACTGAAAACACTCGCAGCCGGCTTTAGCGGCGTTGACTGGGGCATTAAAGACTCCGCCGGCAGCGGAGACGTGAGCGCCGAATTTCATAGGGACACAGATTAACACAGGTATTTTAGCATTTTTTGGGGAAAAGTGCCAAAAAATCAGTGTTTTTCCGTGCCCGCAGGGTCAGTGTCATCTGTGTCCTATTCATTCAAATCGCACACAGAATAACACAGACTAAAGCACGGAATAACACGGATAAGAAAACAAAAAGATTTAAAAGTAGTGAGTTTACTCTTAAATCTTTAATCTTATCTCTATTTTATAATCTCTTGCCGCAAAAATTCAATCACTTTGCGGTTGAGGAGGCTGTTTTGGAGATAGTTTTTGTAAGCGGGAGATTTCAGGTTTTCCAGGGCTTCAGTATTGCCTTGGTACATCTGACTGATAGCCTCAATTTCCGCGTCAATGTCTTGCGGGTCCAGGGTAATGTTTTGGTCTTTGGCGACTTTCCGGGTGATCAGCGCGGTCTGGACGCGTTTGGTAGCTTCCGGCAGCATGTCAGTCTTGAGCTCGTCTTCAGTTTTCTTGAGGTGCGTCAGGTAATCAGCGAAGTTCAGACCCTGGTTCTCAATACTGTGTTCCAGCTCGTGGACCATTTTGTGGGCTTCATTCTGAATCAGGCTGTCCGGCAGGTCTTCAAACTGGGTAATAGTGATGAGTGCTTCCAGCATCGCCAGCTCCTGGCGCTGACTCTCGCGCTCCTCTGCTTCCTGTTTCAGATTAGATTCAATGCCGGCTTTGACGGCCGCCATGTCAGTATAGCCGCCGAGCGTTTTGGCAAAGTCATCGTTCAGTTCGGGCAGAATGCGGCGGAAGGTTTCTTTGACTTCAACTTTAAATTTGGCCAGCTTACCCTGCAGGCTCGGCTGGTGGTAGTCAGCCGGGAAGCGCAGTTCAAATTCTTTTTTGTCTTTGATAGATAGACCCACCAGTTGCTCTTCAAACCCCGGGATGAAGCGACCTTCGCCGATGACTAGATCGTAGTTATCGGCTTGCCCGCCCTCAATCGGCACGCCGTCGACGAAGACGTTGAATGATACCACGGCTTTGTCGCCCGGTTCCAGGGCGCCGAGTTTAACCGTTTCTTTGGCGCGCATGGCGCGCAGGTTCTGGAGCATTGTAGCCACTGCCGCAGCGTCAACCGTCACTTCATTTTTTTTCACCTTAATTTTTTTCCAGTTACCGAGCTTGATTGCCGGTACGAGCGTGATGATCGCGGTGTAGACCAGCGGATTACCGGGCGCCATTTTTTCCAGGTTAATCTGCGGCTGGCCGGTGATTTCAGCGCCGGCCAGTTTAGTATTGAGCGCGGTAAACAGAGTTTTTGAAACTACGTCGTCAATGGCGCGTTCCCAAATGGTCATTTCGCCGGCCGTCTGTTTGACTAGATCATACGGCGCTTTGCCCGGACGAAAGCCCGGAATGGTTTGTCCCTCGGAAATTTTGGCCGCGGTTTTGGTCAAGTACGGCTGGAGTTCGTCCAGCGAGACTTCAATCGTCAGCTGGATTTGCGATTTGTTTAGTTCTTTTTTGGTGGTATGCATATTAGTCCCTAGTCCCTAGTCCTTAGTCCTTAGTCTCTAGTCCTTAGCCGCCTAGAGTATAGTTCGGAAAGTTTAGCAGAGGGGTAATAAAAAATCAACCGGATATGGCGACGGGCCACTAATGAATTGCAGATTGCAGATTTAAGATTGCAGATTTTATAATAGTAGCAACGTTAAGTGTAAACTCAATCTACAATCTTAAATCTGCAATCTGCAATTTCTACTTTTGCCGAGCCAGGGCAAGAACATATCGTCTTTCAGGGTGATGATCAGCTCGCCGCGCCGCTGCTGCGTACTGAAGACAATTGGCGCGTTGGTAATGACGGCCAGGGGCTGGCGTTCAGCGCCCTCGCCCATGCAGAGCACAGCAGCAGCAGCCAGGCTGTCGGCGACATTGACCTGGGAGAAGTGGAATCGGCGGCCGAAGATGTCGGGTATCCCGCGGTAGCTCTTGATACCTTTGAAACCGGCGTAGCCAATAGCCATACCGGTAATACCGGCGCGCAGCGGCGTACAGCGGCTGTCGGTGATGATGACGCCCAAGTGTTTCAGCTTATACTTTTTGCGCAGATGGCTGCGGATGCGCGCTGCGCTCTTGAAGCTATCACGCGGCAGGAGGATCAGCTGGCCGTTGCCGTTACTCTCATCCACGCCGGCTGACGCCATGACCACGCTGTCCTTAATGGTCAGCCAGGTATACTTGGTGCGCATGGCCCAGTCGCTCTCGGATCTGATGATACGCGCGTGGCTCTCGGCAGTGAATGATGGCACGACGCGGCCTTCACTCAAGGCCACGATTTTTGAGGTTACCACAACAACACTCCCCTCAAGACAGCGGGGCAGGGCGCGCTCCAGGAACGGCAGCAGCCGCTGGTTTGGCTTAAAGATCGGCGTGCGGATTGGTTTGATTTTCATCGGAGTGATCTTTTAAGAGGGCAATGCCGAGGTAGGACAGCGGCGTGTAGAATAGACCCATCAGCACTTTGTACAGCCACCAGGGGATGCTGATGAGGATGATAGTTTTGACCGAATAGACGCCGAGGAAGGCGACGAACATGAAGATGGCCGTGTCCAGGAGCTGTGATATTAGGTTGGAGAGGTTGGACTGGAGCCAGAAGGCGCGGCCTTGTAATTTTTTCTTAAAAAAGAAAAAGGCCAAAACATCCTGGTACTCGCCGATGATGAAAGCCAGGACCGAGGCAATGGAGATGCGCACGGAGACGCCGAAGATGGTGTTGTAGCTGTCATGCGCCCAGGTGCCATCAGGTGACCAGGGGGCCAGCAGGGAGATGAGTGAGTAGATGAAGAAGAGGATGACGGACAGGGCGCCAGCCCAGACAAAGGTTTTAGCCATTGCTTTACCATAAACCTGGCCGATGACATCAGTCGTCAGGAAGACAAAGGGAAAGAAGAAGACCGCCACGGACAGGTGCGTGCCAAAGAGGAACGGCATCAGCTTGAGGCCGAGCGTGTTGGAGGCAAAGAGCGAGGTGAGGTAGAGGGTCAGGGCGATGATGATTTTGAAGTTGAGTTTGGGGATGGTCATAGGTAAGGAAGATTTAGGATTAAAGATTTAAGAATAGGGGGAAAGAATCAAAGAAGCAATGAATTAAAGAAGCAACGAAACAATACTTAACTGATTGATTTTTTGTTTTCTTGTTTTTTGGCTTCTTTGATTCTTTGTTTATTTATTTTAGGCCAACGATAGCGCTCGCCACTCCCCCGAGCAGGATCAAGATAAACAGGCCGACGAGCCAATCAGGCAGGCGGAGACTGTATTCGCCGCTTGCCATCCCCTGCCGTTTCACTTTGAGGTAGATGAGCAGCAGAATGATGCTCAATCCCCCGCCAAAGACGGCGCCGACCAGGCTAATAATACTGATGAAGTTCCGCGCGCCCAAGAGGTAGAGGATGGGCGGTAGCGCGCAGCTGAAGAGCCAGGCCAGCGGGCGGGGTAGATGCCAGTCAGCCATCAGCGCGCGTTCAGCCGCGCCGCCCAGGCCGATAAACGCCGTGCCGGTGGTGATGACGCCGAGACCCAAGAAAATCATCAGCGTCAGCGGTGTTACCAGTCCATGCAGTCCGAAGAGCGCGTCCGGCGTGCTGCCCGCGCCGCTCAGTCCGCCAACGGTGATGATGAACAGTAGGTAGAGTACGACCGCGCTGCTGACTGAACTGATGATGATGGTTTTGAGGTAGCGCCGGGCCGGGCCGAGAATATCAGTAACCTCCGGGATGACCGTGGCGCCGAAGAGCGAGAAGAGCACCGCGCCATAGGGCGCGAGCCAGTGCATGGTGCCCAGGCTCGCTAGTGGCCAGCTGATTTTTGAAATGTTAGTGACAAACAGCACTAGGATCGTCAAACCGAGCAGGAGCAAGAGGCCGAGCTCAAACTGGCTGATGGACTTGATACCGCCAAAGACCAGCGCGGCGCGGAGTATGAAATAAATGGCAATGTAGAGGTTGAGCGAACCGCCGAGGTAGGGACCGAGCAGCTGGTAGAGGAAGTCGCCGCCAATGATGAGGTAGGCGGTCAGGATGCCGGTAATAGCCAGAAATTCGGCGGCAAAGGTCAGTTTTTTCCAATTCATCCCGAGGTAGCGCGCGGCATAGCCAGAAATCTGGTGCCGCCCCGGGGTTTTGAGGACAATTTCTCCATACACTAATTGCATAATAATAGCAAAGGCGCCGAGGCTGATGAGGTACAAGAGCATCAGCCAGAAGCTGGTTTGAATTGCTAAATACGGCAAACTAAAAATTCCGACGCCGATGATGGTGCCGACGAGTGTGGCGAGGGCGAGCCAGAATTTTTTGTCGTGGAGCATAGTTTTTACCACATCCTACGAATTACGAATCCGTACGAATGTACGAATTGTAAGGACAACCCTAGGGTTGTCCCTACGACAGGATGATTCGTACATTCGCCTGCCTGCGCGGAGCTGAAGCGCTTCGCTTCGGCGAAGGCAGGTACGGATTCGTAATTCGTAGGAGTTTCCCAAATAGTACCATTATTTTAGGCTTTTTCAAAATTAAAACCGCCTGGCCGGTGGGCCAAAGCGGAGTGCCCCTGGGCGGGGCGGGGGTCAGCAGAACAGGCTCTGCCAGTTCCCCGGCTCGTCGGCCGCGCCTTGCGGCAGAACCTGCGCCGAGAAGCCGAGTTGGACAGAAGTGCTTTTGGCGGTGGCGCCGTTGACAGCGTTTTGGCTTGTCACCGGACCGTTCGGTTGGGTCTCCACCAGTACGCCTGGGTTGTTGTCGATGTGGCACTCCTGGGCCACGGTGTGCGTCTTGCCTATTGATCCGTTGCGAATTCGGTCTCCTGGTTTTAATATCGTAGACAAGGCTGTCCCTCCTTTTGTGGGCCATGAGGCGAATATCTGATGATATAGGAGATGGATTGATTTGTCAATATTCTTGGGGAATAAAAAACAACCCAGTACATCATGGGGTTGTTTCGTAGGGGCGACCTTTATGGTCGCCCTGTTATTTATATCTGCCCTTGGGTCAAGGGCGACCATAAAGGTCGCCCCTACAGGAGGGTTTTTCTCGTTAGATTAAATTAACAGGCTGACTAATAGTAATGCCACGACATTCAATATTTTAATCACCCCACACCTTCCATTCAGCGGAGAGGTTTTGGGCAGAGGTATTTGGGAGAGCGGCTGCGCCTTACCTTTACGCGGCGATTTACTTTTAGGCGCGCCGAAGGTGCGGGGCGAGACGTGGTCTTTTTAAGCTAGTCTAGATGAGTAACGAAACCAGCAGTAAAGCTACCACGTTGAGAATTTTAATCATTGGGTTAATGGCCGGGCCGGCAGTATCTTTGTACGGGTCGCCGACAGTGTCGCCGGTAACGGCTGCTTTGTGGGCCTCACTGCCCTTGCCGCCGTAGTTACCGGCTTCAATATATTTTTTGGCATTGTCCCAGGCGCCGCCGCCGCTAGTCATGGAGATGGCCAGGAAGAGACCAGTGACAATGGAGCCGACCAGCACGCCGCCGAGCGCCACCGGGCCGAGCGCAAAGCCGATGACAATCGGCGCCAGGACCGGCAGGAGCGCCGGGACGATCATTTCTTTGAGCGCGGCTTTGGTCACCAGGTCAACCGTATTACCATAGTCAGGTTTGCTCGTGCCCTGCATGATGCCGGGGTTAGTTTTAAATTGATTGCGCACTTCTTCGACGACTCCGGCCGCGGCTTTGCCCACCGACTGCAGGCACAGCGCGCCAAAGGCGTACGGCAAGAGGCCGCCGATGAACAGGCCGACAATCACCATCGGGTCAGACAGGAGGAAGACGAGCTCTTTGCCCCGATCCGCGAATTCCTGGACGTAGGAGGCGAAGAGGACGAGGGCGGCCAGGCCCGCTGAACCAATGGCGTAGCCTTTGGTCACGGCCTTGGTGGTATTCCCGACACTATCCAGCGCGTCAGTGATTTGCCGGACGCTGTCTGGCAGACCAGCCATTTCCGCGATACCACCGGCGTTGTCAGTGATCGGGCCGTAGGAGTCAATCGTCACGATAATACCAGTGAGCGAGAGCATGGCCATGGCGGCGATGGCCACGCCGTAGAGTTCGGCGAAGTAGTAGGCGCCAAGGATGCCGGCGGCGATGACGAGCACCGGTAGGACGGTTGACTTCATAGACACGGCCAGACCGGCGATGACATTGGTGCCATGGCCGCTCTGTGAGGCCGCGGCAATGCTTTTGACCGGTTTATATTTCGTCGACGTATAGTATTCAGTAATGACCACGATCAGCGCGGTGACCAGGAGACCGATCAGCGAGGTGAAATAAATTGATAGCGTCTCATACTTGCCATTATCAGCCATCAGCCAGTTGATCACAAAGTAGAAGGCAACAGCGGCGAGGACTCCCGCGGCCAGGAGACCCTGGTACAGCGCGGCCATGATGTTCTTGCTCCCGCCCAGGCGGATGAAGAAGCTGCCGATGATGGAAGTGAGAATGGCGACGCCGCCGAGGACCAGCGGCAGGAGAATGGCATTGTCAAAACCCTTGAACGCGAGCGACCCGAGGAGCATGGCGGCGACTGAAGTCACGGCGTAGGTTTCAAAGAGATCTGCCGCCATACCGGCGCAGTCGCCGACATTGTCGCCCACATTGTCAGCGATGACCGCCGGGTTGCGCGGGTCATCCTCCGGAATGCCGGCTTCCACTTTACCGACCAGGTCGGCGCCGACATCAGCGGCTTTGGTAAAAATACCGCCGCCGAGCCGGGCAAAAACGGAAATGAGCGAGCCGCCGAAGCCGAGCCCGACGAGAATTTTGGTCGCGGCGGCAGTTTCAATACCGCTGACGGTTAAGAAATAGTAGTAGCCCGCCACACCCAAGAGACCGAGACCGACCACCAGGAGCCCGGTGACCGAGCCGCCTTTGACGGCGATGGACAGCGCCTGGGCCAGACCCTGTTTAGCCGCCTCGGCGGTGCGGGAGTTAGCGCGGACCGAGACATTCATGCCGACATAGCCGGCCGCGGCAGACAAGAGCGCGCCGACCAAAAAGCCAAAGGCAATATACCAGCCGAGGGTGAAGCCCAGAATCAGGAATAATACCGCGGCAATTACCGCCACGGTCTTGTACTGCCGGTTCAGATACGCGCGCGCGCCAGCCTGAATGGCCGCGGCGATGTCTTTCATTTTAGTGTCGCCAGCCGGCTGCTTGAGAATCCAGGAAATTAAAATAATGCCATAGACAATGGCGGCAGCGGCGCAGGCCAGCGCGAAGAGTATCAGTCCGTTGGACATAGGTTAGATTTAAGATTTAAGAAGTAAGATTTAAGATTAGAAATTGCCATGCATCGTAGGGGCGACCCTTGCCTGCCCGCCTCGGGAGGGCGGTCGCCCTTTGGGGGCACTGCCCTATCCGTACGATAGAGGCACTGCCTTGTTCGTACCAATTTAGTGTTTGTATAGTAGGGTTTTGCGGGGATTTTGTCAATAAATTCAGCACCTTCCAGAATACCCCGTCAGCGTGCTCGGGGGGTTGAATGGCTAAGAGAGTATGCCTGTGGGGTGTACTACCCTGACAGGAAGGTGCTGGATAAAAAGAAAAAAGACCCCGAGGGTCTTTTAATAGGCATTAATGTGACGAACCCGGGTGTGACTGGGTCCGGAGTAGCGGATGTCCTCTACCCGTTGGCAGAGCGCTGCCGCGGCAGTGAGGAGTGGCGCGGGCAGGGTCTCGCGCACCGCGAATTGCAGGAGACCATTGAGCTGGAGGTACACCGGATCAACTTCAGTCTCAAAGTCGCGGTGGTGGTCCAGCAGCCAGCTCACGTGGTGGGTCAAGAGGCGCAGTCGCTGTTTGTAGCGCCGGCTGTTGCAGAGCCGGCCGTCAATGATCTGCAGGCCGAGCGCCTTGAAAGCGTGGCCCTGTTTGGGGTGCCAGAGGTAGGTCTTGTGGAGCTGATATTCCAAGCGGTCGGATATGGTGTTGGACGGGTTGACGTGAATCCAGCATTTGCGTAGCCAGCTCCAGTGGTGCCGGTAGACTTTGCGCGGCAGCTCCGGCAGTTCGTAGCCATCAGTACAGCGGCGGTAAATGGCCGAGATGAGCGTCGCATGCCAGGAGATTACGGCAGCGTCATCACCCGGCGCTGTTTGCCAGAGAGGCTGTGGTTCAGGCCACGCCGAACCTCTGTATCGTTTTTTTTCGTCCGGACGATACTGCCGAGCACTGAATGATCTCGCGCTGAAAAAGAGGTTGTCAGCGTACCGCGTGTAGCTGCCGTCGACGTTCGCCGCCAGCTGGTGGAGTTTGACATCCAGCGGCCGGCAGCAGAGGTCAAACAGCCGTGGTGAGCTCGGCGCTCCCTGTGGCAGCGCCGCCCGCCATTGGCTGTTGATCGGCCAGGTGCAGAGGCGGGTCAGGAGGTAGGCGGTATTTTTTCTGTAACCCAAGCGGCGGAAGACGTTGTAGACCGCCATGTCGTGGGTGTTGGGAAAGGCATCACGGATGTCAGCGGTGAAGATGGGGTAGCCCCGCTCCAAATGCGGCTGCAGCGCTTGCGCGACTGATCCTCCGCCAAAGCCGTAGACATAGGGCAGTCGCGGCTCGGCCGCCAGGACGATTTGGTCTATTTTTGTTTGGATGCGCTTCAGGTCTCCATTGGGGACACAGAGCGTTCTCGTGCCGCCGGATTTTTTTTGTTTCCGTTTCCGGTAGTAGAGGCCCGGGTCCCGCTCAATTGCCAGCCAGAGTATGCTGGCAAACATATCCCAGGGAATGTCGTCCTCCTCCAATGCCAATTGCCAGTGCAGCCAGTGCGCGGCTGCTTTCCCCCAGGGGTTGCCCAGAGGGTTATAGATGGGCTGGTGAGCCATCTCTGTCCTCCGGAGTTGGGGGTTGCATTGTCAAAGAGAGAAGGAGGGCGTGGCTCCCTCCTTGTGCTGGTGGTTCTCCTGCTTCGAGGCGCCCCGCGGCGTTGCTGCCCGGGCGTCCGTTAGAAGTAGAGCCGCAAAGAATTCTCGCAGCTGCTTCCTCTTCATTGGCGGGTGTTGAGGTTAATAATGAGCCTGAGCCTCGTGTGTTTACCGTGTGATTGTGCACTCCGAGTGCAATGTTCCGGTTGGTTATCGGGTTGTTGGTTTAACTCGGAGGATCAGCGTGCTGTCGCTCAGGGCGCAGCGTTTTTGCCGTATTCCTACGGCCGGCTCAATCCCTTGCCAATGAGGGCGGGAAGCTGTCATGAACCACAGCTGTTGGTAGCTTAGGGGTAAAGTGGCGGTTCGTCAACAGTAGCCGGTTACGGCGATGGGAGCGTTGTAATACAAAAAAAGATTTCAGATCGTAGATTTCAGATTGCAGATTGAGTCGGCACTGAACGTTGCTACCATAACCAATCTGCAATCTGAAATTTGCAATCTCAAATCTTCATTCAAATCTTCATTATTGACCCTTGACCATCATTTTGGTATGCTACGAACTGTTTTTACCAAATTTTTTGCCATTGGCTAAATTTAGGTATAAGGAGAATCATCATATTTCTTATTGGGCGAAAAAAATCGGTATCACCGTCGCCGCCATTGGCTTACGTTCATTGGTGTTTTTAAAATCCGCTGTCGCTCATCTGTATGATCGGTGGCTCAAGCGCGCGATGAATACATTTGGCGGCGGGATGATTGATTACGCGCTGCTGCCGGTCTACAAGACGTACCTCTTTGCCAAGTGGCAGCTGGGGAAGATTTACACGCCGTCGGGCAACTGGTTTTGGGATATTGTCACGCACCGCTACATTATTCATGGTATTATTATTTTTCTCGGCATTATCGTCACGACTAATAATCTGCAGGCGCGCGCCGCCGGGTTTCACGATGAAAATTTCGGCAAACAGAGCATTCTCTACGCGCTGGTTGGCGAAGACAATCTGGAAGTGGTGGAAGAAACTGCTGATATTGTCTTACCCAACCAGCCGATCAGCTACCTCGGGCCGCAGACCGGCGTGCGTTCTACGCCCTCATTTTTTGAAACCAATGCCGGGGAGAGCGCCTCGGCGGTAACGCAGGGCGGCGCGGCCATCGTCAAGCCGGAGCTGTCAGCCATGGACGAGCCGGCTTCCCAAGTCCGCTCTCATGAGCAGGCCTACACGGTGCAGGAGGGTGATACTATTTCTTCCATCGCCGCCAAGTTTGGCGTGTCCATCTACACCATTCTCTGGGAAAATAATTTGACCGAGCGCAGCTACATTCGTCCGGGTGACAGCCTGGTCATCCTCCCCACCACTGGCGTGACGCACAAAGTGGCGCGCGGTGAAAATCTTGACACCATTGCCAAGAAGTATGGCGTGGACAAAGATCGGGTCGTGGAGTACAACGAGCTGATTGATGAGGATGCCATCCGGATTGGGGATGAAATTTTTATCCCCGGCGGGAGCAAGCTGCCGAGCTATGTGCCGCCGGCTGTGGCCAAGACGATACGGAGCTATGTCGGCGCGCCGCCGGCTTCAGCCGCGCCGAGCGGCACCCGTTTGCAGTGGCCGACCACCACTACCAAGATTACCCAGTACTTCAGCTGGCGGCATACCGGCGTGGATATTGCTTCACGTCAGTCACCGCCCATCTTCGCGGCCGAGGGCGGTACGGTGGTGCGCGCGCAGACCAGCGGTTGGAATGGCGGCTATGGTCATAATATTATCATTGATCGTGGTAATGGCTTGCAGACACTCTATGGCCACATGGCTACGCTCTTTGTCACTGTCGGGGACACGGTGACGCGGGGACAGACCATCGGTATCATGGGCAACACCGGACGCTCCACCGGGCCGCACGTGCACTTTGAGGTGCGGATCAATGGTGTGCGGGTCAATCCGCTGAGCTACACTAAGTAATTACGAATTACTAATTAATAATTATTAGACCTTGCTGTGTAGAGGTTCTGGGGAGATTTTCGGTAAGTTCAAAGTTCAAAACTCAAAGTTCAAATCAAGTTCAAAGTTCCAAGTTCAAGATTGGGAGCGTTTGTGTCCTGATATAATAGTAGAGAAAATTAAGACGAGTTCATGGGCTTCTTGCCAGAGGATTCGGCATGATTGTTTGTATTCTGGCTGAGCGGTGGCGATCATTCTGAGCCAATGCATTGATTCTTTTGCTTCTTTTTTGCAGAGGGCTATTTTATACTTAAAGTCTTTTTTTGATTCCGTTGCATCAGCCTCCATATAATTTGCCCCGATACTGGTGGCTGAACGAATCAATTGTTGTTTGAGGCTACGATGTATGGGGTTATCGGGTACTATTTTTATAAATACAATAATATCCTCACCAAATTTTGCCGTACGATTTTCCAAGTCATACGGTTTTTTGTCATTTGGTATTTGAACTTGATTTGAACTTTGAGTTTTGAACTTTGAACTTATTACCGTTTTTTCTTTAGCCATATTTTATTATAGTCTTTCTAGTCATTATTAATTAATTTTTGCTTCGGTATTGCAGCGCTTCCGCCAGATGCTCGGCGGTGATAGTCTCTGCTCCCGCCAGGTCAGCGATGGTCCGGGCGATTTTTATTAAACGGTGGAACGAGCGCGCCGAGAGCTGGAGTTTGATCACCGCTTGCTGCATCAGTTTTTGGCAGTCGTTATTCAGCGGACAGAAGGTTTGGATGGCCTTAGGGTTCATTTCGGCGTTGGTGACCATAGGCAAATTTTGGAAACGTTGCAGCTGGCGTGTTCGCGCCATCTTGACCCGTTGACGCACTGTCGCGCTCGTTTCTCCGCCGCTGTCATCGTTTAATTTTTCAAATTTCACCCGCGGCACTTCTACGTGTAGGTCAATACGGTCCAGTATTGGTCCGGAGATTTTACGTTGGTAATTGCTGACCTGATGCGCTCCGCAGAGGCATTGGCGCTCCGGATCGGTAGCGTAACCGCAGGGACAGGGGTTCTGGGCGGCGACCAGGGTGAAGCGCGCCGGGAAGGTTAGGGACCCGGCGGCGCGGCTGACGGTGATGACGCCGTCTTCTAGCGGCTGGCGCAGATGCTCCAGCGTCACGCGGGGGAATTCGGCAAATTCATCCAGAAAGAGTACGCCGCGGTGGGCCAGTGAAATTTCACCCGGCCGCGGCAGCCGTCCCCCGCCGATCAGGGCCACGCCGGAGCTGGAGTGATGCGGGCTGCGCCAGGGACGAACCGCGATCATTGGCTGGTCTTTCAGCAGCCGACCGGCCACGCTGTAAATTTTCGTCACCTCAAGAATTTCCCCGACGGTCATCGGCGGCAAGATGGATGGCAGAGCCTTGGCCAGCAGTGTCTTACCGCTGCCGGGCGGACCGTTGAAGAGGAGATTGTGCCCGCCGGCCGCGGCGATCTCCAGGGCGCGCTTGGCCTGCTCTTGGCCTTTGATATTACAGAGGTCAAAGAGTTCATAGCTACTTTCGGTGTTGGTTTGGCGGAGCCCGTGCGTCCGTGTCGGCTCAATGGTGTGACGGCCGGTGAAGTGTTCAATCAGTTCACCCAGATTGTCCAGGCCGACCACCCGTAGGTCGGCTATCAGGTCAGCTTCGCCCAGGTTGACCTTGGGCAGGTAGAGTGTCTGTATCCCCCGCTCTTTGGCGTGCAGGGCGATCGGCAGGATGCCGTCGGTATGCCGCAGTTTGCCCTCCAGCGAGACTTCGCCGATGAAGAGCGATTGACGCAGGTCAGTTTTTATTTTTAACGTTTCTAGCATGATCCCCACCGCGATCGGCAGATCGTAGGCTGAACCCATTTTGGGCGTGTCGGCCGGAGCCAGGTTGACGATCAGCCGACGCGTGGCCGGGAATTTTAGACCAGAATTCTGCAGCGCGGCGCGAATACGCTGCGTCGCTTCTTGGATGGCTTTGTCCGGCAGGCCGACAATGGTGAAGACACCTTTGCCGTGCGAGATGTCCACTTCCACCTCAATCGGCTGGCAGTCCAGGCCCACCACGGCGCAGGAATTGATGATGTTGAGCATATATTATAGAATATGAAATAATGAATATGTGGTGCTACTGAGACTGAACCCCACCCTGTCCCTCCCCTTACTTCGGCCCCGCATTATGCGGGGACCTCGCAAGGGGAGGAGACGCGCTCTTCACTGCCAAGCGTGACATGACGGTCTCTCCCCCTTATTCATAAGGGGGAGGACAGGAGGGGGTTTTCAGCTTAATCATAACAACTGCTAGTTAAAATCTTTCTAAACTAAAAAAATCCCCAGTTTAGGAATTTTTCATTTATTTTTTAACTAATTTTTAGATATTACGGCTGCCGGGCGCGTCGCAGGGTGTTGAGGAAGAGCCCGATGATGCCCAGCACGATCATGGCGTCGGCCAGATTGAAGATCGGCCAGAAGTTGAAGTTAATATAATCCACCACTGACTGGCCGCTTAGGCGATCCCAGAAGTTGGACAGCGCGCCGCCGATGACGAGCGTTAGGCAGCTGATGGCCATGATGTTCTTAGCGCGATACTGCTTGACCAATTCCCAGGTCAGGAGCATGAGGATGATGAGGGTGAAGGGCGCGACCAGCACCAGGATGAGATCGGGGTCAATGACAAGGCCGAAGGCCAGTCCGGGATTGTGCCAGAGCTGCAGCTTGAACAAAATAAAATCCCGCATGGTGTCCGGATTGGCGACGAAGTATTGCTTGAGCAGTTGGTCGATCACCAGCAAGACAGCGGCAGCGCCGTTGGCTATGATCACTTTACTTTTGAACATGTTATGATTTGTTCAATCGGTTTTTACAGCTGATGCAGGCCGAAGAGGCCGGGCGGGCCAGCAGGCGCTTTTCATCTATTGCCTGGCCGCAGTATTTGCAGTCGCCATAGCTGCCGTCGGCGATTTGCTGGAGTGCTTTCTCAATGTCTTTGAGGCTATTCTGCAGACTGTCTTCCAGGCTTAGGCTATCGCTATAGGCGGCTACTTCAGCGGCGTTCTCGTCTTCTTTGTCACCAAACTGTGGGAAACGCGCGTCAGCGGCATCTTCATTGCCTTCAGTAAATTTAGCCAGTTCTTTCTCTATTTTATCTTTCCGCGCTGCCAGATCAGTTTTGATTTTTTGTAGTGTCGTTTTGTTCATACGGGGTCAAAGGTGTTCTTAGTATAAAATATTTGCGGCAAAAATGGAATATCCGGTGGTTGTCCGCAGGATGGGCATTATGGCACACCGTGGTATTTTGTCAATTTAAGACACAGATAGCACAGATAATCACAGATTACACAAATCAATACAGATAATACAGATCTGTGTAGTCTGTGATTATCTGTGCTATCTGTGTTTTCATGCTTTTTGGTAAATGAAAAGGCGTATCCTGAAGCCCTATGTTTTTTAATTTATATAGCTGGGATACGCCTGGATCTCCAGGTATTTCCTAGCCCTTGCATAAGCTAGCTAGAGAAAACTTCCGTTTTCTCCATGTAGCTTACGCAAAAGCATAAGGAAAATAGGCCTGAGGATCTATGTGCTTGTATACGTTGTTATTCCTGCAACGTAGCGCTAACCCACCGGATCTGGGCAGTCGATATATTTAGTATCGCTACCACCTTTTGTTTTTTGTTTTTAGGCAGGGAATGGCTGCCGGACCTAAGATCGAGTGAGTTAGAAAGAAATAAGCTTAATTTAGCTCAAAAAGAGCTGTTAAGCCCATTTCTCTGTAGTTTTGACTACCAATTGTGTTCACAAAGAGCAAGTTATCTACATGTAATTATACCACAGATTGATATTCTATTCAACTGTGTCAATATGGTATTTTTTGTTTAAATTTAAGTAAAAATAGCATGGGGATAATTATTAGGTAAAATTTCTAGCCACAAATTTTTATCAGTAAACTCACAGGATATCCACATGGGTTAAATCATGAAAACATTAAAACATTAAAACACGAGAACATAAATCATTAAAACATGAAAACATTAAAACAATTCCTGATTTTTGCTTTCACTCTGTTGTTTTAATGTTCTTATGTTTTAATGATTTATTTATGGTAGCCAGCAGCCGGTGATGGTTTGATTGTCGGTGTTGAGAATGGCAGCAGTGTTTGAGCCGGTAATGGGGGCAAGTTGAGTAGCCGGCAAGAATTGTCCGGGCACCAGCCACAGACTCGGCTGACCTACGGCCGGGCAGAGGCTCGGGAGATTAAGATTGTTTTCCGGCTTGAGCAGCTCGGTCAAGAAGTTTATGGAATTACCAATGATCAGCCACTGGTCATCCAGGGCATAGCCGAGTTCCCACACTGGAGTATCGTTGGCCACAATATTGAGCGTGCGGCCGTTGATGGAGCGGCTGTCCAGACGAAAATTTTCCGGCTGGCTCAACAGCTCGGTCACGGGCGTACCATCGGGCAGCGTGGCGGTTACTCTCGTGGGGAAATGCCGGGCGATGATATTGGTTAAAATTGTATCCAGCTGTTTGGTGTCATCTTGCGGTTCCAGCCGGAGCGCGAGCGCATAGACAGTACGGGCATCAGCGCGACCGATGAATAGCTGGGCCGGTCGGCGCAGCAGCGGAGCGATTTCTGTCCAAGAAAAACGGTAGCTGTCTTCATAGTTTTGCCAGAGCGTTGGCGACTGCTCTGTCGTGGCCGGGTCGGACTGCAGCCAGTCGGTGATCAGGCGCGAGGCGCTATCTTGCAGATCAGGCAGCGCCACACTCAAGATGGTGTCGCGGGGCAGCCTGGTCATCAGCAGCGCCGTCAGCCTATCCAGTGGTTGATCAGCGCTGAGCGAGAAATACAGCTCCGGGGTCAGGCTAAGCGAGAGCTGGCGCAGGTTGTGCTGGTCTACGTATGCCTGGATGAGCTGCTGTGAGCGTGTATCATCGGTCAGTCGGGTCAGTCTGTCAGCGCGCAGGTATAGTTTGATGGGGGTCTGGTCGGCGCGGTGAGCCCAGGGGACGGTATCGCCCAGTGTGGTGATTGACTGTTCGCGGCCGGCGGTGATCAGCGCGGCCGCGGTCGGCTCCGGGCTGACGAGCAGGTACTGTCCGCTCAAGAGCGAGAAGTTTTTCTGTCCATTGAGTAGTGGCAAGAGCTCTTTGGCTCGCTTCACTTTCATGATCATCAGCCAGCGGCTGCCGCTGTCTTGCAGCAGGCCGATCTCACGATCGCTATAGGTGGTCAGCAGTTCAGGCAGTGACAGCGCTGAATCGGTAAAAAAATACTGATCGGCCGCGGTCAGGATCTGTGTCAACAGCGGCTCAACGGCCGTGCCCTGGAGACGGCTCGGCATGTAGTCCAGATGGAGGTAGAGTTCCGCGTCAGCCGGTACCAGCATAGTCAGCGTGTCACGGCGCGTCAGGTTCCAGTGCCAGTAGAGCGCGCCGACTACTCCAAAAATCAGCAGTGTCAGCAGCACAAACAGCGCGACAATGACGCGAGAGGGCGAGAGGATTTTAATGGCGGGGAGCATGGAGGTATTATAGCAAAGAAGCAAAGAAACAAAGAAGCAAATAAGCAAAGAAACAATGCTTCTTGGTTGATTTTTTGCTTATTTGTTTCTTTGCTTTTATGTCTTATTTCTTGACTTTTTGAGTATTTTTTCATACACTGGTACATTATCTGACGTTCATAACGTTCGGATGGCAGGAGGAGCCATTTCATCAATGGCAAGGTTTTAACAACTCACAGAAGCAAATCCGGCAGCAGCCGGGAGGAGGAGCCATGTCGTGGTCGAAGGATCTGCAGCGGTTTCTTGTCGCGTTCAGTTGTTTCGCCCTGCTGACGGCGCTGTTCGCGTTGATGCGGAAGGGGTTGGGCGGTGATGCTCGGATGATTTGGGGTACCGTGGTGGTCTTCGTTGGTCTCATCATGCTGATCTGGGGTGCGGTTGTCGGCATCCAGATCGGGCTGGCCGGACAACGTTCACGCTGGCAGTCCCTGCAGGCTTTTCTGCCGCAGTGCCGACGGCTTGTGGTCAAAGCCTGGGCAGTGCTGCAGCAGGAGTGGACAGATGGGATCATGCGGACGCTACTCCTACTCATTGGGTTGCTGGGGGTGCCGTGGTGTGGCTTGATCTTTCTGCTGCAGATGACGGCCGTTCAAGCTTTTAGTACCGGAGTACTTCTGGTCGTCGCCGTGCAGGTTACGGGTTACGTAGTCTGGCGCCGAGTCGCCATGAATTTTTAGTCCAAATCCCCATAGGGATATTAACCCGCGACTGCCTCAGAGGCTGCCGTGGGTTTTTCGTATAGCAAGAAATCAAATAAACAAAGAAACAACGAAGCAATTGCTTCGTTGTTTCTTTGTTTTCTTGCTTTGTTAATTCTTTTTAATACCTCGCGGGCTTGCCCCGAGGTTACCGATTAGAAATCCTGGTCCAGGGCTTGCTCTGGGGTTCAATACCTTTTATTGACTAATTTTTATAGATGTCTTATTATTTATAATTAACCTGCTCAGGTAAGTAGGTTAGAAACTCTTTCTCCAATCAGAGCCCGGACGGGCTCAAAGAGGCGGACGCCTCAGAAAGGACGTTTGATGCTACTTTCAGAAAAAAGGGAAATGGTCTTTAGGAAACTTCTGGCTGAATTCCCCTTGTTGTTGGGGACAATATTAGCTCTGGAGGAGCCGAAGAATCAATGGGGTATCCTGGTTCCAGAATTGTGGTATTCTGCGAATTTGGACATCAGGGTCCAGTCGCTGCAGGACTTCAGGGATTTGCCACCTGTCGTTGGTTCGCCGGTGGGCTATTACCTACATTGGTACTGTCACGATGCGGGGTTTCGGGTTCTTCATATCCTCCCGGCTGTCGTTGACATGACGCTCCCCCCATATCAGGCTCTGCGGCAGTGGTGTGCCGGTAAGGTTCGGGATGAGGCCAGTGTCGCCGCCATCGCCATGGTCTGGATCAGTGATGACCCGATCGGGAGAACCATTCGGATATTCCGGCCTTCCCGGCGAGAGCAGGGCACTTCTATCCAGTGGTACCCCGGCATTTTTGACGACTCGGGGGATCGGTAGGTTGGACGGGCCCTACCAGGCATACATCTAGGATCGTGACTCCGCGGCAGATCGCTGCCGCGGGGTTTTCCATATACCAAAAGGACGAGAGAAGCAAAGAAGCAACGAAGCAAAAAAACATTAAAACACTAGAACATGAAAACACGTTTTTGTTTTCATGTTCTGGTGCTCTTGTGTTTTATGTTATACCAAATTTTTCATCAAGGAAGGAATGCCAAACGTAGAGTTTAGTGGTCAGCTTGGTTTCTCCGGCGATGTCATAGCCCAATTCTTTCAAATCAATAATATCTCCGGGCTTGATACTATTCTGGCGCCGCAACCGGATTAGATTCGCACGTTCAGGCGATTCGTGTCTGAGAAGCAATGTTTCAGGGGCATTGTCCCATTGATCTTGGTTAGCACGGAAATCTTCTTTAAATATGTCGTGTAGGTCAACACCACAGGAGTGAGCGGCCTCGGCGAGCGTTTTATCCCAGCCTTCTATTTTAGCTAGATTGGCCGGTGAAATTAGATTAGGGAGTGCAGCCTGAAACACTTGGCGGAACAGGCGAATCCGTTGGAGTTTGAAATCAGCTGGTCGGAGAGCATGTCGCGCAAAGAATGAGCGATCAGTATCACTCCAAGTATCAGGGTTTGGATTATTCGCTCGGAACGTCGGACCTAATGATGGTAAATTATTTGATAGACGTAACCGCTCATCATCATTCTTTGCGGTGCGCATACCATCATGCCACTGGCGTAGCTCGGACATCTCAGTCAGAGCATTTTTTAGAGAGCGCATCACCACCTCTTCAATGGCGAGCGTCTGGTCTTCTTCGTTTTGCTTAGGGAAATTCTTGGGCAGTATTGGCAGCCGAGCCAGGTGGCTACCGAGCGCCTCAAACCAGACGCACGGATTTTGCTCGCGTTTGTTTTCGGCCTCTCCCCTGGTTGGGGGCGGCATGTGTTCGTTGGGGGGCATGGGGGTAGTATAGCAAGAAAAACATGAAAACATTAAAACACCAGAACATTAAAACAAAGACTTGTTTTAATGTTCTGGTGTTCTCGTGTTTTTAGAGATGTGATCAAAAAGGACGGCCGTAATGGCCATCCTTTAAGTTTAAAAGATATGTCGTAAAGTTATCGTTTCCACGGCTTGCGGTCGCCACTACGTCCGTTGTCGCGGCGCGGCCCGCCGTTACCTCGGTGATTATTCGGGCCGCTGGGGCGCCGGTCATCAAAGTCGCGTCCAGAGTCTTTGTAGTTCGGGTCCAGCCGTTTGATGGAGAGATTGAGTCGGCCCTGGTCGTCAACTTCTTTGACCATGACTTTGACCGTGTCGCCGATGTTCAGCACATCAGTGACTTTTTCCGTCCGGCCCGCGGCAATCTCGGAGATGTGGACCAGGCCGTCTTTGCCCGGCAGGATTTCCACAAAGGCGCCGAAGTCCATAATCCGGACCACTTTACCCTCATAGACCTCGCCCGGCTCCGGCACTTTGACGATGTTCTTGACCCAGTCCACCGCTTCCTGCGTTTTCGGTCCTTCCACGCCGGTGATCATCACCAGACCATCCTGCTCAATATCAATTTCTACGCCGGTAGCGTCAATAATCTCGTTAATGATTTTGCCGCCCGGGCCGATGACATCGCGGATCTTGTCCGGGTCAATGTAGAAGGAAATAATCCGCGGCGCGTAGGGCGACAGCTCGGGTCGTGGCGCGGCCAATGTCTTTTGCATCACGTCCAGGATTTCCATCCGGCCGGTTTTAGCGCGCTCGAGCGCTCCTTTGATAATCTCCATCGTCAGTCCGTTGGTTTTGGTGTCCATTTGCACGGCGGTGATGCCGTCGCGGGTGCCGGTGACTTTAAAGTCCATGCCGCCATCGCCATCTTCCAGGTCTTGCAGGTCGGTCAGGAGCTTGTAGTTCCCCTGCTCGTCCGAAGCCATACCAATGGCTACACCCGCTACCGGTTTCTTGATCGGCACGCCGGCATCCATCAGCGCCAGGCTGGCGCCACAGGTAGAACCCATGGAGGAGGAGCCATTAGAGCTGAGCACTTCCGACACCACGCGGATGGTGTAGGGGAAGTCTTCTTTATTTGGCAGCACCGGCAGCAGCGCTTTCTCGGCCAACGCGCCGTGGCCAATGGCGCGGCGTCCGGGACCGCGCAGGGGTCCGGTCTCACCATAGCTGTACGGCGCGTCATTGTAGTGGTGCATGTAGCGCTTTTTGCCATCTTCTTCCATAGAGTCCAGAATTTGCTCGTCACCGGGCGAGCCGAGGGTAACGGTGGAGAGAATCTGCGTCTCGCCGCGGGCAAAGAGGGCGCTGCCGTGGGTGCGGGGTAATAAGCCGACTTCGGCTGATAGCGGCCGGATTTCGGTCAGCTTTCTGCCGTCCACGCGCTGATCTGCTGCCAGCACCGCTTTGGTGACTTGTGTTTCAATAAAATGATCAAATTCTTTTAATATTTTTTTGCGCTTGTCTTTGCCTACCTGTTTAGTCAAGAGCATCTCTTCAATCTTCTCCGCCAGGCCGTAGAGGATGGTTTTGCGCTCGCGCTTGGTGCCTTTGGGCGTATTAAAGAGGTAGGTGTCCAGGTGTTGGAGAATGAAGGCTTCCGTTTCTGTCTTGATTACTTCATATTCGGCTTCAGCTTGCTCGGCTTCGGCCGGTGTATTTTCCTCGGGGAATTCAGCCTCAATCGCCTCTTCCTTGATTTCTGCCAGGCTGATTTTTGGTTTGCCAATTTGTTTACGGATGTCGTCAATGAACGCGGCTACTTTCTGGCCATGCTTGATGCCAAATTCCGTGGCCGCCACAAAATCAGCCTCGCTGATTTCATTGGCCGCCACTTCAAACATCGCCACTTTACCGTCGGCAGTGACCGAAAAGGCGATATCACAGGTGGATTTTTCTTTGGCGGTGTAGGTCGGGTTGAGCACCCACTCGCCGTTGATCTGCCCGACGCGCACGCCGGCCAACGGGCCGTTCCACGGAATGTTGGAGATGTGTAGCGCGATACTGGCCGCGGTGATGGCAATAATATCCGGGTCATTCTCGCCGTCGCTGGACAGTACGGTCAGGATGGTCTGGACGTCGTTGCGCAGTACGGCCGGGAAGAGCGGGCGCAGTCCGCGGTCAATCATCCGGCCGTTGAGGATGGCCTCGTCGGTCGGGCGGCCTTCGCGCTTAATGAAGCGGCTGCCCTTAATCTTGCCGGCAGCGTACATCTTTTCTTCGTAATCAACCATCAGGGGGAAGTAGTCTACTCCCTCGTTGGGTTCGGGCCGCATGACGGCGGTCGCCAAAATGACGGTCTCGCCGTACTGGACGGTACAGCTGGCGTTGGTATGCGTCGCCAGTTTCCCGATCTCCACTTTCAGTTCGCGGCCCGCGACCGGCGTGGTAAAGGTTTTTATCTCACTCATAATGTTCGTTAGGTCCGGCCGCGGAGTTGTTGGTATATTTCTGACTACTAATAATATTAGTAAGCCAGTCTAGGTACCAGCAACGGTTGCTCACCGGTATGAATTAATTATTTAGACACAGATGCCAAGGTTAAAAGTTCAAAATCCCCTCCTTCGTCCCGTTGGGACTTCGGCGGGCAGGCAAGTTCAAATCAAGTTCAAAATCCCCCGCCTGCCAGCGCAGCAACTGGCGGGCAGGCAAGTTCAAAAGGTCCACCGTTGGTATCTTTTGAACTTTGTCATTGGGCATTGATTTGAACTTTTAACTTTTTCGCTTTGTTATCCGTGTTTATTTCTTTATAAAAGTACGAGTGCGAATCAAATACTTGCCCGGATTATCATCCATATTGATGAAGTCATCCGCCGCTTCAATCAGCTTGCTGGAAGTAGTTTTGCCAAAGGCCAGGACTTCCACGAAACAGCCCTTGTTCTCTTGCAAATACTTGACCATCGGGATGAAGTCGCCGTCGCCGCAGACCAGCACTACCGCGTCCAGCTTGTCGGCCATTTTGATGGCGTCCACCGCAATGCCGACGTCCCAGTCGCCCTTCTTGACCCCGCTGAAAAAGATCTGCAGGTCCTTACTGGCCACTTCAAAACCTTGTTTGTCCAGCGCATCAAAGAAGCCCACTTCATCGCGACTTTCGGACTTGATAACATAGGCAATGGCACGGATTAGCTTACGGCCGGCCACGGCGGTTTTCAAAATCTCTTTGAAGTTCACGTTGGCCTTATACAAATTTTTGGCGGACCAGTACATGTTTTGGGTGTCGACGAAGACGCCGACCCGTTGGTCTAGGTGTTTTGTCATAATAATAGCAAATAGCGATTAGCCAATAGCGAATAGTAAACAGCTATGAGCAAAAATCATTTTTTAAAATACGCAACCCCGCGAGAGGCGGGGTTGGGAAATAGATTATTCGTCTTCTTTCTTTTCTGCCACCTCTGCGACTTCTTCTTCTATGGGCAAGGCCAGGTCATCTTCTGCCGCGGCCGCTTCATCTTCTGTTTCTTTGGCGACTTTGAGCTTGAGCGTCTTGACCAGCTCTTCCCAGGCTTTCGTGTCTTCTTTTCGTAAATACTTGAGGAGCTTCTTGCGCTCATTGACTTTCTTCAGGAGGCCTTTGCGGGAAGAATAGTCGTGGTGGTGCATTTTCAAGTGCTTGGTCAGCTCTTTGACCTCTTCGGTCAAAATGGCGATCTGCACCTGCGCGCTGCCGGTATCGCTCTTGTGCGTTTGGAATTTGGCAATGATCCGGTCTTTCTTAAGTTTACTTAGCATAGGGGTAATATGGTTCACGACGGATTACCGAGTTGGGCTCTGCCGAGGCCGAACCAAGTAAGCGTCCTTAATTAGTAGCAAATAGCGAATAGCACTTAGCCAATAGCACTTAGCCAATAGCGTAACTAAGCTTGGGCTAGTATAACACGGGGTTTTGGATTGGTCAAATGGTTGAGAGAGTATTCCTGCGGCGTGTACTACCTTGACAGGAAGGTGCTGGACTCCGCTGTACTGTAACGGGGTGTTTTTAGTTTAGAAAGATTTTAACTAGCAGTTGTTATGATTAAGCTGAAAACCCCCTCCTGTCCTCCCCCTTATGAATAAGGGGGAGAGACCGTCATGTCACGCTCGGGGGTGAAAAGCACGTCTCCTCCCCTTGCGAGGTCCCCGCATAATGCGGGCGGCGGCCAAGAATTTTCTACGGGTCGGCGTGGTGGTGGATCCGGCGATGTATCCGGCACTGATCCAGCACCTGCGGGACAATAACGGCTGTCTGACTCCCTGATTCCGTCTGATGCTTGCCCGTCAGGCCTTTGCCGTGATGGCGGCGTATGAGGCCTCAATCGCCGAGTACTTTGCTGGCCTGCGCAGCAGGGAAGGCAATGCGCTAGGGTGCTACGAAATCGTAGAGTGACCGCCATCATTTTCACGAGAGTTTCACGTCCCGCTGGGTCAGACCTGGCGGGACGTTCGCGTTTTGCTTGCGGGTTTGGTTCAAGTGTCGTAAAATATTAAGAGACAGATTAAATCACAGATTACACAGATAGCACAGATAAATACCGATAGGTTTTATGGCAGGGAAGGTTTCACAATTGATCACCGACTTTCTGGAATATCTGGAAATAGAGCGCGGGCGCAGTGCGCTGACCATCCGCAATTATGATTTCTATTTGCGGCGGTTTTTGACTTTTGCTGAAGGTAAAAAGAAACATTTGGCCGTTGGTGACATTGACAGCGCGCTGGTGCGTCAGTATCGCCTGTTCCTGAACCGCGCCACGGACGAGCACGGCAAGAGCCTAAAGAAGAGCACGCAGAACTACCACCTGATCGCCCTGCGGACATTCCTGAAATATTTGGCCAAAAACGATATTCAATCGTTGGCGCCGGAGAAAATAGAGCTGGCCAAACAGTCCGAGCGTCAGATCGAATATATGGAAGGCGGCGACCTGGAGAAATTCCTGGAGGCGCCGATTGAATTCACGGAGAGCGAGATCGTGAAGCTGCGCGACAAGGCGATCCTGGAGACCTTTTTCTCCACCGGCCTGCGCGTGTCAGAATTGGTTAATTTGAAAAAAGATCAGGTTAATTTGAACAAAGAAGAATTTACGGTCAGGGGTAAAGGCGACAAGCTGCGGATTGTATTCCTGTCCAACCAAGCCAAGCACTGGATCAAGCAGTATCTGGAGCGGCGGAGTGATATGTCGCCGTATGTATTTGTTAGCCATGATCGGGCGGGGAAATCACGAGAACATGAAAACACAAGAACACAAGAACACGAGAACATGAAAACAAAACAGAGGGATGTGTTGGCGGAGATAGAGCATTTGACGCCGCGGTCAGTGCAGCGATTGGTCCAGAAATACGCGCGTCTGGCCGGCATTACCAAGAAGATCACGCCGCACACGCTGCGGCACAGCTTTGCTACCGATCTGCTGACTGGCGGGGCGGACATTCGCAGCGTGCAAACCATGCTTGGCCATTCGTCCATCACCACCACGCAGGTCTACACGCATATTGCGGATCAGCACCTTAAAGAGGTGTATAAGGCGTTTCATGGGAGGAAGCGGGGGAAATAGCGTAGAGACGCAGCATGCCGATCATCCGGTAATACCCGTAAAGCGTTTGGTAGAGACGCAATGCTTGCGTCTCTGGAAACGGGTAAAGACGCAAGCATTGCGTCTCTACCCGCGTCTCTGCCTGTTTCTGCGGACCGAGTTTATTTTTGGATATTGTGGGTATTTGTTGTAGAGACGCAAGCATTGCGTCTCTACCACCGAACGTTGACTTTTTCCTTAAATTACAATAGAATAATCCGACGTTTCAATCTTGAAAATCGTTTACCAATCTGTTATTATGCGCCCGTAGCTCCCCGCACCACTCACTGCGCTCGGATGCAGGGCACGCAGCTGGATACCCCGCACAGGCCCTGGCGGGCTATGCGGGGCCATGAGCGCGCACGATGTTTTCGCCTGTGCCCTGGTAGCTCAACGGATAGAGCAGCACCCTTCTAAGGTGAAGGCTGCAGGTTCGATTCCTGCCCAGGGCGAAGGCGAGAATAAAAAAAATATCATGGCGACCATGGTGTAACGGTAGCACAGGAGTTTGTGGCACTCCTGGCGAGGGTTCAACTCCCTCTGGCCGCCCCAGTAAAGACGTTCTGTGTATGCAGGATGTTTTTATTTTTAGGACTTACGCCTTTGCCTCAAAATAGGCAAAAAGCCGATTAGTTTTTTAAACGATGGATTTTATGAGATAATAATAGCATACAAGGTAAAAACAAAAATACAATTGAATATGCAAAAACAAAAATGTTCTTTAGAGC
>JACRDY010000024.1 GCA_016218485.1 Candidatus Falkowiibacteriota bacterium
TAATCCAAAGACAAAAATCTTCTCTAACAGACGTTTCAACCGTGTGACAACTGACTAAAAACAAAAAACCTCACCTTAAGTGAGCTGTCTTTGGTTTGGTTGTGGCAGAGGGCGAAAAAGAGTTTCGTAATTCAAAGCTTCAAGACGACCTTCGCCAGTCAGATATTTTTCAATTGAAGCGGGAATTGGCTGTGCCTGGTCGCTCGGCGTCACCTGAGGATTAAACCCCTCCGCGCTCGAAAAAGCCACTGCCTCATTGTGCCCGGTCGTGATTTCCAGGATCGGCTGATGGGTTATCTTTTCCAGGTCTTTCTGTGATTCAAGGAAATGCGTTTTGGCTTCATCCCAATTGGTAAACTCACGCCGACTCGTGCCAATAAAAAATCCGTCTCGCTTGCTGCCAAAGCCCGGGGTCGTCACCACGAAACGGCCATCAGCTCCACGGTCAATCCGCCAGCACGACTGACCAAACGACTTTTCCAGGGACGCGAACTCGAGCATTGTCCGAGTTGATTCTCTAGTTTGTACGACTGCCGCTTCGGCCGCTTCACGGGTCAGAAATATTTCGGTAGTCGTGCCAACCGTTTGGCCTCTTTTGGTATCTAGTAATCCGGGGAAAACAACCTCAAAACTACCGTCACGTTCAGTAATGGTATACAAACGGTTTCCCACTCCTCCAATTGCCGGTTTTTTACCTGCTGGCTGATCGGGGGTCAATTCTCCTGGTTGTTCTAAATTTTTTTGCATATTTTAATAGTATCCTACCAAACAAATTACGTTTGGTAAACCCGAACCTCCCATTGCCAGCCAGCACAGGCATCTGGTATACTCTCTCCACGCCTGATATGGGTTTATACCATACGAAATCGAGAGGCTTCAACCCCTCTACCGCCTCATCACCTACAGTAATGCGAACTACTACTTGACGAGTAGTCACAGCGTTCGGTGAGGCAACGGTCTCCTTTTTTTAATCACAAATTTAAACAAATTTAGAACGAATATACACGAATACTAAAATTGGTTTTTATTCGTGCTTAATTCGTTTAGATTTGTGATTACTCTAACAAAAAGACCCCCTACGCTGGGAGTCTTTCCAAAAGATAAAAGTATTACCGCTTGGCCCACTGTGGCGCGCGACGGGCTTTCTTAAGACCCGGCTTTTTCCGTTCCTTTTCCCGTGAATCGCGGGTCAAGAGTTCCAGAGGTTTGAGCGCGCTGCGCAGATCTTTATCCACTTTCAGGAGCGCCCGAGCCACGCCGTGACGAATGGCCTCGGCCTGACCCACCGTACCGCCGCCGCTGACCCGCACGCTGACCGACATAGTCTGGCGGCCGACTACTTTGAGCGGCTGGAGCGCGGCAGCGATCAGTTTGTCCGTTTTCAGATACTCGGTGGCTGGCTTACCGTTGACCACGAACAGGCTTTTTTGGTTATCATACAGCCGAACGCGCGCGCTGGCGTTTTTGCGCCGGCCGACCGCTTCAGTATAGACACCGCTAAAAGGCGAAGTCACTGCCGCCGGAGTGGCAGTCTTGGCGTGAGGTGCAGCTTTCGGATGAGCCGTGGCTTTGGCGGGAGTCATAGAATATTAAACGAATTTAATGCGCAGCAGGCGCTTAGCGCGCAGCCGGTTATTCGGCAGCATGCTGTAGACAGTTTTGCGAAAAACTTCGCCGGGATTGCGCTCCCAGACCGAGCTGACACGGATTTCTTTCAAATTACCCGGGTAGCGGCTGTGACTGCGGTACAGCCGACTGTTGAGTTTGTTACCCGTCCAGCGCAGCTTATCAACATTTTTAACTTCCACGCAGTCACCACAGTCAGTCTGGGGGCTGTAGTCCGCCTTATCTTTACCCATCAGAATTTTGGCCACGGTACTGGCCAGCCGTCCGACAGACTGCCCGGCGGCGTCCACGGTCTTGGTGGTTCTGGGCAGGTTATACTTGTGCTTGGTCTCTCTGTTCATAATAAAAATTTAAACCAGCTCCAGCTGCACCATGGCGGCGTGGTCGCCCAGACGCGGACCGAGCTTAGTCATACGGGTGTAGCCGCCGTGTCGTTCTTTGTAGCGCGGAGCGATATCTTCCATCAGCTTTTTAACGGCGCCATCGGTATAAAAATACTTCTTTAGTTCACGGCTGGTCCGCCGATCGCCTTTTTTGGCGAGCGTAATATACCGCTCCACAATGGAGCGCACGACTTTGGCTTTGGCGTCCGTAGTCTTAATCTTTTCGTATAATACAAAATTGGTGGCCATGCCGCGCAAGAGCGCGCTGCGACTGGCAGTGGTGCGATCAAGCGTCTTTTTATTCTTCAAATGTCGCATAGGATAATTACGCTTCGCTCGGCTCAACCGGCGCGACGGCTGCGGCGTCAGCGGTGGATTGACCCGCGGTTTCACCTTTGAGCGTCTTGAAGTGATCCAGCATGATATCCACGGCTTGGGCAAAAGCGTCTTCCGGGCTCACCGTCCCGTCAGTCTCAATGTAAATAATCAGCTTGTCATAGTCGGTAATCTGTCCCACGCGGGTATTCTCTACTTTGTAGCCGACGTTGACCACGGGGGTAAAGATGGAATCCACCGCGATTTCGCCGACGCTAAGCTGACTCTTGTCCTGGTGCTCGGTCGGCACATAGCCGCGGCCAGTGGCCAACGTCACTGCCATGTTCAATACGGCTTTTTTGTCCGTCAGGTGGGCAATGACCAGTTCCGGATTGGCGATCTCCACGTCCGCGTTCTTATCAAAGTCAGCCGCGGTCAGCGTGCCCTCGCCCTTGGCGTTGAGTATCAGCTTGACCGGCTGTTCGCCGTGCAGCGTGACCCGCAAACGCTTGAGATTCAAAATTAACTCCACAATATCTTCTTGCAATCCGTCCAAGGTGGAAAATTCGTGCTCCACGCCTTCAATCTTGACCGTGGTCACGGCCGCGCCAGGCAAGGATGACAAGAGCACCCGGCGCAACGCGTTCCCGAGCGTGGTGCCATAGCCATAGTAGCAGGGTTCAATAACGACCGCTTTCTGATTCTTGTCCTCACCCTTTTGCCATTCAATTTTAGAGGGCAGCAGTAAATTTTCCATACAATATTGATTAAAAAATAAAAAAGAGACAATAGTTTATTTAGAGTAAAATTCAATAATGGTTTTGATATCAAACAACAGCTGGGTTTCTTTGAGCGCCGGCCGATCCAGCACTTTACCCTGCAGCGCGCTTGAGTCCATGGACAGCCAGGACGGCGCCTGTACGGTCTTGAGCCGCTCATTAACCGTGGCAAAGGCTGCTGACCGGCGCGCTCGCTGGCGCAACCCCACCACATCGCCCGGCCGCAGCTGGTATGACGGCACGTCCACCCGAGTATCATTAACGGTAAACAGCCCGTGGCTGGCAAACTGCCGCGCTTGCGCCCGCGTCATGGCAAAACCAAGCCGGTAAATGACATTATCCAGACGCAGCTCCAGCTGGCGCATCAAGTTTTCGCTAGCGTCGCCGCTCTGGCGGATCGCTTCAACGTAATACTTGTTGAACTGGCGCTCCATAATACCATAGATCGCTTTAGCCATCTGTTTCTGGGCTAGCTGCTCGCCATAGCCGGTCAGCTTGTTGCGCCCCTTCACGCCATGCACGCCCGGAGGATAATTCCGTTTGAGCATCGGACAATTGGCGGAATCACAAATTTTTACGCCCAACCGGCGGCATTTCTTGTGTTTTGGACCTAAGTATCTTCCCATAATAATTGCTATTAGCTATTTACTATTCGCTATTGGCTATTGGCTATTTTAAACTCGGCGCGGTTTCTTGGGCCGGCAGCCGTTGTGCGGAATCGGGGTAACATCTTTAATCGTCAAAACTTGCAAACCGTTGGCGTTCATGGCGCGCACGGCAGACTCGCGGCCGGCGCCAACACCCTTGATGAAGACATTGACCTCTTTCAGTCCATATTCAGCCACTTTCTCCGCCGCGGCTTTGACAATGACGGAGGCGGCGTAGGGAGTGGATTTCTTCGGCCCTTTAAAACCGCACTGCCCGGCCGAGCTCCAGGCCAGGACGTTACCGTTCTGGTCAGTAAAGGTGACAATAGTATTATTGTAGCTGGCATGAACATAGGCCCGACCCAGGGACACCACGCGGCGCGCTTTTTTCTTGACATTTTTTTTCGCCGGCGCAGCCACCACAGCCTCTCCTGCCGCGGCCACGGGCGCCTCGGTGGCTACTGGTTCTGCTGAATTTTTCATTTCATCTGGCATAAGGTTAAATAACGGGTAAGGAGTAACTGGTAATTAGTAACTGGTAATATTAAGTCTTCTGTGCCACTGGTTTCTTACCGCTGCCCATGGTCTTGCGGACGTTGCCGCGCACCGTGCGGTTGTTGGTCTTGGTCCGCTGTCCGCGCACCGGCAAACGGCGCATGTGGCGCACGCCGCGGTAACTGTTGATTTCCTTCAGGCGCTTGATATTGGACAGGACATCGCGGCGCAGGTCGCCCTCCACGCGGTATTCTTTTTCCACCACGGTCCGGATTTTGTTAACGTCATCCTCTTTCAGATCTTTGACGCGGATATCCGGACTGACGTGCGTCTTCGCCAAAATTTTGTTCGCTTGCGTCAGCCCAATACCGAAAATACCGGTCAGCGCCGACTCCACTCGTTTGTTGTTGGCGAGAATGACTCCCGCGATACGTACCGCCATAGATAAGTTGAAAGTTGAAAGTTCCTAGTTGAAAGTTAATCTCGTAGTTAGCCCTGGCGCTGTTTATGGCGCGGGGTTGAACAAATAATCATCACCCGACCTTTGCGGCGGATGACTTTACAATTCTTACAACGTGGTTTGACTGAAGAAGCAACCTTCATAGGAGATTAAAAACGATAGGTAATACGTCCTTTGGACAAATCATAGGGGGTCAGCTCCACCCTGACCAGGTCGCCGGGCACCAGGTGAATCTTATTCATCCGCATCCGGCCTGACAAATGAGCTAAAATCTCATGACCGCTCTCCAGCTTGACCCGGAAAGTGGCATTCGGCAGCAGCTCCGCTACCTCCCCTTTCATCTCAATAAAATCTTTTTTACTCGTCATTTTTTGGTTGACAATAGTATAGACAACTGACAGAAAAAGTCAAGCAGCCATAAAGCCTTTGGCAATATCCCAGCTATTCGCTCCACTGCCAAGTGTTTTTTATTTAAATTTGAGAGAATTCAACAAAAATTTTACTGTGACAAGATTATAGAAAATTATCTCTGACAAGTCAATACCTGCCCCCCTATTGACATTTATATTCAAATATAGTACTCTAAAATATCCGACAAATTCCTAAAAATAAAGAGTTTTTAGTCGGATTAACCCAAACAAGACGGGGGCGAAGATAATACCGTCTAGGTGTACTGTCGCTGACAGGCACCGATCTTCCCCGGTTGACGGCGCTGCCGCTCAACCATTAAGGGGGATACGAAAATGGCAGGGTGGCCGAGCATCAGTATTCGAGCAAAGAATGGAGTGGTCGCAATCAGTATGTCGCTAGGCCCGGGCATACTTCGCCTCGTGGCGAGCACCGTACCTTCATCACTCCAGCGCCAGACAGAGGCGAACGTGCTCCATCTCTACCCGTTGCCCAACACAACGGGAGTGATCCTGGTACGCGCCTACTCAACCAGCGCTCACGGAGAGGGGAACGAAAACGGGCTGCATCTCCTCGTCGTCGAAACCGACACCAAGGGTCTGGTCAGGATCGACCAGGAGAAACCTTGGCTACCGCCCGACGCAACGCGACAAGGTGCGATTGATCGATACTGCTACATGGAAATGCGGATCAACGGCGTGGTCTACACCAACAATGCCGACCGCGGAAAAGACACGCCGAACCGCCGCTTCGTCGCTGACGCTGATCTCCTCCTCCGATGGTGGAATGCCGAGGCGACAGACGAAGAGGTCATCAACGCCGCCGACCCGGTCAGCTACAACGCCATTCTCGCTGAAGCGCGAGAACAACTGCGCCGGAGTGAAGAGACGCTGGAGCACATGACCGAGGAGTTCACGGACAAAAAGGCAGAGATGCATGCGCTCCAGCAGCGCCTCATGAATCTCATCATGACCGTGAACGATCTCCAGCCGCCGACGTTGCAGAATTGGCTGCGGCATCCGCTGGCCAATCTACGCGCGCTCTGGAGATTCCATCGCGCCATTGGTCCCTGCCTTAACGGCATGAATCGCCTGGCAGGGCACCCGACCCAGACCCACCCCACCCGATAAGTCACGAGACCCCGCGGCCATGGCCGCGGGGTTCCCTATTTTTCAAAGGATTTTTTTATCCAGCACATTCCTGTCGGGGTATTACACGCCACAGAAATACTCTCTCAGCCATTCATCCAGCACCTTTCAGAATACCCCGCAGCAAGCTGACGGGGTATTCTGAAAGGTGCTGGATTTATTCAAAAGGGTTCTCCATATCAAAAACAATCCGCGGCGTGCTGTTACTAATCACCTGCCAGTCAATGCCATATTTGCTGACATAGAGCGCCGTCACTGAAGAAAAAAGCGCGCTCGACCAATCAAAACCGAGTTTTTCAGCCATTGCTCTGACATTGGCCTCGTCTTTAGCTTCGATTTCCAAGAGCGGCTCGAGAAACGGCCATTCGTCGATTGTTACTTCCACTCCGTCGAGCGTCCAGAGCTCTCGCTTGGTCTCTTGATACGCCTTGACCTGACAGCCGAGCGCCTCCAGCATCTGCCTACCAATTTCCAGGTCGGAAATAGTGACGCAGAGCTCATGCTGGTCAGTGATCGCACCGCCGGCCTTGTCCGCTTTGAGGCTCAAGGTAATTTTGTCGCCCTCGTCACGGAGGCGCAGCCACTCAAACTCTATAGTCTCTTTACCGGGCAGGGTCAAATTGTACCGCCGCTGCAGAAATTCGGGACGCACCAAGCGGGCTCCAACTTCAGTTAATCGTTGACGCATGAGTATCCGATCAATATTACCAAACATGGCTTCGTATTCTATGGCCATAGGCTAGACAATACGAATAACACCGGCCACCAAACGTTCCACGAAATGGAAATGCGTCAGCGCCAAAATACCAACGAGGAGGATTAAGCTGATCGTATAGCCAATGGTGGCGTGGTGCTGAATGTGAATCTGGATGAAGATTTTGAGCGCCAGGCTGATGATCAGGAAAATCATAAAGGCATAAAAGAACCGATCCACGGTCATCACTAATGTATTGATGATATCCCGCGCCTGGCTGGTCTCGGGCACGGCAACGACAACCGGCGCGCTCTCTTCATTCAGCTCCAGGACAGTCTGCCCTTCAGCCGTGGTACCAACAGTCTGGCTAACCGCGTACGGCTGATTGACTCCCTGGACAACCGTTTCTTCGCCGGCTGACTTGACACCCGTGCCTTCAGTCAGCGCCTGTTCGTACCCGCTGACCCCGCGATCAACTGGCGAGCGCGCGATACTGGCTGACTGTTGATATTTTTCGGTTGAACCAAAATACTCTACGAGAAAAGCGGTGTCTCGCCCCTCAATCTTGCCGTAGGACACGCCAACGCCGATTTCTCTATAGCGAGGGTTCATAATATTTTTGCGGTGCGACGGGCTGTTCATAAAAGCGAGGTGGACCGAGGCGCCGGAAGAGAAATCCATCGCCAGATTTTCCCCGGCGGCATAGTACTGGTAACCGACGCCATTCAGCCAGACCCACGGCTTGTCACCATTGGGCGCCGTATGACTGAAGTAGCCTTTGGCCGCCATGTCGTCGGCTTTGGCCTGCGCCGCTTGGGTCAAGAGGTCGCTCGTCTGCAACATACTGATGCCACTGTCCTGCCGCGCGGTGTTAGCCAGAGTAATCACGTCATCGGAAATTTTTCCGCCAAAAACCATCACCGAAGGGTAGACCACAAACAAAAAAACGGTCAGGAGCACTTTGACCGTAATCAAAAATATGGCGTACCAGCGCAGCATCACTGTGCGCAGCGCCTTGGGCAGGTGTCCATTGCCCTGATGGGGAATAAAGTGATCATGGAGAAAATGGCCCACCTGGCGCAATAGCCGCCGGTACCAGGTCTGATGCCAGAAATATTGTAGCCACTGTTGAGACATAAAAAAAGTATCCTCTATCGTAACATATTTTACTTACTCTGTAAAGGAAAATACCTTTGGGCCAAAGAGCTGTAGCAGAAATAGTTAGAAAGTTATAAAGTTGAAGGCACGGAACTTTAAACTTTCAACTTTATAACTTTCTAACTATTTCTGCCGCACCTCAAAATCGGTTTCATACTCCAAGGGCGAGGTTAATTCGGGATTGGGCGTCGTCAGATAGCCATCGGCCTTGATATGGCAATAGCCGTTCGTCGGCGCCACGCCGATGACGACCAAAGGCGATTTGCCCGTTGAATTATCAAGAGTACCGCAGCCGGAACCAAGGAAGACTACATCAATGAAACTGGACTGCGGAATGGTAGCGGTCACCGTCACCGTTTCCCCCGAGTACGGATAGACCGGGTTAATATCCAGGGGCTGACTAACATCTAAAAATATCGGCGGGGATGGCAGCGGCGATGATTGTTCTGCTCTATTTTGAATAATCAACGGCCAGACGGTAAAATAAAACGTGCTGGCGCCGAGTAACCCCAAAAACGCCAAGACCACAATCAGAGCGACCATCAGTAATGTTTTCCTCCCCATAGGTAGTGTTTAATGATTTTAGTATAACAAAAAAAATCCCAAATCCCAAGCTCCAAATCACAATCAGTAATACCAAATGTCTAATGTCAAATGACTAGTCAATTTCAAATGACCAATGCCGAATATCCTGACTTTTGGCATTAGTTATTTGAACTTTGACATTGATTTGGCATTTTGATTTTGAAATTTGTCATTACTCAAGATTGGGATTTAAGATTTATTCCAGTATGGCTTTAATCCGCCGGATACCAGCCGACGAGGCCTCTTCTTTGGTTATTTTAAATTTACCGAGCACGCCGGTGTGCTCCACGTGCGGCCCGCCGCAGATCTCGCGGCTGAACGTTGGCGAGGTCGGATCGGCCACGGCCAAGGCATCTGCCTCGCCAATACTGTACACCTTGACCCGCTCGCCATACTTGTCGCCAAACAGACCCATGGCGCCTTGAGCCTTGGCTTCCTCCACGCTCATCTCGGCAGATGACACGGGATAGTCTCTGGCAATGGCGGCGTTCACTAAATCCTCGACCCGCTGTTTCTGCTCATCAGTCATCTTGTCCGGGTGAGAGAAGTCAAACCGTAGCCGCTCGCCGGTGATATTACTCCCCCGCTGCTCTACGTGGCTGCCCAAGACGTGGCGGAGCGCGGCGTGGAGCAGGTGCGTGGCGGTGTGATATTTGACGACCATTTCGCTGTTGTCAGCCAAGCCGCCCTTGAACATCCCGGCAGATGCGGTCCGAGAGAGATCCGAATGTTTAGCCATTTCCCGTTCGAATTCAACCCTATCTACTTCATACCCCTGTTCAATCGCTAATTCTTGAGTTGATTCAAATGGAAAACCATAGGTAGAAAAGAGAATAAACGCCTCTTTACCTGATATTTTTTTATCCTCTGACATTTTTTCAAATTCCTTTTTGCCCTTTTCTAAAGTTTGTTTAAATTTTATATATTCATCAACCAATTCATGGTGAATCTTGTTTTCATTATAACCAAGCTCCCCTTTATACATATCAACATTTTTATAAATCAACATAACTCTAGTATAAATAGACGAGGGAAAAGACGTTTTACCAAAATCAATACCCAACTTATCAGCATATATCATTGCTCTACGTATTAAACGTCTTAAGACATAACCTTGCCCAGTATTGGAAGGAGAAACTCCGTTTCTATCGCCCAAAATCATTATTGCCGCTTTCATATGGTCAACAATAATTCGCATTTCCTTTTTATAATCCTCATATTTTTTACCCGATAACTTTTCAATATTATCAATAATTGGTAAAAATAACTCTGTTTCATAAACACTTTTCTTGCCATTCAGCACCGCCAATGTCCGCTCAAGACCCATTCCGGTGTCAACGTTTTGCTGCTTCAACGGTTTGAAACTACCATCAGCTTGTTTATCATATTGCATGAAAACGTCATTCCAAATCTCCACCCAATCTGGGCTATCGGCCAAATCGCCCTGGTTAATTATAGGTGGCGGGTCTCCTGCCCCCACCCAATAAAACATTTCCGTATCCGGACCACATGGCCCGGTCTGTCCAGCTGGACCCCACCAATTTTTTTCTTTGGGCAAATAGTCTATTCTGCCTTCTAACTCACCATTAGAAACTTTCCACCAAATCTTAGCCGCATCTTCATCTTTGGGGGCGTCATTATCACCAGCAAAAACTGATACGGCTAGTTTACTCGGATTAATATGAAGCCATTTTGAAGAAGTTAAAAACTCCCAGGAATACTTAATGGCCTCTTCTTTAAAATAATCTCCTAGTGACCAGTTACCGAGCATCTCAAAAAATGTTAAGTGAGTATCATCTCCCACTTCGTCAATGTCGCCCGTGCGAATGCATTTTTGAACGTTGGCTAAACGATTTCCTGCCGGATGTTTTTCACCCATTAAAAATGGCACTAATGGGTGCATACCGGCGGTGGTAAACAGCACCGTCGGATCATTCTCCGGAATCAAAGAGGCCGAGGGGATAATTGCGTGCCCCTGGCGCTTAAAAAAATCCAAATATTTTTGCCGTAGCTCTGATGCGGTAATCATAAATTCAGCTTTAAATATACAGGGAAAACAAGAGAAACGCAAGCTAAACTCTTGACGTTTGAAGCAAAAAGTGTAATATTGACTCATCGCCAATAACTGTCGGCCTTAAACGGCCAAGGAGGAAACTACCATGGCGAAGAAGCAAGCCAAGAAGGCGCCGGCTGCGAAAAACCGGCTGACCAAAAGACCGCCTCCGTTCATCCTGATGAGCCAGGCCGGCGACGGAATCAGATTCTCGCTGAATGATATCCCGCACGACCTGGTTCGGCTGGAGTATTATAACTCCATCGGCGAGCACGGCCCTGAAAAAGGTCAGGAATACTGCGCATACGTATCTCTCAGGCCTTTGGGGCCGAACACCGTCCACCTCTGCTGCCGCAGCTGCGGCGAGCTGATGAGGCTGCCCGCCAAGCACGCCAGGACGCCTCGCGCGCTCGCCAAGTACGCCCAACAGTACCGCGCCGAATCCGCCGCGCGGAGGCAGAAGCTGGATCGCGTTTGTCTGATGCTCGATGAGCTCGACCGCGAGGAGGCCGCCGCAACGAAAAAGAAACCGACGCGCAAAACCACCAAGCACACGCCGAAGAAGCTGGGTAAGTAGGCCCGGATCCACCACACATGAATGATATCCCGCACGACCGGGGACAACAACCCCGGTCCTATTTTTTTATACCCTCTAGTAATTAATACGTACTAGACCACCTCCACCACCTCAAACAACCCCTCCGTCCTGTTTTCCTTGACGGTAAACTCAACCACGGTAACCCAAGCGATAATCTTCCAGTCTTTGCCGGCCAGACCGATTTTCCAGCCACGCGGATAGATACGCTCCTCGGCTTTGTGGAACGGGTATACTGTACCCACCATAAGCCGCTCCGGCAGGCCCTGTTCAGGAGTCAGAACGAGCACCCAGTTAAATTCGGTTTTGTAACCCATAAAGTAAGTTAAAAGTTATAAAGTTGAAAGTTAAAAGTTTCGTACTTTTAACTTTCAACTTTATAACTTTCTAACTATTTTCCCCACAATTTTTTCGCCGTCTGCCAATAGCTCTCCACCCCCTGCGTCTGCTTCATCCAGTACCACCACTCTAGGCCCCAGAGGTAGGCAGTGTCAAAACCGGCGCGCCGAGCATAGTCCAGGTTGGCGCTGAATTGATCAATGTCCATTGAGCGGTACTGTTCAGTCAGCGGATAGGTAGTCATACCGCCACTGCTCCAGGGTTCGGCCTGCAATTCCGTGACCATGACTTGGCTCACGCCGGTGAAGTGTTTGACGAGCGCGGCTTTGTAATAATAGTACGCCGGCGGCAGCGGCCAGTGGAAAAAGCCCGTCGTGTCATTCCAGACCACCCGATAGAGCGTCGTGCCCAGAATATCCGCTGCCTTGGCCGCGCCCAGCCACAAGCCCAGTTCCCCGCTGTCTGTCACCACGATAGGCCGGCTGTCCAGACTTTTGACCAGGGCGACTTCGGCCTTCAGCTCCTCCCGGTTTGGCGGCGGGCAGTCGCCAAACCAGCCGACCAGCGGCTCGTTCTCCACCTGCCAGGCGATAATATTATCATAGCGCTGATACCGCTCCACGCTTTGACTGACCATCTGCAACAGCTCCGTGCGCTGTTGGGCCGCCGGTAAACTATTATACCAATCCGGCTGGTAGCACTCGGGCCAGCGCGGCAGTTTGCGTCCTAAAGTCAAAATCACTTTGGCGTTGTACTTACGCGCCTCCTGCAGCTGCCAGTCAATAGCTGACCAGTCATAGACATCGCGCCTGCCTTCCACATCTTTCCAGGGAATGGTCAGCCGCAGGTGATCAACTCCCAGATCAGCCAAAGCCGCCTGCAGCACCGCTTTAGGCTCCAGCCCCAAGTAGGCGGCATAGTTTCGGTCAAAGGTCACCCCCCACTCCATCGGCACGCCGCTGAAATCAACCAAAAAAAGCCGAACGCCCAAGAGAAGCAAGAGGATAATGACCGCCACCAGGGTGATTTTTTCAATAAAATGGAGCATAGCTATTTACCAAAAATTTGCTGCTTGAACTTGGCCAGCGCTGGTTTGTTGTGCTTCATTTTTAAAACATCATGCACAAATTCCAAACCGCCCCAAAATTTATCCGACAAAATAATCTCAATAAAGCGATCAAAGTCCACCGGCAGTATTTTGATTTTTTCGCCGCCGTCTAGACGCTGCTCCGCGACGACTTCACAGCCTCGGGCAATATACACGATCAGGCTCCAATCCATCTTATGAGTAATGGAATATTTTTTGAATATCTGAATACGGTTTGCGCGCATACCCGCTTCTTCCAAGAGCTCACGCCGGGCGGTCTGCAGGCCGGTTTCTTTTTCCTGTCTGCCGCCCAACAACGTATAACACTTGCTTTTCCCCGGCTGTTCCTGTTCAGCAATATAAATCTTATTGCCAACAACCGAGATAACTTCAATCGTATTAGGCCGCTTCAGCATCTCAAACGTTTTATACGTCCCGTCATACATTTTCTGCCGCCACTGGTAGACGTCAAAAATCACCCCGTGGAATACCCGCTTGGCTTGTTTGGGAATTTTTGCCATATAAATCAACCCTACGAATTACTCCGACCCCTACGAATTACGAATTTAAACGAATCTACCAATAAAGCGTGGTCGGCGGTCTCCTCCCCTGCCAAGGGGAGGGGCAGGGTGGGGTGTTCGCACTGCTCTCCCACCCCCTCTCGCCTCCGTAAGCTTCGGCTTCGTCCCAAAGGGGACTCATCCTCAGCAACGGAGGCGTCTCCCCCTCGGGCAGGGGGAGTTACGGTGGGTTATTCATCCTTCGTACAAACTCATCCCCCGGAACCCTTAAGGCCCGCCGAACTCTTGATAACTATATACTAATCAAAAACAACCCCAACACAATCAAGGCAATAGAAACCACCTTCTGGGCGTACACCCGAGGCGACAGATCTTCAGCCAAAAGTTTCGGATGGTGTTTTTTTAAAACCAGCACGATGGCGAAAAGGAAAACATACTGCAGACCCTGCAAAGCATTCACGAGCGAAACCGAGGCTAGGGAAATGGCGTAGCTGACGAGAATGGCGCTCAGCGCGCCTGAAGTCTGCCCGGTGAAAAACGCGAACTTGCTGCCACCGCTCGCGCTACTGGCAGTGTGAAAAATCGCCTGCCGGTTAGACTTTGACAGCAGCAAAAACAGCGCTGCCACAAACGCCCCGAGGCGAATCCAGACAAACCCGGAGATGAAACTCTGATGCAGGAAAACATATTTCGTCAGGGTGTAGGAAATGGCGAAAAATATCCCGGCGGGTAGGGCCACCACCAACGCCTGCCCCAAACCTTTTTTCTTGTCCGGCTGCAGCTCCACAGCAATGAGAAAGGTGCCCAACAAAACGACGAAGAATCCCCAAACCTGGTAAACGCCGAGCCGTTCGCCGAGAAACAGGAAGGCGAAGACAAAAATCAAAAACGGGTTGATCCCCCCCACAAAGGGAGCCACCCGCGAAACGTCCGCTTGCTTAATCGCGCTAAAGAGGAGAAACAAACCAACGGTAAACGTCGCGCCGGCCAGAAAATTAAACAGGAGCGCGCTGACCGTAGGCACCTGCCAATCAAACGGCAGCAGCACAATGGCCAAGCCGCCGAGCGCTGAAATATAAAAAGTATAGGCGGCCGGACGCGGCACCTCTTTAGTCAGTAACGCTTTATCAATCGCCATGGCGACAGCGTTGAGCGCGTAAGCGATAATAACAATAACCAGCCAAGACATGCTCCCAGTATAGCAAAATGGAGCTACCGAGCCAAGGTTTACGCTGAAATAACGTAGCCCACGCCGTGGACGGTTTTGATCAGATGGCCTTCCTCATCATTGAGCTTGCGCCGCAAGCTACGGACGTGCACATCCACGGTATTGGTAAACGGGTCCACATTCATATCCCAAACATGCTCCAGGAGCATCTGCCGGCTCTGTATAATATCACGATTGCGCAGGAGGTATTCAAGGAGCGCAAACTCTTTGACTCGCAGCTCAATCGGCAGTCCGGCGAGTGTTACGGTACGTTTCTTGCAGTCCACCACCAGTTTATTGACGGTATAGACATCTTTGATGGTGATCTCGGGCCGCCGTAGTACCGCCTGGATGCGCACTTGCAGCTCTTCCAGGGCAAAGGGCTTGGTTAGGTAGTCATCTACCCCCGACTCAAAGGCCTTGACCTTATCCCGCACATCACTCATCACCGTCAGCATGATGATCGGAACTTTCTTCCGTACGGCGCGAATCTCCCGACAGACGTCAAACCCTTGCATATCCGGCAGCATCAGATCGGAGAGGATGACATCATAATCATTGGTCTTAGCCAGAAATATCGCCTGCTGTCCCATATCAGCGTGATCCACGGCATAGCCCCAGCCCTTCAGAGCCTTGACCATGAACTCCGCGATCCCCTCTTCGTCTTCAATTAAAAGTAGGCGCATATGATTTAATGATTATAATTATATTGAGATAGTTGCAAAACTACTTAAAAAGAGTTTTGTAACTATCTCATAGAGACATTATAGCGCACCAGAGATTAAATATTTCTAAACTCTCGGAGCGACAAAAACCTTGTTTTTATTGAGGAAAATAAAACCGGAGCCATTTTGCTTCGGTTTATCCACAGTCCATAAAAAAGTTTATTTCGCTTTACCGCTGATATTGGCAATAACATCTTTGCTATACAGCTGGCAACGTCCAGCCACCACCTGACAGACCCGGAAATAGTAATACCCGGCCGGGATATCAGTCCAGACATAGCCGTCAGCCGGCATTTTTTGAACGGTATGGTACGCGCCGTCACCCGGGTAGTCTTCAATAAACAACGGCATGGTATTCGGAGAATACATGATTCTGAATCCTTCACGGACGTCTAGCTTGGCGCTCGCCTGCCAGCGCAGTGTCGCCTGCAGCACACCACCGTCGACACGAAGCGTCAGCTGCTGGCCGGCGCGATCCACGGTAAATGGCACATCCGCTACCCCGGTATCCGCGCCCAAAACTTGCGGCTGGGACACTGGCGGCTCGGGATGTTGCCCCCACCAGTATGGCCAAACGGCGATCAGCGCCACCGCCAAAAGGAGCGTCAGACTAAGCGCGCCAATCATCAAAATAAATGTTTTTTTCATATTCATTATGTACGGACAGGGCAATGCCCTATCCCTAGAATATCGCGATTTTTCATCGGCAGCAAGATGCCACATCATTTTATACACAACCCTAAAAAATAAGTTATAAAGTTATAAAGTTGAAAGTTAAAAGTTCTCTCCTTTTAACTTTCAACTTTATAACTTTCAACTTGTATGTTATACTAAGGGAAAATAGGCCAATACCTATGACGGAGACAACTGAGCAGACCAAAAAAACATCCCTCCTCGTCCGCTTCCCCTTTATTCCCATCCCCGAGCATATCCAAAAATTTGAACGGCTGTTTTATGATCTCTACTACCTCCTCTTGCAGGAAACGCCGCAGAATATCGTGGCCATTGAAATCGTTAACATTCGGGAAACGATCAACTTCTACATTACCACCTATGAGACCCTGATCGAGCCGATCACCAACATGATCTTCTCTATTTTCCCGGATACGGAAGTGGAAAAAGCCGAACGGTTCCGCAATATTGAGACGCTGCCCAACCACGCGCTCGGCTACAACCTGACCCTCCTCCAGCAAGAATCCTTCTCTATCCGCACCTACCGCCAAACCGGCGGCCAGGATTCACTGGTGCCGTTCCTGAATCTGGCCAGTACCATTCCCTCAAAACACGCCGTCCTCTTCCAGATTGTCCTCTCACCACGCAACGAAGAACTGGAATCTGAAGGACGCGCCGGGCTGTTCTACGTCAGTAAAGAGAGCGGCGAAGCGGTAGAAAAACCCAAGTTTGACGCCACCATGCGCCTGCTGTATTTCTTCCCCGATGGCGAAGAGGTGGAAGCGAATAATAAAATCAAAGAGGTGGTCCGCTCCTTCCATGAATTTTCTTCCGAGAAAAACAAAATCGTTTTTAATAAAGCGGAGAACGCCCAAAAACTGCTGGCTAATTTCTTTGGACGCAAAAATGAACAGCGGGTCATCCTCAACACGGAAGAAGTCACCACCCTCTACCACATCCCTGATCCGGCGCTCAAAATTGAAGCCATTGACTGGGTGCTGTCCAAACGCGCCCAGCCGCCGTTCAACCTGCCCACCGCTAATAATACGCCGGATGAAGATATTTCGCTCTACGCCCACACCAACTTCCGCGCCTCCAACCGCCTCTTCGGCATCAAACGGGTGGATCGCCGCCGCCACCTCTATGTCGTGGGCAAGAGCGGCACCGGTAAAAGTAAACTGCTGCTGTCGCTGATTACCGACGACATCCATGACAAAAAAGGCGTCTGCGTTATTGATCCTCACGGCGACTTGATCAGCGATATTCTCGCCTACGCGCCCCGAGAGCGGCTCCAAGATATTATTGTCTTCAACGCTTCTGACCTGCAACACCCCACGCCCTTCAATGTGCTGGAGGGCGTGCCGCGCGAAATGAAACAACAGGTGACCCAAGGGCTGATTGAAGTGTTTAAAAAATTCTTCGGCGGCGACTGGTCGCCAAAGATTGAACACGTCTTCCGGTTCACGACGCTGGCCATGCTTGACTACCCCGAGAGTTCAATTGTCGGTATGCAAAAAATGCTGACCAACCGAAAATTCCGCCAAAAGGTCATCCCGGTTATCAAAGACAGCGTGGTCAAACACTTCTGGGCCAATGAATTCTCCAGCTGGTCGGAAAAGTTTGACAACGAAGCCATCCTGCCGCTGGTCAACAAGCTCGGACAATTCCTGTCTAATGAGCTGGTCCGCAATATCGTCATTCAGCCCAAGAACACCATTGACTTTGACGGCTTGATGAATAATGAAAAAATTCTGCTGATCGCGCTGTCCCGTGGTCTCCTGGGTGAAGAGAACGCTAACCTCCTCGGCGCCATGATCATCACCAAGATTTACCAGACCGCTATGAGCCGCGCCAAGCTGGCAGAGTCCCAGCGGCACGATTTCTATTTCTACATTGACGAATTTCAAAACTTCGCCACGGAAACATTTGAAAACATTCTGTCTGAAGCGCGCAAGTACAGACTCTGTCTAACCATCTCCCACCAATTCTTGAGCCAGGTGCCCGCTGACATCAAGGGCGCGGTCTTCGGCAACGTCGGCTCCCTGATCTCGTTCCGCGTCGGCGCCGATGACGGCGAGTATATTTCCAAAGAATACTACCCGGTCTTTACCGTCCACGACTTCATCAACCTCGGCGTCCGGGAAATTCTCGTCAAGATGTCCATTGACGGACACACCTCCCCGCCATTTTCCGCCTTTACCAAGCGCGTCCCTGATCCGCCGGAAGATTCAGCGCAAATTGTCAAAATGATTATGGATAACATCCACACTAAATACACCCGTCCCCTGGCTGACGTGGAAGCCTATGTTGAGAAAATCAACGCCGCTGATGAAATCTCCGGTGAAGGCAGTGGTGAGGCGGCCGCCGGTGGCGCTGGCTCGTCGTTTGAGCAGCCTATGGTCTAAACCCCTACGAATTACGAATCCGTAGGGGTTAATATATTTCCTTCTGATAACATTCTTCGCAGTAAACTTTTTCCGGCTGGTCGGGGGCGTAGGTGGTTTCAAACTCGACCAGACACTTCCCGGCATGATTGTGATCGGACTGCTCACACATGCACTGGCGGTGCCAAAGTTTTCTGGGATTACGTAATGACAATCGTTGATAATGACGACAATCAGGACAATGCGCTGGCGGCGGGATGCCATGTTTTTTATAAAACTGAAATTCGGCTTCAATAATTTTATAATTTTTGCGACAGCCCTGGCAGATCATAATTTCCTGAACAATATCTAATGACACATTATCAATGGTATCTGGGACGGTGGCAACCGTTTCTTGGCCACGTACTCCAGGCAATTGATCCTGCCAATGCCAACCTCGCTGCACTACTTCCTCTTTAGTCATCGGAAAATGTTGGTGAGCGACTGTTTCATTATAACCAAACGGTGAATCTTCGATTGGAAAAAAATGACCGTACTCTCCTCGCCCCGTCATGTCCTGAATAATCTGACCCACCAAGCGTTGATAATCGGCTGCTGAATACTGTTTATTCAAAATACAGTAGTTACTTTTTTGCATACCGATACAGCCAAAAATATCATGGCTACTATAACAATGATCACTGTACTGCAAATCGCGTCCGCGCCAAACAAAGTTGCCAAAAGCAACATTATACAAACCGGTTCCGCTCTGCATTTGATACATCAATTCACAATCCAACCCGCTCTGACTACAATCAACCGCGTCTTTTGATTGGCCGCAATCATATAAGTAACGACCGTCTTCGTGACCAAAAATATCAAACGCAAAAAAAGTATTTTTAGAATCTTTAATATAATTACCCTGACAATGACTAGAATTTTTAATAAAAGCAAACCGCCGAGGATAGGCCAAACTATCGGCCCAAAACTTGTTTTGCAAGTCCATTACCACTGCCCGCGAACGAAAATTATATGTTTGTAATTTTTTCTGGTATTCATCAGGTGAATATTGCTTATTATTGATGCAATAATTTTTATTGACCAAATTAAAGCAGAACAAACAATTCTGACAATTGGTACAATTAAAACAAAACGTTGAGTCAATAATGTTATCAGAATTATAAACGTATCTACAGTTATAACACTTATACACATCCTGACATTCGTAACAAAGATCAGAGTGCAGAATAAAGGAACAATCCACACAATCATGCGACCGAGCGAGCCAATACGTATACAGCAACCGCTCACCAAAAAAACTCGTCATGGCTAAATAAGAATCCTTGAGGCCTTCTACTTCATTACAATATTCGCTGTTTTCGCTATTTTGGTTAGCCACCGCAATCTGCGGTACAACATGAAGGAGTGCGGTAAATTGTTCAAAAAATCCACGACTGCTATCGTATTCGCGGCCGAAGGAAAACGGATCCCATTGATCTGACCACCAACAAGCAGCGCAATATACGGGAAAAGGAACCGTTTGATGATAAATAGAAACAATAGGTCGATGGCACAGATCGCAGACCCGGGTATAAAGTGTCCGTTCATTGCGCCAACTCAAACGACGCTGTTCTCGACAGGATGGACACTCATCCGGTGGCGGCACCTTCATTCGAATATAAAACGCTCTGTCTTCAGGGTAGATAATAAAATCGTTTTGGCAATTTTTACAGGTAGGCATAGGGCTTAGGGTTCCTCCCCTGCGAAGGGGAGGGCAGGTGGGGTGTTCGGAGTTCCCTGCACCCCCTCTGTCTCCCCACAAGGCATGAGGGAGAACTATATTTTAATATATTTCCTTCTGATAGCACTCCTCGCAATAAACACGCTCCGGCCGGTCAGGGGCGTAGGTTGTCTCAAACTCAACTGAACAACGGCCGATGTGCTGATGACCTACCTGCTCACACATGCACTGGCGGGGATACAGCCGCCGGGGATTACGGAGATGCAGGCGATTAGCATGGCGACAGCTGAAACAGCGCCGCGGCAGCGCTAGCCCCTGCTGCCGGTAAAATTTTAATTCTTGGGGAATAATCTTGTAATTCTTATTGCACTGCATACAGAGTAATACCTCCGAAACAATGGAATCGGGAACATCCTTAATGTGATCAGGCAGATCCCCTGGTTTCATAGTCTCCTGACCGCTGCTGAACGGTAAATTATCATTCCAGCGAAATCCCTTAGCCAGAGCCGTCTCTTGGCTCAAGGGAAATTCTTCCATGGCCAACGTTTCATTATAGCCAAAGGGTGAGAGCGCCGCGGGAAAAAATTGACCCCATTCCCCCGTCGTCTTCATATGTTCAACAATCTTCGGAACTAATTGGCGGTACTCTGCTTCCGTATATTGCTTATTTAAAAGGCAATACTGTTTGTGCCGCAAACTAATGCAGCCAAAACAGTGGGTGCAACTAAAACACAGGTCGCAGTAACGGATATGTTCGTCAAAGTAACTCTGCACGGAGAAGGCTACGTTATGCTGGGCTGAAGCCATTGACTCGTAGATCAGTTCCGAATCAAGTAAGCCATAACAATCGCGTATATCCTTAGCGTTCATAGCGCGATAGCAGTAGACCCCATCTTCGCAGCCGAGGCAGTCAAAACAGGATTGCAAATTCTTGGAGTTGTACAAGTGGTCGCCGTTGCAGTCAACCGACTTAGTCAGAACAGCAAAGCGATGTGGTTGGCTCAAACAGTGCTGTTTAAATTTTTCTTTCAATTGTTCCACAACGGTGTAACTCCCCAAATCCAGCTGACTGCGCCGCAGCCGATATTCACGCTCACTCAATTGCTCATTAAACCAACAGTGCTGGCGGTTGCGCAGATTAACACAGCCAAAACATTCGGTGCAACCCCGGCAATCATAGCAAAAAGCGCAATCAGTCAAACCATCGCACTCCTGCAGATAACTGCCATGGTAGCAGTCGTTGACGTCCACGGTTTCATAGCACAGCTCCGACCGGTCGTGGGTAAAGAGACAGTCAACACAATCACGGACGTCAGTGATATTGGCGCAATAGTAACAGTCTTCACAGCGCACGGAGGAAAAACCAAGGTAGACGTTTTTGTTATCAATGCCAAAATTAATATAATCACTGTTGACTGGGTTTATGTTGTAAAGTGAAAAATGCGGCACCACCTGCTGCAGCTGCTGGAATTGCTCAAAAAATGGCCGAGAAAAATCAAACTCACGGCCGTACTCCAGCGGGTCCCAGCCATCGCCCCACCAGTCCCGCTGGTCATACACCACCAAGCCGGAGTCGGGACTGAAAGCGGAAATAGTCGGACGGCCGGAAAAATCGCATTGGCGTTGGTACAGCGTCCGCTCGTTGCGCCAAGCCAACCGGCGCTGATGCCGGCAGGCTGGACACCAGGTCGGCGCGGGCACGTCCATCTTGGCGTAGAACGTTTTGTCTGCGTCGGTGATGGGAAAGTCGGTGGTGCATTGTTTACAGGTTGGCATAGGGGTATATGGTATATGGTATATGGTATATGGTATATGGTATGTAGGGGTCTCCCCCCCCCCCATATACCACATACCATATACCATATACTAGTAGATCTCTTTCTCATAACACTGCTGGCAGTAAATCTTCCGATACCCCCACTCCTCTGGAAAGTACGTAGTCGTCATCGCTCCACAACGCGAACACTTGATTTGCCGTGACCAAGGCGGCGCCAAGCGCTTAAAATTCTCCGTAATCCGATAGTTATAGTAGTACCGCGGCAAAGGAATGCTGTTTTTCTGATAAAATGCTATTTCTTGCGGAATGTAACGAAAAATCTTGCCGGTCTGGCTGCACTGCACGGTTTTACCGATATATTGTTCGGCTCCGGCGGCTGAAAGCTCGTCCGGCAGTTCCGCCGCAGTGAATTCGGCATGCGCTTCCTGAATGATATCCTCTTGCCAGCGAGCCCCGCGCTGCACACTCTGCTCTTTAGTCTGCGGGAAATAGAAACTGGCCAACGTATCATTATAGCCATTGTACATCATACTCTGCGGAAAAAATTGACCATACTCTCCGCGTGTCTTCATCGTGCCGATTAATTGTTCCTTCAATCGTCGGTACTCCTCCTCGCTATATTGTTTATTCAAAATACAGTATTTCTTGTGCCTCAATCCGACGCAGCCGAAACAATCGGCGCAGTCTTCACATTGATCAATATACTCACTGTCACGGCAGCGCACCGTGTACGTCGTAAACTGACAATTGTAGCAGTAGACCGACTGACAGGTGCTGCAGCAGAGTTCTGACTCAAACAACCCTACGCCATCCAGTGAATCTTTGTTGCGCGTAGCGCGAAACAGGTACGAACAGTCTTCGCTACCCTCGCCAAAAAAGAACGTCTGACAATTTTTGCATTCAGTCAGATAGTTCCCCTCGCACTGAATACTCTTGATATTAAAAGTCGCTTTGTGAATAGCCTGCTGCCGCAGCTGCTGGCTGAATTCCTGCTGGTACTGCTGAATAGTCTGCCAAGAGTTGAAATGAATTTGAGCTAATTTCTCCTGATAGGCGTCGGCCGAATACTGCTGATTACCAATACAGTACTGGGCGTTGCGCAGGTTCCAGCAGAGGAAACAATTCTTGCAGCCACGGCAGTCGTAAAGGAAACGGCTGTCCAGACAATCCCGCGACTCCAGACAGTACTGACAGTTGTAGCACTGCCAGCAACGCGTGCAGCTGTAGCAATTTTCCAGATTATACGAGTAGACGCAATCAAAACTGTCTTTGGTGTTAAAAATACGGTACGAAAAGTACAAATCCTCGCAATTAAAAATCGCCCTGGAGAGGTAGCAATTCTTGCAGGCGTAGAGATCGTCCGAGTAATCGCAGTTGATGATCTGGTTATCGGTCAGCTGGTGGTAGTGCGGCGTCCGCTGCTGCAGCGCTTCCAGCTGGGGCAAAAACGGCTGATCCAGCGCTACGACCGACTCGGGCACCGGCCAATCATCTTTCATCCATTCTTCCTTTTTGTACACGGGAAAAGGCGCGTCCGGAGAAAACGTAGAAATAATCGTCTGGCCCGTTTTGTCGCACTGCCGCTGATAAAAATTACCAAACGGCCAAAAGGACAGCAGCCACTGCCAGCGACACCGCACGCACAGTTCCGGTTTAGGCACGTCAATACGCGCGTAGAACGTTTTGTCTGCGTCGGTGATGGTGAAATCGGTGGTGCATTGTTTACAGGTTGGCATAAAGTAGCTCAAAGCACAGAGCTCAGAGCGCATAGCTTTGTGCTATGAGCTTTGAGCTCTGTGCTAGTAAATTTCTTTCTGGTAACACTCCTCGCAATAGACCCGTTCCGGTCGGTCGGGGGTGTAGGTGGTTTCAAACTCGACCGGACAGCGACCGGCGTGACCGTGGCCTGCTTGCTCACACATGCACTGGCGGTGGTGCAACCGATTGGGGTTTTTCAAGCTCATTCGCTCCAAGTAGCGACAATCAGGACAAGATCGTGGAATCGACAAATTCTTACGGCGATAAAACTCCAATTCCTGTTTAATCAGCTTATAATTTTTCTTGCACGTTTGGCAAGCGAGGACCGCCTGCAGCAGATCATCGCCCGCCTCCGTAATATTGTCAGGCAGAGCGGCAGCCAAAACTGTTTCCTTACCAAAAGTCCCGGGTAAATGATCCTGCCAAGCCCAGCCTTTGGCCAACGCCTGCTCTTTGGTCAGAGGAAAATCGTCCTGGGCGCTTGTTTCATTATAACCAAAGGGTGAGAGCGCGATGGGGAAAAACTCGCCGTACTCCCCGTCCGTCGTCATCTTGGCAATGATGTGTTTGACCAACGCCTGGTATTCTTCTTCCGAGTATTGTTTATTTAAAATACAAAACTGTTTATGCCGCAGGCCGACGCAGCCGAACAAATTTTTGTTACTGTGGCACAGGTCGCAGTAACGCAAATTACTGGCGTCATAGGAAACAGTTGTGAATTGGCTAAACGTCGTCCGATTGCAAGCATGAGTTTCATATTGTCGCTGAATGTCAAAAGCTGACTCAAACGCATCATAGGTGTCTTTGAACCAGCCGGAATCATAACAGTAGCTGCAGTCTTCCCCGTCCACGATGCCAAAACTGGCGCGGACATTCTTGCCCTGATCAATGTAATCACCTGAACAATCCTGGCTCCGAACAATCGTCGCGAATTTGTGAAGACTGCCGGCTAACAACTGACGGTATTCGGCAAACAATGCTGCGGCTTGACGGTACGACCCCAAATCAACCTTGGCGCGCGCGACACGGTAATCCGCCTCACTCAACTGCTGGCTACGGAAAACGAACTTCTTATTTCGCAGGTTACCTGACATAAAACAATCCGTACAGCCGACGCAGTCGTAAAGGTAATCGGTATCCCGACAGCTATAGCAGAGAAAAGTGAAATTGCAATTGTAGTTACCAACACCATACATGGATTGATAGCACAGCTGGCAATCTTCCAGCTGATAGCTGTCCACGCAATCTGCTGACTTGATAATCCACTTGCTGTAGTACAGCTCTTCGCCATAGCCGACGTCGGCGCAGATGTAACAATTCTTGGCGTGATCGGTGTGATTGGTGTAGTCGCTGTTGACGTTATTCTTCTGGTACAGGTTAATCCGCGGCACTAGCTGCTGCAAAGCTTTGAACTGTTCAAAGAAAGAACGCTGCGGATCATAGGCAGCTCCATATTCTTCCCCGCCCCATTTGTCACCCCACCAACAATCCAGACAGTAAACCGTGAAGGGTTTGCCAGCCTCGCCAGACGCCAGTCTAGGCGGGTCTTCAGAATAAATTGCGATCATCGCTTTGCCGCATAGACTGCACTTTCTCGAATAAAAAACCCGCTCATTGCGCCAAGCGGCGCGTCGCTGCTGACGGCAATCCGGACAGTGCGTCGGCGTGGGTACGTCAATCCGAGCGTAGAAGGTTTTGCCCTGCTCGGTGATGGGAAAGTCGGTTGTACAATTTTTACAGGTTGGCATAGGGGGGGAATATAGTATGTGGTATATGGTATATGGGGAAATTTCCCTACATACTATATACCATATACTACATACTACATACTACATACTATCTAACTACTAGCTTAACCAAAAACCCCCGGCTTGGCAATGCGGCTTTTGGCGGCTTTTGGCGATAAACAATCTAAACACTGAGAATAACAACCATAGCGACGAGCGCCACAATTGCCAGAATCAGCCACCGCAGCCACGGCCGATCTTTCTTATTCAGCTGCTGCTGTTCCTGATAGTACTCCTGAGCAATATTTTGGTCCATAATACTCCTAGTGTAGCATACTCAGACAGGAAAAAATACTCTGATTGACAAGAGAATCTGTCTAGCATACATTAACCCTACCACTCGAAACGGAGGCAGTATCATGAACCGCGGCACTACCCGAATAAGCTGGACGGGTAGGCCGCGAGACCTGCCCAATAAGCTACGGCTGGCTTTCCAGCTCATCAAAGCGCTGAAACCAGAACAGAACTTCTTTCTGGTCATCAGCCGTCAAGAAATCATCCTCGTCTGGGCGCCGGCGGAGGCGACATTACCGCTGTTTCAGGAGCCGACGGTTCAGCATCAACTGAGCCTCGCTCCGGCCTACAACGCCAATCAGACCGGGCAGCTCGGCAACGGCCCGGCCTCCCGGCGGCTGCAAATCTCAAACCTGCGTCCCGCCACGCTCACCATCATCGCCGATCGGCTGCTCGACGATGAACAACGCAAAACACTACTGGAGCAGGCCTACGCGCTCGGTCAGGAGCGCGCCGACCCGTACCGCTTTTTCGTGGTACTGAATCGGAGCAGCTGGGTAGACCAAACCCAACCCCATGCCTACATCGTCCTGCCGCCACAGGACATTGCGCGCGTCGACACTCGATGCGCGCCCAGTCACATCGCAGAAGAGCGGCAGCTCCGGCTGCAGCTCTAAAACGCCTCGACGATCGTCGAGGCGTTGTCCGTAATCAGAGATGATTACAAAACTCCTTTGGCTATAATTTGTTCTTTTCGTCCGATACTCCCGCCGTCGCTACTCCCTCCGCTAAAGCTACGAGAGTCGAGAAAGCTTTGGCGGACAAGTCGTCAAGCTGGCGCGAAATGATTGGCA
>JACRDY010000025.1 GCA_016218485.1 Candidatus Falkowiibacteriota bacterium
GGGCTTGATCTTTAAGACTAATTCGTCGAACTTATCGGGCGCCAGGCCGAAGATTCTGGAAAACGCTTTTGGACTTTGTTTGAGTTTTAAGATATTCATAGCTTGATTATATCATATCGACGGTCTTTAAGCAGTAGGTCTCATATACCGAGCTATATCTCTAAGAAATCAAACTGATATAATTCTAAACAGATTATTGCGATCCTTACTTATTCTTAATATAAATATCTTTTTATCTTTATACTCTTCTAATAATTTCAAAACTTTGGGTCTTCTTCTTTGGGGATATTCCCATAAAACCCATTTGATAAATTTAAAATCTATTTTTTCCGGACAGCCGTCTATTTTGTCTACCCTATTTTTTAAAATTCTTCTTTTCCACATTCTCCAAAAACATATAAAACGATTAATATCTAAAAATATTATTACGTCACTTTTTGGAAATCTAATATCAAGCGTGCTTTGATAATTGCCGTCCATAATCCAACTATCCTGATCTACCAGTTCTGACACTTTCTTTCGCCACTCCTCTTTTTCTGGACGCACCCAACCGGGTTTCCAATAATATTGATCCAAGGCTATTAATGGTAGATTTAACTTTTTACTAAGCTCTTTAGCAAGGGTTGATTTGCCTGATCCGCCAGATCCTATGACTAAAATTTTCTTTATATTCATATGAAGCAATTATAACATACCGTAGTTATTTTATAAAAAAAGAAAACCCATGGAAAATCCACGAGTCTTCTTTTTTTATCTTAAAACACGAGGCCTCTCGGTCGCTCGCACCGTTCACAGTCTGGCAGGCGAGGAGGGAATCGAACCCCCGAATCTGCTTTTGGAGAGCAGCGGTTTACCACTAACCTACTCGCCCATAAAAAGATTTAAGATTCAAGAATCAAGATTTAAGAAATTATTCTTTAATCTTAAATCCTAAATCTTAAATCTAAGATCTATTTCGTTTCCTTGTGCAGCGTGTGCTTATTACACTTGGCACAAAACTTCTTCATTTCCAAGCGCGTCTTCAAGATACGTTTGTTCTTGTGCGTACGGTAATTGATCTGCTTGCAGTCTTTGCATTCCAATTTCACGTACTTATCTTCTGTTCTTTTTGCCATATTATATTAAAATTACGAATTACGAATCAGTAAGTATGAAGTTCGTAATTCTTAATTCGTAATTTGTAATTAGTAATTTACATCCACCTATCACCGCCTCAGCCGACGGAGGGAATTGTCGTGCCCGAGGCAGATCCGCCTTGGGTGGAAACCCACAACCTACAGTTGACCTGCCCGCCATCGCCTCAGCCGATGGTCGGGTTTGAACCGACGACCTACTGTTTACAAAACAGTTGCTCTACCAGCTGAGCTACATCGGCTCAGGCAATAACGGGCAGATTAGCCGATTGCTTGACAACGGCGCATGCGGGGTATTCTAACACATTTTTGTCCAAAGTCAATTTTTTAAACAATGGGGTTGAAAAAAGACCCGCCAGGGTCAATCAGCAAGAAGTTTGGCAACAGGCTTTACTTACCAATCTTCTTGTTCACCAATGTTTGCCAGGTAACGAGCAGCGGACTCGCGATAAAAATAGACGAGTACGTTCCAAAGAAAATACCGACGATCAGCGCCAGGGCAAAATACTTGATACTCTCACCGCCAAAGAAAAAGATGGCTAGGAGTGTCAGCATGACGGTCAACGAAGTATTAATAGACCGAACGATGGTTTCGTTAATGGAAATATTGATCGTCTCGCCAAAGTCTCCCTGGTAACGGTGCAGATTCTCACGAATACGATCAAAAACCACAATAGTATCATTAACTGAATAACCGAGAATCGTCAGCACCGCGGCAATGAAAGCGCTGTTTACCTCTATGCCAAAGTAGTGGCCGAGAACGGCGAACACACCACAGGTAATAATAACGTCATGCACCAAGGCCAAGACGGCGATCACGCCATACTTCCAGGAGGGCACTGGCCGGCCGACTTGGCGAAAGGCCCAGGCCACATAGGCGATGATGGCGAAAATCACGATAATGACGGCGTAGAAACTCTTGGTCTTGAGTTCAGCGCCGATGCTCGGCCCGATACTGTCAAATCGCTCTTCATTGATCTGTGCCGTAGTGCCCGATGAGGTCTTGACTCCCTTGAGGATAATCCCCTCACCCGCCTGGATTTCCACCTGATTATTCGGGTCGGTCTCATCAATGATCTGCTCGGGCGCGAAATTCTCGCGCAGACGCTCGAGCACCGCCTGGTGCTGCTCTTCAGTAATATCATTGAAGCGGAGAATGAAAGCGCGATCACCGCTCGGCTGCGCGGTCAATCCGCGCACATACTCCAGCGACGCGAGCGCGGCAGCAACCTCATCTTGGGTTGGCCGTTCACGATTTTTGAAACTGATTTCCAAAAGACTGCCGCCGGTGAAATCAATCCCCGGGCGCAGCCCCCACAACGCCATAGCCACCACTGAAGCAACCAACAGCAATCCGGAAATACTGTAGTAAATTTTTCTTTTACCAATAATCTGCAACATACTATGATTCTTGAACCTTCGCTTTTTTACGGTGAAATAGAAAATACCACTGCTCCACCCGGCCACGGGCAATACTCTTGAGGAAGCCACGGGTGACCGTAATGGCCGTAAATATGGACACCAGAATACCGATCGTTAGTGTCAGGGCAAACCCCTTAATCAGACTGGTGGTGAACCAGAAGAGAATGGCGCAGGTAATCAGGGTAGAAAGATTGCCATCGCGGATTGATGGCCAGGCGCGCTTAAAACCTTCATCAATGGCCGAGCCGAGCGGCCGACCGGCTCTGAATTCCTCTTTCATTCTCTCAAAAATCAAGACATTAGCGTCCACGGCCATACCGAGCGACAGAATAAACCCGGCGATACCGGCCAGGGTCAGGGTCACGCCCACCAGCTTAAAAATAGTCAGAACCAGAATACCGTAAATCATCAGCGCAACAACCGACAGCAGCCCCGGCAACCGATAGTACAGGATCATAAACACGGCGATCGCCAGGAGACCGACGAGACCGGCAAACAAGCTCTTCTCGACTGAATCCGCGCCCAGCGTCGCGCCAACGGTCTGTTGTGAGATGAGCGTAACCGGCACCGGCAGCGCGCCAGAGTTGAGATCGCGCACCAGCTGTTTAGCTTCCGGCAGCGTGAAGGTACCGCTGATGACCGCCTGGCCACTGGGAATTTCTTCGTTCACGCGCGGTGAGGAAATAATCTGACCATCCAAAAAAATCGCCACTGGCTTGCCAACATTACGTTTGGTAATCGCCGCAAACAAATCCGTGCCCTCGCTATCAAACTGCAGACTAATGGTCGGCGCGCCCGTGTTACTGTCAAATTGCACCTGGGCTTTCTCCAGCTGTTTTCCGGTCAAGCCAGTGTACTCCCAAGTCTCTGCCGGCTGGATATCCGCCGCGGTTTTCGTTTTAATGAGAAGGTGGCGCGACTTGACTTCCAACGCCTCCCCTTCGCCACGCTGTTCTTCTTTGTAAATAATGTGATAGCCAAAATCAGTTTGCACCAGCTGCGCGGTAATCTGACCGACCTTCAGGTCATCAAACAACGCTTTGTCAAACGCCGCCACAAAAGCGCCGCGCTTGGCCCAGCCCAGATCTCCGCCCTGCGCGGCCGAGCCCGGATCTTCTGAGTTGGCTTGCGCCAGTGCCGCAAAATCAGCCATCGGCGCGTTCAGCGCCTGTTTCAACAAATCTTGCGCTTTCTTTTTGGCAGCGGCATTGTAGTCAGCAAGGGTTTTTTCCTGTTCAGGCGTCAGGGGCTGCGGCGTGCCTTGTTCTTTAAATTCCAACAATGGCGTCTCGCCAATCATGGCGATGGCTTGATTAACGTCGCTGACGCCGGCCAGCTCGGCCACAATCCGAATATTTTCCCCAGAACCACTGACCTGCACCACCGGCTCGGCCACGCCAAAAGCATTGACCCGCCGTTCAATGACATCGCGCACACCCTGAACTGCTTCTGCCTTTTCCCCGGAGGGGATCTGGCTAGTGTCGGCCTGGTAGACCAGGTGCGTACCGCCCTGCAGATCCAGACCGAGACGGAACGGTACACGCCAATAGTCAGGGATGACGAGCCCGAGTTTATTATTCAACCAATGGGCGGGAGTATTAAAAACAGCCGGATAGACTAAAAATCCGGCCAGTAGGGCCACCAGCAGGACTCCCAGGACGGAGAGACGAATTTTCCCGATTTGGGATAATTGCATACAGCTGGGCGGTATTCTATATCTTTTTAAAAAATAGTGCAAGATGCTCTAAAAATGAACTACCACCAGCTCATCGTTACTAAACTGGTTTATTCAAAACCCCGACAGTAAATCCGAAGTTAAATCATAAATCCAAAATTTTAAATCCTAAATAAATTCTAAATTCTAAGCCCTAAATCATAAACCACGGGTTTAAGATTTTGATTTATTATTTATGATTTAGGATTTAAAATTTTGGATTTATGATTTAATGTAAAGAGTCACCAGCAAAATAATGGCTACGCTAGAAAACAGTACTCTCCAATATTACGCCCGAAGATTCACTGGGTTAAAGGAAAAACCTCGCGGGGAATTGCCCCGCGAGGCCGGCTAGCCTGCCGATGCTGTTGCACTACTCACGGACGAGACCGAGCCAGTCGGGGCAATGCTGCCACGTCCAGCTGGCCGCCGCCGGAGAAGGTGATCCTCACTGTTCTCGCGTTCAACTCCTGCAAACGGCACTCAACGAAAGCGCTCTGACCGTTGAGATCTTGCCTGCTCAACGCCGCCTGTAAGTATTGGATAGTAAGCGGCTGGCAGAATATCCGCCACCACTGAGCCAAATCAACCATCAACCGCCGATGCAAGGCTGCATCAACGGGCCGCTGACTCAAGACTTCATCCCGATTGACCTCCCCCACCATCACCGTCTGCGAGAGAACGTCGTTGTAGGGACGATGGTGTGTTGGCCCAAAGTTCCCACAGAAGGGACAGCCCTGCGTATCCTCCCGCGGAATGCCCCCGCAGAGTGCGACCGCGGGCAGATTGCACGCCGCACAGACGGTGATGTAACACTGCCGTGCCACACCGGGAGCCGTAAAGTACTCTACCCTGTCGTCAGGCATCACTGACCTCCTTGCTTAATTCAGGGTCTCGGCATTTCTGATGACAGCGAGTGAAACGACTCCCCCCACCGATAAGCCGGTACCAGGATCAACCTTCGTCGCCAAATCAGACGCGTCAGCCAGCGGACAATCGGTCCGACCGCCACAGACTGGTCTGTCTGGGTGTTTTGGATCAAGTTCTCTATCACACCGCGGGCATCGCTTCGCTTCAGGCATCTGGCACCTCTTAGGTTAGTAATGTACGTGTCTGCGGATTCTCGAGAAAATCAGACCTGCTGAACCACTCCAAGACAGCGATCCAACAGCTGTGATTTTCAGTGAAATATACAAAAAATCCGCCTTGCAGCGGAATCTTCTTTTCTTGATTATCTTTTAATCAATTAACAAAAACTCCGCTCCGTGGCGAAAACCAGAAATAAAAGTAAAACGCGAAGTTTTGGGTGTATAATTGCATATCTAAAGTAAGCATAGCATGAGCGCGATATCTGTCAAATCAGCTCTGGCGTGATTTCCACACCCACAGTTTAGAATAATTTAATAATTTTTTTAGATTTTAAATACCTCGGCTATGCTATGCTCAATCTGTGTTCTTCTGTGCTTTAGTCTGTGTTTTTCTGTGTCCCTGAAATTGCGGACACTGAAGAACGCGAGACCCCGCTTCGCGAGGGCACAGAATAACACAGACCATATGACCTATAAACACGCACAACTCACGGAAAAAATTATCGGATGCTTCTATACTGTATATAGAACATTAGGTTATGGTTTTTTTAGAAAAAGTTTACGAACGAGCATTGGAAATTGAACTTCGGAAACAAGGCTTAGCATGCTACCGACAGCAACAGATCAAGGTCTACTACGCCACTGAACTCGTCGGTGACTATATTGCTGACATTATTGTTAATGATCTGGTGATTGTTGAACTCAAAGCTCAAGAACATCTCACCCCCGATAACGAAGCTCAACTCCTCAACTACCTCAAAGCTACGCGCTACGAAATCGGCCTGCTCCTCAACTTCGGCCCACAGCCGCAAATTAAAAGAAAAATTTTTGATAATGAGCAAAAGTAAATATCCTACTTACATTAGACCTCCGTCAGGTCTGTGTTCTTCTGTGTCTGCCGCGGCGGATCTGTGATTCCGCTAAGCGGAACCGTGTCCGTTTTAAATTTATAGCACACAGATGACACAGACCCCTCCGGGCCACGGAACAACACAGAAAAATACCTAGATCTATGGCACTTCTTATACTTTTTCCCTGAGCCGTCCTCCCGAGGCGGACGTCGCTCTCTATATTCTATAATCAAACTATTTTCCATGACAATGTTTGTACTTGACCGGCGTGCCGTCTGGCTTAGTCGCTCCGCACGGACACGGATCGTTCCGTCCCACTTTATTACCCTCGTCATCTTTAGCTTTGGCGGGCAGGGCAACAGCCTGACTAGCCGCCGCGACTCCGCCAAATGAAACATTATTGCCCATAGTTTTCTGCGCGCCCGACAAACTGACGCCCTGGCGCTGCAGGAGCGACTGGGCGGTATCCGCAGCCAATCCCACTTTGAAAATACTATAGACGATCTGCTTGCGGACAAATTCCAACAGCTGCTGGAACAGCCGGAACGATTCTTTTTTGTACTCCAGGAGCGGATCGCGCTGGCCGTAGCCGCGCAGGCCAATCCCCCGCCGCATATGATCCATGGCGTCCAGGTGATCCACCCACAGGGTGTCAATACTCTGCAGCACGATACCCTTGGCCACCCGGTTCATCGCCCCGTCTTGACCCAGTGACTCCTTGGCTTTGGCAGCCAGTCCGTTGTACTGCGTCACCGCCAGTTCAAACAAATAATTGATAATGGCCGCGCGCGCTGCCTCGTCATTGAGGTTGTGCCGCTCGCCTTTCAGCTCTATCGCTGCCATTTTCAGACGCACCGCGGAGTCCACCGGAAACATTGAGTGCGCCACTTCATATATTTCCTCCAGATCCCACTCGGTCGGATTGCCGGCTTGGGTATGGAAATTAACCACCGCGGTCAGCTCCTCCTTGACGAGTTTGAGCACTTCCTCTTTCAAGTCATCGCTCTGGGCCAAGGCCGTCCGGCGCCGGCGGTAAATCGTCTCGCGCTGCTTATTAATGACGTCATCGTACTCCACCAGGTGTTTACGGATGTCAAAGTTATGGCCTTCCACTTTTTTCTGCGCGGACTCCAGTGAACGGGTAATCAGCTTGTTCTCAATCGGCATGTCATCGGGCACTTTGAGGATATTCATCATGCTCTTGACCCGCTCGGGGCCGAAAATCCGCATCAGGTCGTCTTCCAGAGAAATGTAAAATTGGCTGGCGCCCGGATCACCCTGACGGCCGGCCCGGCCGCGCAGCTGGTTATCAATCCGCCGCGACTCGTGCCGCTCGGTGCCGAGGACAAACAATCCGCCCAGCTCCACCACCTGCTCATGCTCGGCTTGCCAGGTGACGTATTCGACGGAAGCCTTATCCGGCGGCTTACCACCGAGGATAATGTCCACGCCGCGGCCGGCCATGTTGGTCGCGAGGGTGACCGCGCCAACGCGCCCGGCGTCAGCGATAATCTGCGCTTCCCGCTCGTGGTTCTTGGCGTTCAATATTTCATGCGCCACGCCCTCGCGCGTCAGCAGCTCCGAGAGAATTTCATTTTTCTCAATAGAAATAGTACCGACGAGCACCGGCTGACCCTTAGCTTGTAATTCCTTGATGCCTTTGGCCACGGCCATGAATTTGCCTGATTCGTTTTTGTAAATCCGGTCGTTCAGATCTTTGCGGACGAGCGGACGGTTGGTGGGAATCTCCAGCACTTCCAAATTGTAAATCTTGCCGAATTCCTCGGCTTCCGTGGCGGCCGTACCAGTCATACCCGACAATTTCTTGTACATACGGAAGTAGTTCTGGAAGGTAATGGTGGCCAGCGTCTGGCTCTCGCGCTGGATCTGCACGCCCTCTTTGGCTTCAATCGCCTGGTGCAGCCCTTCAGAATAGCGCCGTCCAGGCATCAGCCGACCGGTGAATTCGTCCACGATAATCACTTCGCCGTCTTTAACCACGTAGTCACGATCGCGCTTGAATAGGGCATACGCGCGCAGCGCCTGCTCAATATGGTGCACCGTGGTAATACCGCCCTCGGCATAGATATTGTCCAAGCCCAGCGCTTTTTCCAGCTTGACAACCCCGGCGTCCGTCAGCGTGGATGAGCGCATTTTTTCGTCAATATTGTAGTCAATATTTTCCTGCAGGCGCGTCACCAGCTGGGCAAACTTATAGTACAGGTCAGCCGATTCTTCGGCCGGCGCCGAGATAATTAGCGGCGTTCTGGCCTCATCAATCAAAATAGAATCTATCTCATCCACGATGCCGTAGTGTAGTCCGCGCTGCACCATCTGCGGCAAATCAACCACCATGTTGTCACGTAAATAATCAAAACCGAATTCGTTATTGGTGCCGTAGGTGATGTCAGCGGCGTAGGCGTCGCGCCGGCTGCAGGCGATGACGCGCTCCAGATAGTCCGGCGCGGTATTGAACGGATCATAGAGGTACGACACCAGCTGATTCTGGAGAATGCCGACGCTCAAACCCAAAAAACTGTAGACTTGCCCCATCCAGCAGCCGTCGCGCTTGGACAAGTAGTCATTGACCGTCACCACGTGCACGCCATTGCCCTCCAAGGCGTTCAAATATACAGACAAAGTCGCCACTAAGGTTTTACCTTCTCCAGTCTTCATTTCCGCGATCTGTCCGCGGTGCAACGTGGCGCCGCCGATCAATTGGACGTCAAAATGGCGCATACCTAAGACGCGCTTGGCCGCTTCCCGGACGACCGCGAACGCCGGCACGAGAATATCGTCCAGTGTTTTGCCGCTGGCCAGCTGCTGTTTGAATTCAGCGGTCTTGGCTCGCAGACCCTCGTCGGACAGCGCCGCTATTTCCAGCTCAAGAGTATTGACCGGCTCCACCACCAGCTTGGTAATGCGCCCGATTTCTTTGAGCGTGGGATCACCAAATATTTTTTTGATAACAGACATAATAATAGATAAATCCAGCACCTTCCAGAATACCCCGACAGGAAGGTGCTGGATAAACACGCAAGGGCGATTCGTAAATCGCCCCTTCAGGGTATCAGACCAAACTCGGTTTGTAAATCATCTGCATTCTTGAAAGTTCAAATTCCAAAATCCAAATGACAAATCAATTCCTAATGCTGAATGTGAAATGTCCAAACTTTGGGCATTAGAGCTTTGATATTTGGCATTGATTTGTCATTTGGATTTTGGAATTTGTCATTCTTGGGCATTGGGATTTATTTCTTGACTCTTCGGCGTTTATCAATCAGTTTCTCCTTATACTTCTTCAGCTCCAACGCCATGTGCTCTTTGACCTTATCCACGGCCTTAAAAATATCTTCAGCGGTTTTTTCCACGCGCAGCAGTTTGCCGGGCACGGCCACGTTAAACTCGGCGCGATAAATTTTGCCCTGCCGGTGATGGTGACTGGTCAGATCCACTTCAGCCTCAATACCAATAATACCGACGTAGTACTTGGCGAGCATCGTAGCCTTATGCTCGACGTACGCTTTCAGCTGCGGAGTGAGGGTAATATTGGTCGCTTTGATTTTTAGTTTCATACAATTAGTTAATAGTTGAGAGCTGAGAGTTGGGAGACACGAAACCAACTATCATCTATCAACTACCAGCTCTCAGCTCTCAATTAAAATCCCAAATACTGCACTTCCTCCTCCAGCTGAATACCGAGCGTATCCCGCACCCGCCGCTTGATCAGACTGATGAGCCGAGCCACATCGTCCGAAGTGGCGCTGCCGTCATTGATGATGAAGTTACAGTGCTCCGCCGAGACACAGGCCCCGCCGATGCGCTGCCGCTTTAATCCTATTTTATCCAAAAGGAAGCCAACGGGCAACTTGCCGTAGCGCGTCACGCGCGCGTACTCTTCGGCCGTGATGCCTAACGTCGTCATAATTTTTTGCCCAGCCACCTGTTCAAGGGGAATATTCTGAAAGGTGCAGCCGGCCGACGGACCAGTCGGCTGCTGGCCGCTATTGCGCTGCCGTAAGTAGTTGGCGGTCGTCTCGGCCACGATCTGGCGCTCGCCCTGACGCAGCTGCAGCGCCGCGGAAATCACCACGTGTCCTTTAGCTTTCAAAAAACTGTTGCGGTAGGTAAACTGACACTGCGCCGGCAGCCAATCACTGACCCGCGCACCGTCAAAAACTTTGACCGTCTCAATAATTTCACCAATACCGTTGCCCCAGGCGCCGGCATTGCCGCGAATGGCGCCGCCCAGACTCCCGGGGATGCCGACGAGAAATTCCGCGCCCGTGAGCCCATGCTCCACGCACTGCTCCACAAAAAATCCCAAAGACAAACCGCCACCGGCGTTGACCCGCGTTCCTGCCAAATTAAAATCCACATTCTCATTTTTGATGACCAAGCCGTCAAAACCGGCGTCACTGACGAGCAAATTACTCCCGCCGCCGAGAATATAGTATGGCACGTCGGCCGCCACGGCCGCCAGGAGCGCGCGCACCATCTCCGTTTCATTTTTGGCCGTAATAAAATACCGCGCCGGCCCGCCAATAGCAAACGTCGTGTAGGGTTTGAGAGAAACGTTCTCTTGAATTCCAGACAATTTATAAGATAAATCGTTCATACGAAATTGGAAATTAGATACTTGCCTCGCCTCGCCCCGCACCCCGCACAATGCGGGGCGGGGCGGGCTGGAAATTGTCTACAAGCAACGTCTTCCTTAACCAGGGTTTTAAAACCCTGGTTAACTACCACAGGCCGTGTCTTTAGTTTCTAATTTCCAATTTCTAATTTCTCGTTTTAATTCGTAATTTTTCTAACAGCGCTACCCCCACCTTCCAATTCTCCCCCGCCCCAATCGTCAGCACCACGTCGCCGCGCTGCACTGCTCCCGCCAAATACGCTGCCGCTTGTTCCAAATTCCCTTGATATGAAACGTTCTGGGAGCGAGTATGAATCTTGGCCACCAAATCATCCGGCGTGACCCCGCCCTGGGTTTCCCGGGCCGAGCAGAATATCGGCAGCACGATGACCGCGTCAGCGTCAGTGAAACTCGTGCCGAAGTCTTCCAAAAGCGCTCTGGTACGGGTATAGGTATGCGCCTGGAAGACCGCCCAGATTTTTCGCTCCGGGAATTTGCCGCGCGCCGCTTTAAGTAATTTTTGCACTTCTACCGGATGATGCGCGTAGTCATCATACACCAGCACGCCACGTTCTTCTCCCAAAAGTTCAAACCGCCGCTTGCAGCCCGTGAACTGCCCCAGCGCTTTTTTGGCCGCGCCGAGATTAAAACCGAGCTTAGCCAAGAGCGCCAGCACCGCCGTGGCATTCCAGACATTATGCTCGCCAATGACTTGCAAATACGGCTGTTTTTTACCCTGAAAAGCCAGAATTACTTCTTTAGTAAAAATCGTCACTTTGGGGTTAGCGAGTGCCTCCTCCAAAGTCATCGTGAGAATCTCCTCTCCTTCATGGAGAACTAATTTTTCCAGCTCCACGCCGTCAAGGTAAAATAATTCCAAATTGACCCCGGGCATAATGTGGCTGGCAAAGTCCCCAATTTTCTTAACGCACGCCGGATCAACATCCAGTTCCAGCTCCTCCATCATTTCACGGCAGAGTGTCTGGATACTCGTCTCATGAGATTTTTTCTTACCGCCAAACGGACAAATCATCCCCGGATTTTTCTTGGCGGCCATATCGCGGTGCTGCCAAATAAAGCGCCCGTCGCGCGCCTGCAGGAGAATGCCCACTCCGCCAAATATCGGATCTTCCGGCATGAAATTCTTAAACCCGCCAGTACCATACTCTACCACCTCACCGCTCGCGCTCTTAGCAATCTCAGCCACATTAGGGTCATCGGTAAAGGCCACGAGGAGACCGTCAGCCGGAATCCGCGCCACGAAATCTTTAAATACTTTACTGTACGCCGCTTGATCAGGAAAATAATCCGGGTGATCCCAGTCGGCTGAAGTCAGAATCACTGCCTGGGGGTGGTAGTATTGCAGCTTATTCTGGTACTCATCAGCCTCCAGGACGAAATACTTGCCGGCACCGAACCGCGCCGCGCCGCCCAGCTGCGGCACGTCCGAGCCGACAATGACCAGCGGATCAGCGCCCAGCTCTTGCAGAGCATAGCCGAGCATGGCCGTGGTCGTGGTCTTGCCGTGTGTGCCACAGACCGCGATGCCGTAACGATCTTGAAACAGCAAGCCCACGGCCTGCGGGTAGCTCAACATGGCCACACCCTGACGCTTGGCCGCGGCAAATTCAGCATTACTCTCACTATACGCGGTTGAATAAACTAAGAGCTCAATATCAGCCGTGATATGTTCAGACGCAAACGGACTCAAAACTTTGATTTTTTCCCGCGCCAAAATATCGTCGGTAAAAAACGGCTCGGACACGTCGCTGCCCCAGACTGTTTTACCCATCTGCTGCAGCACCTGCGCCAAGGCCGTCATACCCGCGCCCTTGATGCCGAGAAAATAAATTTTTTGATAATCGGCAATATTCACGAAAGTAAGTAGTTAGGTAGATAGGTTGTTAGAACAATTACGAATTAAAATTCAGTTTTTTCATTCGTAATTTGTAATTAGTAATTCGTAATTACTGCTTCATGTCAAGCATCAATTTAAAAGAGACCTTGCCTGGAATTCAAGAGAACGTTTCTCTAAAATCCCATTCTGCGCTTAGTATAGCTGATTATAGGGGTAAAATCAAAGATACCGGTTCTGCCCCAATCCATCAGAGAGGGCGGGTGGGTTGTCGAAGCTTTTCATCTCTACCCAAAAGAGGCTAGATCGTCTCCTCCCCTTGCGGAGTAAGGGGGAGAGACGTGCTCCCTCGCCGGGATACCACCCAACCTTCACTAAACCATTGACTCATCCCGTAGACTCTGTATAATGCAGGAATAGTCATGACGAAACAAATCAGCCGGCGTTGGCTAAGGGCAATGCGGAATTTTATCGTCCAAGCAATCTACAGCGACACCAGAGCTTGTGCTCGGACGTTCCCGAAAATTCCTCAAAGTACCAAAACCAACAATGGCTGGTACCTAAACCAGTTCGGACGCCGGGCAGCAGACCTCCTCTACGTAGTAGCCTGATTCCACTACGTGGCCTGTGCGTAACAAAACGCTGCCCGACGTCCGATCAACATATTCAGAAAACGCGGAGACCGATGCCTTAAGAAAACAGAGACGCCAACCTTCTGTCCCGAACCGTCCCAAGCAGTTCGGCATGAGCCGGCCACCCACCTGGCCAGAACAGATAAACGCGCGCTAGTTTCCGGCTTCGGTCTTCGCGACCTTTTCCCCTCGCAGAGGCTTGGCAACGAGCCTCTTTCTTTTTTTCTTTAAAATTAAACAATTTTGACGAAAATATAACTTCGTTTTGTAATGAAAGTTATCCCCAGAAACCCAGTATTGCGCTATTTTGAGAAGCCTGTACAATTAAAACAATAGGTTATTTTCGTTCTAGCTCACAACCCTGTGAAAACCTTGCCTGGAGGACAAGGCTACTAACAATCTGGAGCGGAATAACGCTACGGAAATCGAACAATCTGCAGACTGTTCCTGTCCTGGTTCCTTTGTGCGGGGTTCCCCCGCACGACACTCCACAGCTCAATGGAGGCAAGAAACATGCGGCTCAAAACGGTTCTCATGACCATGATTCTCGCGGCTCTGGTTGCGTTCGCCACCGCCGCCGCCTTCGCCGATCAGCCGATCGTCAAGAATGCCAATCCGGTCACCACGACCACGGAGGTCGCCAGCGCCATCACCGAGAAGGCCACGGCGAAGACCACCGAGGAAGCCATCGTCGCGAGCGTCGTACAGACGTCGGACGGTACCTATGACGTGACCGTGAACGGCGAGAAGAAGACGGTGACGATCGCGAGGAACGCGAACAACACCAGCTACGTCGTCGCGATTCTGAGCCCGGATGGCACGAAGACGAACTACGTCGTCTCTGCCGGCTCCAACGACGTCACGCAGGCGAAGAATGCGATCCCGATGCAGGCCACGGCCCCGCCTCAGAATATCACGGCGAAGACCGACGGCACCTACGCCACGATCCCGGCGTCCGAGAAGACCAACTGACCAACCAGGCCGCCCCCACCCACGGTGGAGGGCACAACGAATCGAAACTCTCTCAGAGCTTTGAATTACGAAACTCTTTTTCGCCCTCTGCCACAACCAAACCAAAGACAGCTCACTTAAGGTGAGGTTTTTTGTTTTTAGTCAGTTGTCACACGGTTGAAACGTCTGTTAGAGAAGATTTTTGTCTTTGGATTA
>JACRDY010000026.1 GCA_016218485.1 Candidatus Falkowiibacteriota bacterium
TAATCCAAAGACAAAAATCTTCTCTAACAGACGTTTCAACCGTGTGACAACTGACTAAAAACAAAAAACCTCACCTTAAGTGAGCTGTCTTTGGTTTGGTTGTGGCAGAGGGCGAAAAAGAGTTTCGTAATTCAAAGCTATATGGAGCTCTTCCATGGCTCTTTGAAACTGCGTTAGGGTATCAGGGTTTTCTTTGGCAACTGTTTGATTTTGATTGTAGGTGCTGAATTTATCAAGGTAAATCGCTCTTGGCTTGCCATGGGCTTGGAGATACTCCTGCCAGAAATCAAACACCGGAAAGACGCCCTCATGTATTGCAAACTTGGCCTTGGCGATTTTGCCCGTGGCATCATCTATGCCAGCGAGAAGGCAGCAACTCTTTCCTCTGTCTTCAAACCAATATTCATAGGAGCCGTCAAACTGAATCATTTCCCCATAGACTGATTTTCTCTGGCGCCAGGAACGATATTTTCTTTTCTCCTTTTTGGTTTTTGGCTGCCATAATTTTTCATCAATCATTATCTGTCGTATGGTTTTTGGGTCTCGAAGCATTCCATAGCTCTCTTCAAGTTTTTCAGTGGCAAACCCTGGCTTGAAATCATAGTAATGTTTGTGAAGCAAGCGAATGATTTTTTCTTTTTCTCTTATGGGCGTTTGGTTGTGGCTTGGCCTGCCCCGGTTGCCATGGATGAGCCCTTTGGGGCCTTCGCGCTTTACCCTGGCTTTGAGGCGCTTGGTCTGGCGCACCGATAATTTTAAAAGTTCAGCTGCTTTTGTGCCATTGATTTCTTTTCTTAAAAGTCTATTAATAATGTTATTTCTATCTAACTCTTTTAGAGACATAGTGATACATGTCATAGATGATTATGGTTATGGATTAGCCATTATCATCTTATCAGAGGTATGACATTTTAACTTCCCTCTACTATGACATTATCACTTCCGTGGGACAGTCATGAGGATAAAAATTATGGCCGCCCCCGAGGGGCGGCCGATCTGATGAGATCATCTGCGTTGCGTCGCCACGGCGGGCTGATAGGCCGCGGCGATGTCTTCCCGACCTTCGCCGAGGCGAAAGTCGTTATGCTGCGGACCAATGACCCGCAGCACGTCCAGGGTCTCGCGACGCCAACGGCGGTCCCAAACCCTCTTGCGTCGGGCGTTGACGCAAATCCTAATCGCTACCGTGTCAACCAGACGAAACAGCCCAGCGATCGGGTCGATCCGCGTGCCATCGGGCACCGTCTCGGGATAGAATTCACGATCACCCGGGATGGTATGCAGCACCACGGCGGTACGGCCAAAGAATGCCGAATCATCGACCGTGGGTTGCCCCATCGGTTTTCCCGCGTCGTCGCACTGGACCAGCGCCACGGCCGCCAGCGTCATGTCAATCACCTTGCGGTGGGTTCTCCCCACCCGCCAGACACTCCCGCTGGTCGTGACCACCACGACCGTTCTGACGTGCTCACCTCTCCTCCTGCCATTGGCGTTCTTATTCACCGTTACCTCCTCCTGAAAAGTGAATATCCCTGATAAGATTTTTTATCCTATAAAAAAATGAAGGGCCTGTCAACTCAAACCCTCTCTTAAAAAAGTTTCGGAGCAAAATGAAGGAAAAAGCTACTCATACCGCAGGGCCTCTATCGGATCCAGCCGCGCGGCTTTACGGGCCGGGTACAACCCAAAGAGCAGACCGGTGCCAATGGAAAAAATACAGGCGAGCACTACGCCGGCCCAGGAAATAATAAAGGCAAAATCAAAACCGAAGTGGCTGGCGCCGACTGACACGCCCGCGGACACGGCAATGCCCAATACCACCCCAACAATCCCGCCCACAAAAGTAATCACCACCGCCTCGAGAAGAAACTGCCACAGTACATCGCGGCTGGTGGCGCCGACCGCCTTGCGCAGGCCAATCTCGCTTGTCCGCTCGGTCACGGACACGTACATAATATTCATGATACCGACCCCGCCAACGAGGAGTGAAATCGCCGCGATGGCGATCAGCAGCAGCTGAATCCCGCCGATGACCGTGCCGAGAATATCCTTGGCTTCACTGGGCGTGTTGACCGCGAAGTCATCCTTGTCCGGATTATCGCTCTCCAGATTATGCCGGTCGCGCAGCAGCCGCGTCGCCTCGTCCGCGCTCTCCTGCTCCCGACTCGGGTCCTGGAGCTTAGCGACCATGAATGACACGTGGTCAATCCCCATGATCAGTTTCTGGGTCGTCTCCAGTGGCAGATAGATAATGTCATCCATGTTAAAGAAAAACGCCGAGCCTTTCTGGCTATAGACGCCAATCACCTTGAAATTATACTTGCCGACTTTAATGTTCTGCCCCAGCGCGTCCGCCTCGCCAAAGAACCGCTGCTTGACGTCATACCCGAGCACGGCCACGCGCGCCAGGCTCCGGCTCTCTTCATCGGTAAAAAATCGGCCCTCGGCGACTTCTCCGGTATCAATCCGCGGGTAATCCTCGGTCGTCCCCCAGAGCATGGCGGTCTTCTTGTCATTGGCGTAGCGGACGATCGCCTGCCCGGTCACCGCCCCGTAAACCATCTTGATATTACGCATCTGCTGAACCGCCTCCAGATCATCATTCTTCAGCGACGTCATGGCCACGCCCTGCGTCAGCCCATGAGCGTTAGCGGTGGAAGTTTTTGAAACATTAGGAACTTTTGGTTCAATCTCAATATAGTCGCTGCCGAACGCCTCCAGCTGGCCCAGGACGAAAGCTTCCAGGGCGTTGCCGGCCGACATCACGACCACCACGGCGGCAATGCCAATAACCACGCCGAGGATCGTCAAAACAGTCCGGCCTTTATTCCGGTGCAGCGCGCCAGTGGCAATAGGTAAGGCGTTGGCGAGAATCATACTGAACTATAGAGCTTTGAATTACGAAACTCTTTTTCGCCCTCTGCCACAACCAAACCAAAGACAGCTCACTTAAGGTGAGGTTTTTTGTTTTTAGTCAGTTGTCACACGGTTGAAACGTCTGTTAGAGAAGATTTTTGTCTTTGGATTA
>JACRDY010000006.1 GCA_016218485.1 Candidatus Falkowiibacteriota bacterium
CGCCTGCTTGCCAAACAAGTCGGCTGGGATTGGTCGGGTGAATGGCGGATTGTGGCGGAAAATCAGAATAAAATCCCCCCAGCGCGCGAGCGAAGCGAGCGCGTACCTTCTTCCGAAAACTCTCAATGTCTAACTTGGTCGGGGATGCGGGACTCGAACCCGCGGCCTCACGCACCCGAAGCGTGCGCGCTACCAACTGCGCTAATCCCCGGCATAGGCCCTGGCAGGCGGGCACCCCAAGCGTGCGTCCGCCGCGGCGGACTACAGCCCGGTTAAACCATTCAGCCTTGGGAAATTGTCGTATTTACTAATATCAGCTAATCAAATACAATAGCATAATAGAGGATTTAGAATTTATTTTCAAGTATCTATGGACCTCTTTGACGCCAATCTCAAGAAACACGCGCCGCTGGCCGAGCGGCTCCGCCCTGATACCCTGGACGGTTTTTTGGGTCAGGGGCATCTTTTAGAAAAAGGGAAGATGCTGCGAGCAGCCCTGGAGGGCGACGCCGTGCCTTCTATGATTTTCTGGGGGCCGCCGGGCTGCGGCAAAACTACATTGGCGCGGATTATCGCGACGATGACTCATTCAGATTTCATTCAGTTCAGCGCCGTCAGCACCGGCGTTAAAGAACTGCGTGAGATTATCACGAAAGCTAAGGACAATGCCAAGCTGCAAGCGCGCCGGACCATTCTCTTCATTGATGAAATTCACCGCTGGAACAAGGCGCAACAGGACGCGCTCCTGCCGCAGATTGAGGATGGCACAATTATTCTTATCGGCGCCACCACCGAGAACCCGTCATTTGAGGTTAATTCAGCCTTGCTGTCACGCTGTCGGGTGTTTGTGCTGGAGAAATTAAGCGGTCAGAATATCGCCGATCTGCTGGTACACGCGCTGAAAAACCAGGAAAAAGGGTTTGGCGGTTTTACCGTTAAAGCCGACCCTGAAGCCATTAAGTACTTGGCGAGCATGGCGGATGGCGATGCGCGGAGCGCGCTAAACGCACTAGAGCTAGCCGTAACCTCGCAGGATACCACCGGCGAGGTGGTGTTAGACAAAGTGAGGATGAAAGAAGCCCTGCAGCGTTCGCACTTGCTCTATGACACGACCGGCGAGCAGCACTACAATATCATTTCGGCGCTGCACAAGAGCCTGCGCGGCAGTGACGCGGACGCGGCGCTGTATTGGCTCGGCCGGATGCTGGAGGCCGGCGAAGATCCGTTGTACGTGGCCCGGCGGCTGGTGCGGTTCGCTTCCGAGGATGTAGGTGTGGCGGATCCGAACGCTTTAGTGCAGGCCGTAGCCGGGTATCAGGCGGCGCATTTCATTGGCATGCCGGAGTGTAATGTGATTTTGGCGCAAGTGGTGGTTTATTTAGCCAAAGCCAAAAAGAGCAATGACCTGTACACCGCCTACCAAGCGGTGCAAGCGGACGTCAAGGAATCAGCCAATGACCCGGTGCCCCTTCACCTGCGGAACGCGCCGACGAAACTCATGAAAGAGCTGGGTTATGGCAAAGACTATAAGTACAACCCTGATCATGATTATCAGGGAGACATCCAGGAATATTTGCCGGCGAACCTGAAGGGGAAGAAGTATTTGAAGAAATAATTGGAATTAACCTGGGTTTTAAAACCCAGGTTAAAAAAATAGGTTGTGTTTTTAATTTTTAGTTTCTGATTTTTCATGTCCCTTGATTTACCAACAAGTATTGACAATATGGTCCATAATGGTATAGAGTGTACTGTTCGGTCAAGTGAAAGATAACCCTCTTGAGCTGGAGGTCGCTATGGCGCTTAGTTGGGATCAGACATTTGAGCAGTTTCGGTTGATTTGGCAGGAGCATCGGGGTGACCACTCGGGTGGGCTGTATCAAATGGCCCTGGTTGCTGGGGCTAGCGGTCTGTCGGTTGTGCCGATAATTTTGCTGTTCGGTGAGAGCCGTACGGCCACGGCATTCCCGGATCAACGACTGATCGGTGAGCTGTATCCGTTCGCGCCGGGGGTGGTGGTGTTTCGCTCTCGCCATCCCGACAGGGAGCTCGCCTATGACGGTTGGGGATTGGTCAAGAGGTTATCGGAACCGGTCCGATCGGAAAATACGTGGATGATCCATCTGTTTTCCAGTCCGGGTAACAGTCGGCGGTACATTATGATTTCGTTCCCGCCACCGCATCATTGCAAAGTGGCTGATCCATCCAAGGTGGCGGCGGTGCACGAGGAATGGGGAAGTGGTGGGGGGACGACCATTATCCCGTCCCAGCAATGGGACCTGATCCAGCGCCTCTTTCAGTCCTTCGGTCTCTGATCGCGCAGTCGGCGTTGCCGCCCTCACCGGGGCGGCAATTCTATTTTTTTAAACAATATCCGATTTCTTGATCATCCGGTACCGCCCTTTTTCCAGTGTACCGAGTGTGAGCTTATTTTCCCGCAGCCGCTGCAGCCAGGTGACCGAGCAATTGACGCGGTCAAACATGCGGCGGATCTGGTGTTTCTGCCCTTCGGTAATGGTGAAATAGACCTCCCGCGGTTTGATGATTTTGATTTTGGCCGGGGCCGTGGTTTTGCCCTGCAGGCGCACTCCGCGCTCCAGCTGTTTTACTTTTCCCGGCGTTAATTCACCCATGAACCTGACCAAATATTCTTTCTCGTGGCGAAACGAAGGGTGGGTTAGCTGTTGTGTTAGTTCGCCGTCATTGGTCATGATCAGAAGGCCACAGGATTTTTTGTCCAGACGGCCGATTGGCCAGACTTTATTTTTCAGTTCTTTAGGCAGGAGATTATAGATGGTTTTCTCGGCGTGCAGATCAGCGCGCGTGGTGGTGTAGCCGGTGGGTTTGTTGAGCGCCAGGTATATCAGCTCATGAGCTGGGTTAATTATTTTACCTTTAAGCGTAACCGTATCGTTGGCCGGATCCACCCGGTCGCCGAGTGTCGCCACCTGCCCATTGACCGTGACTTGGCCTTTGGTAATAAAAACTTCGGCCGCTCGGCGAGAGCAGACGCCGGCAGCGGAGAGGAATTTTTGGAGACGGATCAGTTGAGCCATAGCGTTATTGTAACATAGTATTTGATTTTGGCAGAGCTGACGAATTGTAGGGACAACCCTAGGGTTCTCCGTACCAGATTATTATTTTGCTTTTTTATCCGAAAAGTTTTACAATAGATGTATTGTAACCACCTCTATTTCTAAATTATTCTATGGACGAGCAACCTATCATGCCCGTGTCCAATCCCAGTTGGCAGCCGGCTCCAGCGCCAGTATTACTTGAGCCGGGATTACCCCAAGCGCAGCCGTTGCATCATACCTGGCGGGTGATTATTGCGATAGTGGCGGTCTTGGGCGCACTGGTCGGTGTTGGCGCTTGGAGCGCTTATGGCTATTACACTTCTACCCCAGAGTATGTGACGGAGCGGTTGGCCACTGCTTGGCCGGCGGTTACGACGTATCACTATGTCGGCAGTATGACGGCGAGTAGTACCGGCGGGGACGGCAGTACCGTTCAGAATTTTTTGAATAATCAAACCGGGGAAATCGTTTTTACCGGAGACGTTGACCGGACAGACCCGGTTGCAGTAAAATTTTCTTCCGAAGCGACACTGACGGTCTCGCTCCTCAAAGCGGCGCTCCTGCTCCGCGGAGCGGGGGAGGATCTGTATCTCAAGATTGATGATATCCCGGTATTGAGTTCGCTGACGCCTCCGCTGAAAGAATTTTTTGGTCAGTGGTTCAGGCTGAATTGGCCGTCCGTCCGTGATAATGTACCAGTCAGCCAAACGGCCTTACCCACAGCCTATCAAGAGAGTGGCAGTGAGCTGTCTCGCTTGGGTGATGCCGACGTCCGCCAACAGCTTGAGGATATTTTGGACTTCCGCCAGTTTATTGTTTTAGGCGATAAAATTGGGAGTGAGCAGCTCGGCGAGATTAAGACGAATCACTATACTTTTACCTTGGATATAGACCAGCTGTACCAGGCGGCGCTGCAGGTAGTGGCGCTCTTGGGTAAGACTGATCAGGTTGGGGCAGCGGCTCAAGCTGATCTGCGCCAGAGTTTGACCCAGTGGCAGGAGATGCGCGGCGACATTTGGATCGGCGCCGCTGATTATCTGCCGTATCGCTGGACCTTGGCCGGAACGTTTACCCAAGAGACACAGACGATCGCTATACAGTATGCCATGCAGCTGAATAATTTTAATCAGCCGGTAACGATTACTATCCCGACTGACGCTATTAACCTCATGGACAAGCTGACAGCACTGACCAGTGCTGTCCCGCAGACGCCAGACACCGACGGTGATGGGCTGTCCAATCAACAGGAAACATTCTACCGCACTGATTCTGCCAATCCTGACAGCGATGGTGACGGGTATACTGATGGTGAGGAAGTGAAGAATGGTTATAATCCTAATGGCGCTGGCGCGCTCCTGCCGAGCGCATCGGTGCAATAAATATGACTATGAGATGGTTGCAAAACTCCTTTAGCTGCAATGTGTCCTTTTCGTCCGAGACTTCGTCACGGGATCGGTATAATGATTGTCACCGTAGCCCGGCTACGCCGCCAATCATTATGCCGCCCCTTCCTCGTCTCGGAGGAAAAGTCCTACATTTCGCTTAAAAGTAGTTTTGCAACCATCTCTATGTATCGTAAATTGGTAATACTCTTGGTTATCGCGGTGGGGTTGCTCCTGATGGCTTTAGCGTTCGTCGCCGTTTTCAAACCGAATACTTTTGCTCCAGCGGATACGTCGTCATTTTTTGGTCAACGGGGGATAACCAGAGAAGCAAATATTTCGCCAAATACTGCTGACGCCCCAGCGCCCAATTTTTCCGTTGATTTACCAGTTGGTTGGCAGGAACGGGTAAGTGAGCCGGGTATTCTCCTGACCGCCGGGCCTAAAAATGAATCAGCGGTTTATTTTTCATTAAGCGTTGATCGGCTGAATACGTTGACTCTTACCGAGTATTTGACTTATTACCAGGCGGCGGCCAAGGCTTCAGCGCCTGATGTGGAATTCACGGGACCAGTGGCTGTAGCTGTCGCTGGGCGCGGAGCGCAACGTTTGGAAATTGTCAGCCAGCTCAAGAGTGATCCATACCGTGCTTGGGCAGTCTTTATACCGGATGACAGCGGCGGGCTGTGGACCCTGCTCTTCAGCGCTCCGGCTGATCAATGGTCTGCACGCCAGGCTGCGTTTGAGCAAATACTTTCCAGTTTCTCTCTTTCCAGATGGAATTATTAGTATTGGGATTTTGCTGTATGGTGGTACTCTCCAAGTTAAATTCTAAATCCAAAATCTTAAATCCTAAATAAATCGTAATATCTAAATTCAAAATTTTAAACTCGTCGTTTAGTATTTAGAATTTATGATTTTGGTATTATTTGGAGCTTAGAATTTAGGATTTAATTTCGGACTATTCTATCGTTCTATTTGACTTTTGAATGGGTTTCGTTATAGCGGAATAAATAGAAATCGCTTGAGATTCTAGGGTATAGTTGATTAGCTTGAAAAAGAGCTAATTTTTTAGTAAAATAAAGCTATGTTGAAGGCCGTAAAAATTAGGATTACCGGGGCAGTGCAGGGGGTGAGTTTCCGTCAGTCAATTTTGGAGCGTGCTGAAGCGAATAGTATCACGGGTTGGGTCAAGAATACTCCCGATGGCGCGGTGGAGGCGATGGCCGAAGGGGAAGAGGGCGCGCTGACTAAGCTCTTGGACTACTGTCAGAGCGGGCCGTCAGGGGCGCGCGTCCAGGCCGTGGAGACACAGTGGCTGCACCAACCACCACAGTGTGGTGAATTTATTATTATCTATGATTAACAAATTTTTGAATCGGAGAATAATCTCGCTCACTATCTCTTGGGGGTTGAAGGTTTTATTGTTTCTGTTGTTTTGTCTGGAGTTGTACGCCGAAGACTATACCGCTGCCGCGGCGGCGTTGATCGCGCTTTTTCTCTCGCTTCTGCCGGCGGCTATTGAGCGGAATTACTCCATCAACCTGCCCAAGGTGATTGACTTCGCGGTGACGTTTTCTCTCTTCCTCCACATTTTCGGTTTGTATTACAACTTGTATCACGATCCGGTCTGGTGGTGGTGGGATAATATGACTCATTTTCTCGGCACCGCGGTCATCGCTTTTTTGGCCTTCTACATTATTTTTGTTTTTGATTACTTGGGGAAGATCAGATTGACGCTGCCGTTTATGGCTCTGGCCACCTGGACGACCGCCTTGGCTATTGGCGCGCTGTGGGAAATCGTTGAATTTTATTCTGACAAATTCCTCGGCACGCATACCGCCATTGATCTGGCTGATACCATTCATGATATGTCTTTTAATTTACTGGCGGCTGTAGCGGTGTCTTTGATTGGGGTCTACTATGTTAATTGGTTAAGAAAAAAACAACGGCATGGCGGTCAGTAACGAGTCTCAGGTAAGCGCCATCGGACGCTGGCGTATCTATGAAATGATCCCGGGTCTGATCACCTGGTCTACTTTTATATTTGCCATCGCGCTGTCATTCATCCGGCCGCTGTGGGTCATTTACTTTATCATCATTTTTGATCTGTACTGGCTGTTTCGGGTGTCGTACTTTGTTTTTTACATTCTCCTGTCATGGCAGAATTACCGTCGCGACCGCAACGTGGATTGGCAGGCCAGCGTCGAGTCGCTGCCGAATTGGCGGCGGATGTACCATTGCATTTTTTTACCCACCTACAATGAATCGTTGGAAGTGTTGCAGCGCACCCTTCGCAGTCTGGCGGAGAGTCGCTATCCGCATGACCGGATGATCGTGGTCCTGACCGGAGAAGAGCGCGCCGGCAGAGAGAAATTTCTAGCCAAAGCCGAGGCGGTTCGGGCGGAATTCGGCGCTACCTTTTTTAAACTCATTATTATTTCACACCCGGCGAACCTACCTGACGAGATACCCGGCAAAGGTTCTAACATTAACTACGCCGGACATGAGGTCAAAAAAATTATTGACGGGGAGCTGCATATCCCGTACGCTGATATTATTGTTTCATCATTTGATATTGATACCCGTGCGCATCCGCAGTATTTTTCCTGTGTTACCTATAAGTATTTGACGCACCCCCATCCCACACGCACCAGCTACCAGCCGATCGCCCTGTACAATAATAATATGTGGGAGTCGGATGCGATTCTGCGGGTGGCGGCCTTTGGCACGACGTTTTGGCTGATGACCGACCTGATGCGCCCCGAGCGCCTATTTACCTTTTCTTCACACTCCATGAGCTGGCAGATGCTGGTGGATGTGGATTTTTGGGAAAAAGATATTGTGACTGAAGACAGTCGGATTTTTCTCCAGGGGTTTCTGCGCTATGATGGTGACTATACGGTGACGCCGATTTTTGTGCCGGTGTCCATGAATACGGTCGCGACTGACACCTGGTGGCAAGGCCTCAAAGCGCTGTACCAGCAGCAGCGCCGCTGGGCTTGGGGAGTGGAGCATATTCCCTACATGATGTGGCATTTCCGGCAGAAGCGCGCGGACAAGAAAATTTCTTGGAGCACGCGCGTGCGCTATCTTTGGAATCTCGGAGAAGGCATGTACTCCTGGGCCACGGTGCCGATTCTGATTACCATTCTTGGCCGACTGCCGCTGTATTTGGCCGAGGGCGCGGAGAAAGCCACGGTGGTGGCTCAAAACGCGCCGTTTGTCTTGCAATGGCTGATGACACTGGCCATGGCCGGTATTTTCATTTCAGGTTTGTTGAGTTTGGCGCTGCTGCCGCCGCGACCGCAGCAGACGTTGCATTTGAAATATTTGATCATGGCCTTACAGTGGGTGCTCCTGCCGGTGACTTTAATTTTATTCGGCTCAATTCCCGCGACTGACGCGCAGACCCGCCTGATGCTCGGCGGGAAGTTTCGGCTGGGGTTTTGGGTGAGTCCGAAGGAACGAAGCTAGTATATCGTATGTGGTATGTAGGGAAATTTCCCCATATACCATATACGACATACCATATACCCCTATGCTCAACTGTAAGAATTGTAACCAACCCTTCCTCATCACCGACGCAGACAAAACGTTCTACGCTAAGATTGACGTGCCCGCGCCGACGCGCTGTCCTGATTGTCGACAGCAACGACGGTTAACCTGGGCGAACGAACTGTTTTTGTATCAACGAAAATCCAGCCTGACCGGCAAAGATATTATTTCAATGTATAATCCTAACCTATCCCTGAAGGTATATAGCGTGCCTGAATGGTGGAGCGATGATTGGGAAGGCCTGGATTACGGTCAGGACTACCTGCCGAACACTTCGTTTATCGAGCAGTTTATGGCCTTGAAAAGTAACGTACCCCATGCCGCTTTGAGTATTGGTTCCGCTGGGGTTACGAATTCTGATTTTGTGAACTATTGTGGTCACCTCAAGAATTGTTATTTGGTTTTTGATTCCGATAATTGTGAAGACTGTTACTATTCCGGCACGCTGACTGATTCTCGTGATTCCATTGATTGTATGAAGTCAAGAAATTGTGAGTTGTGCTATGAGTGTATTGACTGTTACAAATGTTTTAATTTGAAATACTCGCAAGACTGTCTTGAGTGTTCGCAAAGTTATTTCTTAAAAAATTGTTCCGGCTGTATTGATTGTTTTCGTTGCGTGAACTTGCATAATCAGAAGTATTGTTGGGGGAATGAACAATTATCCTCAGCCGAGTATCAGGAACGGTTGAGCCAAGTAGATTTTGGTAGCCGTTCGGTTATTCAGGCGGGCTGTGAACAGCTCAATCTTTTGATGCTGCAACATCCGCATAAGTATTTGCATGGGATCAAGAATGACGGCTGTACCGGTGACTATTTGTATAACGCGGCCGAAACGTTTGATTCGTATGATTGTCGGGACGTGCAAAATTGTCATTATTGTTATTCAATACCGCTGTCCGCCAAAGATCTGTATGATACGTTTCAATGGGGTGATAATTGCGAGTTGCTGTATGAAAATGTCGAAGTGGGGGATAGTGATTATAATTGTAAATTTTGTCTTACCTGCGCGCCTCATTGTCAAAATTTGGAATATTGTTTCAGCTGTCGGAGCTGCAAAAATTGTTTCGGTTGCGCCAGTCTGAAGAACAAAGAATTTTGTATTTTGAATAAACAATATAACGAAAAAGATTATTTCGTATTAAAAGAGATAATTATTGATAGAATGAAGCGTGATGGCGAATACGGCGAATTTTTTCCCGCTCGTTTCAGCCCCCACGGGTACAATGAAACCGACGCTATTTTCTACTATCCGCTCGCTCGGGAAGAAGCGATTCGTCAGGGTTTCAAATGGTATGACCAGCCAAAGAAGGAAATGACTCATCAGGTCGTTCCCCCGGATACTATTCAGGCAGTAACGGAAGGAACTCTCAGTGAAGTGTTTAGCTGTTCATGTGGTCGGTCGTTTAAAATTATCCCTCAAGAATTTAGTTTTTACAAAAAATTGAATATTCCGCTGCCCAATCAGTGTTATTTTTGTCGGCATATTGCGCGTCTGAACAAACGTAATCCGCAAAAACTATTTTTACGCCACTGCGATAAATGTCAAAAAGACATGCGGACCACGTATGCGCCCGATCGGCCGGAAAAGGTCTACTGCGAAGAGTGTTACCAAAAAGAAATATACTAGTATGTCGTATATGGTATATAGTATGTAGGGAAATTTCCCCATATACCATATACGACATACTATATACCATCTTTATGAAGTTATCCATCATCATCCTGACCTTCAACGCCATCAAGTATATTGATGATTGTTTCAAGTCCATTCTTAATCAGGACTGGCGCGAGTTTAAAATCTTAGTGGTTGATAACGCTTCTGATGACGGAACGCTCCAGCATATCAAAGAGAATTATCCGGAGGTGACGGTGCTCCAGAATTTTAAAAATCTGGGTTTCGCTAAAGGCACGAACCAGGGAATTAAATTTTGGGATAGCGAGTATGTGCTTCTGGTTAATCAAGACGTGATTCTCCAGCCGGATTTTCTTAGTAAAATTATGATGGTGGCCGAGCAGCATCCGGATTGCGGCAGTTTCACCGGCAAAGTCTTGAAGTTGAGTCATATTGAAGAAGAGCGGGATACATTCGTCCCGGATATTATTGATACTGCCGGTATTGCCGTTAGCCGCGCTCGGCGATTTTATGATCGGGGAGCAGGGCAGGAAGATAAGGGGCAGTTTGATCTGCAGGAAGAGATTTTTGGTCCATCAGGAGCATTAGCACTCTATCGCCGGACAGCATTAGAATCAATGAAAATTAATAGCCACATTGGCAAACAGGGGTACAAGTTCGCCAACGATCTTGATTATTTTGAGTATTTTGATGAGAGTTACTTTATGTACAAAGAAGATATTGATTTGGCGTGGCGGCTACAATGGGCTGGCTGGAAATGTCTCTACGTGCCAGCGGCAGAGGCGCATCACTACCGCACGGCGTTTGGTTTGGCGGAATTCAGTAACCGCCGCGTGGCGCGTGATCGGCGGACGAAGTCAAAGTTTGTCAACCGATTATCATTCCGTAACCACTGGCTGACGCTCCTCAAGAATGATGCGTGGGCCAATTTTTGGCTGCACAGTCCGTGGATATTTTTCTACGAGTTAAAAAAATTTGCCTATATAGTGGTTTTCGAATGGAACACGGTCCGTCTCCTGCTGTCGTCCGGTGGTTTGTTCTTCAGTACTTTACGAAAGCGCAAACAAGTGTTAAAAATGAGACAGCGTTCACCCGCAGTCATGCGCCGGTGGTTTCAATAGTAAGTATTGCGTATTTTAGATTGTGTAGATTGGTTATAATGGTAACGTTACGTGCCGACTCAATCTGCAATCTAAAATCTAAAATCTTCAATAGACCTACTGCTTAAAGACCGTCGATATGATATAATCAAGCTATGAATATCTTAAAACTCAAACAAAGTCCAAAAGCGTTTTCCAGAATCTTCGGCCTGGCGCCCGATAAGTTCGACGAATTAGTCTTAAAGATCAAGC
>JACRDY010000005.1 GCA_016218485.1 Candidatus Falkowiibacteriota bacterium
ATTACAAAACTCCTTTGGCTATAATTTGTTCTTTTCGTCCGATACTCCCGCCGTCGCTACTCCCTCCGCTAAAGCTACGAGAGTCGAGAAAGCTTTGGCGGACAAGTCGTCAAGCTGGCGCGAAATGATTGGCATCGTAGCGGGAGCTACGACTCAAATCATTTCGCCGCCCTTTCCTCGTCTCGGACGAAAAGCCCTCCGTTCCGCTTAAAAGTAGTTTTGTAACCATCTCTGATTATTTTTTTATTTTCTACCCTGGACTACCACCGTAAACTCTCCCTTACTGCTCGTCGCCTCCAGCTGTTGTAAAATTTCCGCCGCGCTGCCACGGTAGATCGTCTCAAACTGCTTGGTTAATTCCCTGCCCAAAACCAGCTGCCGCTCACCCAGTCCAAAGCTGACCAACTCGTTCAACAGCTTGTGGATACGGTGCGTGGACTCATAGAGAATAATTGCTCGCTCGCTGCTGATGATTTCTTTGATCAATGTCTGCCGACCTTTCTTGTGCGGTAAGAATCCTAAAAACAAAAATTGATCAGTGGGTAGACCGCTAACGGCCGCGAGTGTGGTCAGCGCCGCCGGACCAGGGATGGGTACAATCTGAACTTCCTGACCGAAATGCTCCGCTACTTTTTTGACCAGATAATTCCCCGGATCAGCGATACCCGGCGTGCCGGCGTCTGAAACGAGCGCCAAATTCTTTCCGTCTGCCAACCTGATCAAAATCTCCTCAATCTTCTGCATCTTACTGTACTGGTGGTAGCTCATCGTCGGCACGGTAATCTGATAGCGCTCCAGCAGCTTCTTGGTCTGACGGGTATCCTCGCATAATATCAAATCAACCCCTTTCAGGGTTTCTAGCGCGCGCAGGGTAACATCCTGCAAGTTGCCAATCGGTGTGGCCACGATATACAACGTTGACATAGCTATTGTATTTCCAAATTCAAATGACGTTCCCACACACCATGGATGCTGCACTGCGCCAGTAACCGAGGCTGCATACCGCTGACCGGAGTAAACGTCAACGTCGCTGCCGGCGCTCCGCCGGGTTTAATATTAATTTTAGTCACTTCCCGTTCTCCGTCATAGAGCGCCAGCCATTGAATATAATGTTCAGGCATAGTCGGATGCGGTATTTCACCGAGCTGAACCGTAACGGTCAACGATTGACCGTCCTTGCCCTGCAGCGGGTCAGCTACAAAAGGCATGTGCTTTTTTTCAAAGTCATTGAGAAAACCAGGGTCTTTTGGTTGATGAATTTCCATAAATATCCTCCCCCCTCGTATACTGCAGTCTACCAAATTTAGAGGAAAAAATCAATAAAATAAATTAAAAATCCAAAATCCCAAGCCCCAATACACACATTTTGGGATTTGGAACTTGGGATTTGGGATTTAGTGAGTTGCGGCAAAAACTTCCACCGGCGTGCCAATGCCCGCCCAATCATAAATCCACTTGGCGTCCGGCGTATACATGTTAATACAGCCGTGACTCATCGGCTGACCAAAATTATTATGCCAGTAGGTGCCATGAATAGTGTAGGGTCCGAGAAATGATGATACCCACGGCACATGCGGCAAGTCATAACCCGGACCGGTCATATGGACGTCGGGACGTTTACGCCAAATACTGAAATCTCCCAGCGGGGTTTTTAGTGCGCCCAGACCTGACGAAATCAAAAAACTTCTAATCAAAAATCCGTTCTCGTACGCTGATAGTGTCTGCGCCGTACCCACATCAATACCAAGAGAACGCCCTAGTGTCGCACTCGCTCGGCTCGGATGGTCGGGAGTGACCACAATCTCCAGCTGCGGATCTTTGTCAAACTGACCCGTAGCCACCTTGACCCCGCCGCGAAAATTCTCGTCCCCGGCAAAAAATTCACTCTTAAGTTTACCAAAGGTATCAAAAATTCTGACATGCGGTCCGCCCAGCACTCCCGCGCCAGTCACGACTGCCGTTTTGCCGTCACCATCAAGATCAGCAACCGCAAGATTCACCCCACCGTAAAATTCTTTACGGTACGCCAGCCACGAGCCGATCAGCGGGCCGTCCACCTGACGCAGGCTGACTACAGAATCAAGACCATAGCCGCTGTTCATCAAAAGTTCAGCTCTGCCATCGCCACCGAGATCTGCGGTCGCCAAGCTGATGTCCAAACTGCCCGGATAGTCAGTGGTGGTGAAGCCTAATTTTTTATCATGACCATAGTGATCAAAAATTTTAATTTCCGTGTTGGGATTATCATAGGTACGCGCGACGATTATTTCGGGCACACGATCACCATCAACATCCCCGGCGCTGATTGTCAGACCGCCGTGGTAGCTCTCCGGATACGCCATCCAGCCGGTGACAAACTTAGCCTGGCCAAAACCATCAAAAATCCTCACCTGTGGTCCGCCGCCGCGACCGGCCGCGGTGACGATCTCATCTTTGCCATCCCGGTCAAAGTCAACGGCAGCCAAACGCACGCCCCCGATAAAACTCTCCGGGTAGGCGAGAAATTCCCGAATCAGTGAGCCATCAGCGCGAAAAATCTTAACTATCGGCGCTTGGCCATACCCCGCTCCGACCACAATCTCATCAATCCCGTCTCCACCCAGATCAGCAGTTGCTATAAACATTTCCTCTGGCAAAACATTTCCCCAGGGCAGCCATTGTCCTTCTAGCTTAAGACTAACGCTGTCGTAAATAGCGACTGTCGGCAGAGTATCAAACGATTGCTCGGCAGCCAACGAGGGTACCGGCCAGACAACGTTTGAGAGATAAACCAATAAGGCGCCGGAGTCAAGCCAAGAGCGCATAGCGTTATGGATTCAATTGATCAATCACCACGATTTTTTTGTTTTCCAAAATACTGTAGAGGAAACGGTCGGTGATGTCTTTACGGTACTTGTATTCCGACAGGCTCATCAGGGTAAAGTTAATTTCGTAGTTCAACTCTTGTTCAAAGCGGCGGATTAATCGGCTCAAGCGCTCTTTCCTGACACTGCCCACCACGAACAGGTCGGTCGGCGCGCCGATGAAGCCGACGAAGATGCCGGTCAGCGCCAGATACTTGACCGATCCCATCTTACCGATTTTCTTGGCCAGATCGTACTCCAAGAGCAGCTGCGCTTTGAGCATCAAACTGCGCAGTTCGGGAAAGAGCACGTGGTTAACATTGGCTTGGTAATATCTTTTTTCTTGACGACGGGCGCGCGATCGCTTCGGCGTGGTAGCGTCACCGGGACCATTGACGCCGGCGATAATGTCCAGCTGCTCCAGATTGACCAATTCACGACGCACCGCATTGATCTGCAGCTTGGTCAGACGCGTCAGCTCACGAACATAGTAGGCATTCTCCGCGTGGTTGAGAAAAATACGTAATAATTTGACCCGAGCCTGTGAACCAAATAAGTGTTCAAGCATAGTTTTCTTTTTAAACTGTTTGTAGTATAATACAAAACGATTTAACCGACAAGCTATGATCCCACAATTTAGCCAACTTTTCATCTACTCCCCGGACAAGAGCAATTCTGTCTGTAAAATTTTCATCTCCACGCCGAGCCTGGATAAAGAACAAACGCTCGGTCGTCTGTTCGGCATTATGGAGATAGAATCCGTTGACCGAGGTCTCTGGAACACCATCCATACGTTGGCTGAAGCCATGGAACGCGACTACTACGGCGAGGATAATATCCAGCTCATCAGCGGCAGCCCCAACCGGGCGGTCTCGGCCGAAGAAACATTTGAAAAATCCATTCAATTTTTTAATGACAAACTGATCGAGCTGATCAAGGGCGGTAAGCTCGCCAACCTCTTGGACAAAGTCAGTATTACCCTCGGCATTCTGAAAGAGAGGAAAGTCTACTTCGCCGCAGTCGGTAATTCCAGCGCCTTCCTCATCCACCAGCTCAAAAGCCAGGAGTATCGCCTGGTGGATATTCTGCAAATCTCCGGCAGCAAAGAAGAAAAAGTCAATCCGTTTAAAATACTGGCCAACATTGTCAGCGGGGAAATCAATGAAAATGACAGCCTGCTCTTCTGCACCAATAGTCTCTTGGACTACCTGTCACTGGATAAGATTAAACAGACACTGACCACTCAAGAACCAGCCACGGCGGCGCGACACCTCAAAGATCTCCTCATGGAAGCGAGTATCAACACGGCTTTCGCCGGTATTATTATGAAACTCTCGGCTGATCCGCAGGCGATCAGAGCCGACAAAGAAATCCGCCTGCCGCAGAAGTCCCTTGATCACCTGGTCATCACCGAGAAAACTACTGAAGCCTATCTCTCGCCGCCGCTCCGATTTAACCTCAAAAAATACTCCCGGCTGATCGGCAGCAAAAGTAAAACACTGATCGTGCGCCTAAGTATATACCTCTGGCAAACCCTGCGACACAAAATGTCAGGAGTGCCGGCCGCTCCGGCTCGCCGGGTAACGCCGCGACCAGTCCCCACTGTCACCCGACCGCTGACGCAGGCCAACACGAGAGATAACGAAACTTTAACAGAACTCCCTAGGATGGTGGGCAGTAACGATCTTTTGAAAAATCTGATCAAAAAATGCGGAGCGATGATAAGAGCCCTCCGTCAGATCGTTCGCCCGGCGCCGGGACGACCGCGACTGAGCTGGTCAGACGTCACGAACCATCTCGTCAATCAGCTGGTCATTGCGCTCAAACGTTGGCGCGCTCTACCTCAACTCAGTCAGCGACTGCTGCTGTCCGCGCTCGTCCTCTTCCTCCTCTTGGCCTACAGCTTGATAACGCTGGCCAAAAACCACGTCAGTGACGGAGAGCAGCAACAGTTTGACAGCGCCATCGCGCAAATAGAACAGAATAAAAATGGCATTGAGAGCGCGCTGATCTACAACGACGAGAACCGCGCCAATACCCTTTTGACGCAAATCCAAGAACTCCGCGCGACACTCCAAACCAAGACCAAAGATCAAAAAAATACCGCGGCGACGCTGGATAGCGCGCTGGCGGCTTTAACGCTCAAACTCCAGCACATCATCGACGTCACGCCACAATCGGTGGCAGAGCTGACGGATGCCGCAGCAACAATGCAAGCCGGCACCTTCGTCCTGGTCAAGACCCAGCTCTACACCGTCAACCTCAATACCAATGAAATTTATCGTATTGACCCAGCGGCCGGCACGGCGCAACCGCTCGGGGTCAAAGCTGACACGCCACAGATCAGAGCGGCGAGCGTTGATGGCAATGACATTATTTACTACCATGCCGGTAACGGTCTCTTGAAATTCACCGTCGGCGCCGATCGCCTGGATCCGATGGAGGCCAATCTTGCCAACCAAGAAAATAAAGTTCAGGATCTGGCTATCTACAATCACCGTCTGTATGTCCTGACCCCAGGCAATAACCAAATTTACCGCTACAACCGCGCCGGCAACACCTTGGGCGCGCCAAGCAATTGGCTGCGTGATGGCGCCACTATTCAAAATACCCGGAACTTGGCGGTTGACGGCGATATGTATCTTTTGACCGACAGTGGGGAAGTCAAAAAGTATACCGCTGGAGCGCAGCAATCATGGCTGTTGCCTCCGCTCGTTCCCCCGCTGACGAATGCTACCGCCCTGTGGACGAGCCTTGACACTCCGCTCCTCTATATCTTGGACCCGGCCAATGGGCGTCTGATCGCCATCAATAAGAGTAACAGCAAACTGGAACGTCAGTACCGCTCTGCCGAGCTGGGCGGAGCGACAGACATGGCTATTGACGTCAAAAACCGTCTGGCCTACATCCTCCGGCAAAATACCGTCCTAAAATTTTCACTGGAATAATTAAAATAATCAACCTTCGTTATCAGGTTAAAAAAATCATTCCGACATAGGTCGGGGTGATCTTTGTATCCTGTTAAAACAAAACTGAATCAACGCTCAAAGATAATAAATCCGGCGGGGTTCGGTCCGCCGCGGCGGACGAAGCCGAAGCTTACGGGGGCGGTGGGGGTGGGAGCTAGTTACCCGCCTGCCAAAGCTACCCGCCAACATCTGCGAAGTTGTGGTGGGTGGCGGGCAGGCAGAAAGTAACGAGCCCCCGCGGAGGGGTACCACCGTACGGTACAACAAGACATAACGGTGGAAGTAAGAACAATACGAACACCCCCTCCTGTCCCCCCCAACGCATGAGGGAAAGACGCGTTCCTCACCTCCCTGCCTCACCCCGCACAATGCGGGGCCGGCTGTCCTCCCCCTGAATAAGAGGGAGAAACCGTCGAGCACGCAGAGGTGTCACCACAGGGCGGACACCCAGGTCCGCTCCTACATCACACCCCTACAAAAAATAAACCCCCGCCGTCCCGCATTATGCGGGACAGCGGGGATTTTTATTCAGAAAAAAATCTACTTAAGGGTCACTTTACCACCGGCGGCTTCCACTTCTTTCTTCATCTTCTCCGCGTCAGCCTTGGCTACGCCTTCCTTAATCATCTTCGGCGCGCCATCAACCAGGGCTTTGGCGTCAGCCAAACCAAGCTCCGTCGCAGCGCGAACCGCTTTAATGACGGCGATTTTATTAGCGCCGGCATCGGTCAACTCCACGTTAAAGGCGGACTTCTCTTCAGCGGCTTCAGCGCCAGCGGCTGCTCCCGGCGCGGCGGCCAAGACTACCGGTGCGGCGGCGGAAACGCCAAATTTGTCTTCCAGGATTTTGACCAGCTCAGCCAAATCCAGGACTGACATCTTCTCAATCTCGCCGATCAGTGATTGGAATTTGGCGGGCACTGCCACCGCCTGCTGCTCTTCTCCAGTCTTCTGTTCATCAGACATAGATTTGTGATTAATTATTGTTATTAAAAAAGTAGTTATGACTGCTTCTGCTCGCGGATGGCGTTGAGCGCGATCACCAGACCGCGCAGGTTGCCCTGGAGCACGTTGACGAGACCGGACATCGGCGCCGACAGGCTGCCCACCATCTTGGCCAGCAGTTCTTGCCGGCTCGGCAGAGCGGCCAAATGTTTAATCATCTCCAGACCGACAAACTGCCGATCCATCAAACCGCCGAAGATCTGCATCACCTCGTGGCTCTTGGCAAAGGTACTGACAATCTTGGCCGGAGTAATCTCATCAGTATAGCCAAACACGGCCGCCACTCCACCCGCCATACTGTCGGCGTCAACACCACTGACGCCTGCCTCGGCCAATGATTTCTTGAGCAAGGTCTTCTTCATTACCACATAGTCCACCTGTTCAGCGCGGCACTGGCGGCGCAGCTGATTGACTGCGGACACCGGCAAATCGTCAAAGCTGGTAAAAACAGCTGATTTGACCCGGCTCAACTTGTCAGACAAATCTTTTATGGCGACTTCTTTTTGCTGTTTAGTTTTGGCCATAGAATTATCTTAGAAATTGGAAATTAGAAATTAGTGATTAAGCAGTGTCTTTAATTTCTAATTTCTAATATCTAATTTTTGTATTTTGATTATTTGTAGTTAAAAAAATCTACGGTATCACCCGCAGACCGATAAAAAATTACCTAAAATAGGGTTTTTACCTGCAGAGGTCTTATTTTTGCCAACTGGCAAATGCCCCTGGTCTACGGTGAATATGTGCCTTATTATAACAGAAAAAACAAACCTGTCAAAACTGGTGTGGAAAACTCCCATTGAGGTCATCTCAAAACCCTCTTTCGTAACGAAATTTCTAAATTTTGAGCGAAAATTATGAAGAACGAGGAGGTTTATCGCGGGATAAGCTGACGAGTTCTGAATAATGTGCAGCCAAAATTTAGAAATTGCAGGAGA
>JACRDY010000027.1 GCA_016218485.1 Candidatus Falkowiibacteriota bacterium
ATAATCCAAAGACAAAAATCTTCTCTAACAGACGTTTCAACCGTGTGACAACTGACTAAAAACAAAAAACCTCACCTTAAGTGAGCTGTCTTTGGTTTGGTTGTGGCAGAGGGCGAAAAAGAGTTTCGTAATTCAAAGCTTTCTAGAGAGCGGGTTTGACGACCACGTGCTGTGATCATCTTGTTTAGTCGCAGTTGTTCGAGTATCAGTGTTCTTGTGATCTCGCGGTAAAAATCACACATGTCGGCGAAAAGTCGTTGCCTTGCTTCACCTACCGAACAGGAATTGACTTCCCTGGTAACATGGCACTGTCCGCCGCAGGGACCCTCTATTTCACAACCGTGACAATACTCGTCCGTTCCCGGGAATCGGTTGGTGACCATCTGCATGAGACCGCCTTTTTCCTCAAACATACTCTCGAAATCGTTGAGGTGACCGACCGTCGTGGTGGTATGACTGCAGATTTTGATACTGCCATCAACGTTGAATTCGATGGCTTTCCCTTGAACGGCGGCGCAGAATGCGTGATCTCCAAAGAGGAGACTTTCAGATGTTAAGTTGCGGAAGGGAGAATCCCACGTCCCGAAGAAGTCTATGCCGTGTTCATTGGCATACTTCTTAAGTCGTATGAGCTTTGTGACTCTATCCTCAATAGGGACATGAACCAGGCCAATGAGATCATAGTCGAAAGCGATTGAGGTCATGCCTCGCTCGATTGCCAGATCGAGGATGTCCGTGTCAACGAGCATGAAGTTGTCACGCGTGACGGTGATGCTGAATCCGTCGAGCGGATAGCCAATCTCCGCCAAGAGATCAAACTTCTTGAGGATGTGATCAAATGTACCTCGCCCTCCTTTTGTGATCCGAATAGCGTCGTTCGCTGCTTGAGTACCGTCGAGCGAGGTTGCGATGTGAATTTGATATCTCTTGAACGCCTCGGCGATTTGTCTGGTCATCAAAACCAGGTTGGTGTTGATGGTGAACTCGAAAGAGAGACCATCCATCTTCGTGCAGTACTCTAGTACTTGCTTAACGACCGCCCAGTTGACGAGCGGCTCAGCGTTACCGAAGTGAATCTTGCAGTGTGTTCGCCCTTGCTCTCTCATCAGCGCGATGTACTGATCCACGCATCGCTTCGCGGTCTCCCAGGTCATGTTTAGTTGTGAAACTGCTCCCCGATACATCGGCAACTCTTGCCCCGGGTTAGTCATGGGTTGAAAGTGGATACAGTGTGTACAGCCGAAATTGCACGAATCGCTAATTGCAAGGCCCATTCGGTCGACCGTCTGCCGTTCCCGTACTTTAATGAGCTGCTGCTCTTTTTTTTCTCGCAGGATTTTCTTTTCATCGATTTCTGGTTTGACGATGAAAAAAATTTCTGCGAAATTCCGGAGGATACTTCCGGGATCACCGTCGCAGTGCTCGGCGACTTCTAATTCATCCACGGGTTCTCGGAAAAGTTCCAGAAAGGAGAGACCTTCTTCGTTCAAGACGCGTAGATTTCCATAGAGAGCATGATACACCATAGCGAGGCCAGACACCTCATCGCGGATAGTCCTGAGGTAGTAAGATAACTGGTATACCGACATTTTTTATCCTTTCTTCTTTTTTCAATGAGCTTTCCTGGTCGTAATTGAAAACCGCCTACGACTTCATCGCCTCGGGATTATAGCTATTCTACTTCAGTATTAAATACGCTGTCAACGTCTGACAACTCCGTTCACGACAAGCGATTTTGGCTCAGTAAGGTATTGTATCGGTTTTTTATCTTTCCCGCAATTTTGTTCCTGTCGCAACGCGAACATCCTTGACGGCAGGCGGGGCGGGTCAGTTTCGCTCAAAATGGGTTCGTGCAAAGTTTAGAATTGAACCTCAAAAAAGACTGCTTCTAGTAAGCGGTCTTTTTTGTATACTAAAAAAATTTATTCCCACTGATAATTCCGGAACGCCCAATCCACAATACCTTTGGTGTCATTGAAACGGCTATCAATGGTGGAACTGCCCAGCATGATTGAAATCACCCGCCGCTCCCCCTTCTGGATCACCACCGCCAGACAGTACCCGGCATTGTCAATATACCCGGTCTTGCCGCCGAGAATTTGGTACGGTGGCCGGTCCAGAAACCCGCCGAGCAGCCAATCGGTATTGGCCAACACTCGCTCTTCACCATTGATCACCAGAGAATACTGGGTCATGGTGGTGGCGTTCGCAATCGCCGCGGTATCCAACGCCGTACGCACCAGCAGCACCAGATCCTCGGCGGTGGAAACATTGCCGGCGTGCAGGCCCGTCGGCTCCACGAAGCGCGTGTTAGTCATACCCAGCGCTTTACCTTTAGCGTTCATCTGTTCTACAAACGCCTGCTCGGTCAAACCGGTAGCGCGCGCCAGCGCCGCCGCGCCGGTATTGAGTGAACGCACCAGTGTGGCATAAAACAAATCACGAACGTTCAGAGCGCTGCCGGTCGGCAGGGTCGCCGCTCCACCCTCCTCTTGATCCGCCGCCTGTATCACCACCGGCGCATCCCAGCCGGGGTTATTATCTAGGAATACCAGCGCGGTCATCAGCTTGGTCAGGCTGGCAATGGAACGCTGCTCTGATACATTTTTCTGCCACAGCACTTTACCGCTGTCCCAGTCTACCAGGATGCCCGCCGCGGCGCTCACCTCCACACCCAGATTGTTGGGGTTAATTTTCTCGGGGCCGCGTCCTTTCTCGGCAGCCGATGGTAACCGACCGACCACTGCGTCCCCACCGGTTTGGCTTGATGTCACCGGCCAACGAACAAAAAAACTGCCGTCTACCTGGGGCAGATGACCGCCGTACAGCAGCGAAGAAAGAAATAGTGACAAGATGAGCTCTAGCATAAACTATTCGCTTGCCGCCTCATCAGCCGGCGCCTGCAGGGTAGTGAGAAGTAATTTTTGTAAATTTTCATCATTATTCAGTTTGTCAAAATCAGGCAGCTGCCGCGCCTCCTGGATACCCAAAAATTTCAAAAAATCCAAGGTCACCTGGTATAAATAGCCCCGCTGTTTGTCCTCTGTCTCCTCAATCAACCCGCGCATCAGGAGATTACGAATAATCATACTGCAGTTGACACCACGGATCATTTCCAACTCCGGCTTGCTGACCGGCCCGCGGTAGGCAATGACGGTCAAAGTTTCCAGCGACGGCCTGGTTAATTCTCCGGTAATTTCTTCTCTGACAAAATCTTGCGCCAGCTTGTAGTTATCGCCGCTGGTCATCATCTGAAATTTGTCATCCACTTTTTTTATGATTATGCCACGCTCGGCGTACTCCGTCATCAGCGTTTTGAGCGCTTCACCGACAGCCTCTCTATCTGCTCCCACCAAATCCGGCAGCTGCTTAAGACCGAACGGTTTTGGGGAAATAAACAGGAGACTCTCTAGTTTTGATTGCAGTGTGGACATAGAAAAAAAGTTAAATGGCTACATTGTCAAATTGTTACACTGTTAATTGCTATTAACAGCAATGTGGCAATTTAACAATTTGGCAATGTGACAATAGAACAATGTTTTAAACCTTCTTAATCATAATCTCCCCAAACAGCTCATCCTGATCCATCAAGAGCGTCCGCTGCTTCATCAACTCTAGGAGAGCAAGAAAACTGACGATCCGATCCACCTTGTCTCCCCCACCAACCAGCTGATGAAACGTGGCTCTGACTTTCTCGGTAATATACTCTTTAATATGCCGAATCCGCTCCTCAATATTAATGACGCGCTTGAGCGTTTCCTCGGGCAGTTTAATCAAAGGTTCTAGACGCTGAATAACCAGTGTGAAAAGGCCGGCGAGTTTCGCGCTCGTCAGACCTTTAGGCGGGTTAAATTCGGGCTCAATACCCATGGGCAGCTTCTCGCGGCTGCAGCTGAATTTTTTCTTACGGATCATTGCTTCTATTTTTTTGCTAGCTTCCAAAAATTCTTTGTATAATTTTAACTGCGTTTCCAGGTCACCCTCTTCGGCTAAGTCAAGATTGGGCAAGAGCGACTTGGACTTGAGGAGAATCAGCCGGGCCGCTACCACCAAAAAATCAGCCATCTCCTCCGGGCTGATCCGCTCTGTTTGCTGAATAGAATGTAAATATTCGTCGGCGACGCGCGCCAACGAAATTTTGGTAATATCCAGTTTCTCCCCCTCAATCAGCTGTAGCAAGAGATCCAGCGGGCCGGAAAAATGCTCATGTTCAATGCGGTAAACCATTTACTTTTTCTTTTTACTGGTTCTCTTTTTAACTGCACGCCGCGCCGCTTTCTTCCTGTGTTGCATTTTATTGCTTCGTTGCTTCTTGGCTTTCTTGCTTTCTTGCTTTACCGGCTGGTATCCGCCCGACTGCACGAAATTCCCCAGTTTCACCTCTTCCAGTTTAAGGAAGTCTTTGGCGCGCAGCCGCAAACTCTGGGTAAAGCTGCCAGCGTTCATAATCACGTCTTGTGTTTTAAGGAGACTCTTGTCCACCACGGTTTGCAATCTATGCATCGCGCCAAACGGAGTAATCCCGCCGACTTTGACCTTGAGCACCTTGACCATCTTTTTCTCGTCGGGAATGGAAACCTTCTTAACCTGCAAAGCGGTCTTGAGTTTTTTGAGATCCAACCGATAATTGGCGGGCAACACCACTAGATAAAAATTCTTATCCGCCTCCACGAGGAGCGTCTTGGCGATTTTTCTTAAATCCGCCTTGAGTGTGTTGGCTAAGTCGTACGCAGTATAGATGGTTCGGTGATCCAATACGTCGTACTTAATCTTATGCTGATCAAGGTAGTTAAGGATTTTTTTGCTAATCATAGTGTCAGAGATAAGATTTAAGATTAAAGAATTAAGAGCGGATATTTTCTTAAATCTTTAATCTTAAATCTTAATTCTATATTTTTAATTTCTGCTGTTGCCCCAAGAGTTCCCGAGCTGCTCGCTGTCCCGGGCGCGTCAACCGCACTTCCTGGATAAACCACTTCCGCGGCGTCCGCACGCCGTAGCCGACGAGCAGGCCTTTCTCAATCAGCCGCTCCAGGCTCTTAGTAACAATTTCCACCTGATCGCTCCCCCGCGGCTTGACCTTTTGGTTACTATAAAATGCCGTCAATCGGCTCCGATTTAATTTTTTGCCCTCCAGATAGCACTGTCGCAGGATGTATTTCTGTAAAATGGACAGGCGCATAGGCCAGAGTGTTATACCCCAATTATAGCCTATTTTAGCATTGTAAACAATGAACTATTGCCACACTCAATTGGGCGGTTTCCATTCATCCCATCATGGCTAGATAGATTCAAAATGGAATCAAAATAAGTAGCGTGGGGTTCGGGGACAGCACGGCTGACGAAGCGGGAAGCGGGTGGGTCTCCCCTTATGTATTGAATAAGGGGGGGAGACTATCCAACCTCTTTTGGGTAGAGACGAAACGCCTGCCGTGGGGTTGCTAGAGTAGAGACGCAGCATGCTGCGTCTTTACCCGTTTCCAGAGACGCAAGCATTGCGTCTCTACCAAACGCTTTACAGAAATTACCGAATGATCAGCATGCTGCGTCTCTACAGATTCACCCCCACCCAAGACCCCGGCAACCTCACCTGGCCTCTCCTTGGTAAGGAGAGGAACGTACTAACCCCGCAGGGGTGTCGCTAATTCTAAAAATTTTTATTAAACGAAACGCCCCGCTGACAATGCTTGACAGGGGGGCGTTCACTAACGATCCTCATCCAAATGTTTAGCTACTGCTGCAGCGACCGCGGCCTTACCTTCGGCGGACAATTCCACCGTATCCCGCGGTACCAACCCTGCTGGTGCTGGCCGAACCTTCGGCCGAGGCCTTCGCGATCCTTGAAGCCGCGCTCGGCGATCTCGCAGACCTTCCGGCGGCGCTGACGCTGGAATCAACGGTCCTGCTTCTATGCTAGACATAGCGTCTCCCTTCGTTAGTGAATAGGTGCGTGTATTATTTTTTCTTGGTAATTGCCAGCCCCAATTCATCCAACTGCTCGGCACTCACCTCCGACGGCGCGCCCATCAGCGGGTCCCGCACGTCGCCGGTCAGGGGAAAGGCAATCACCTCGCGGATATTTTGCTCATTGCAGAGAATTGAAATCAGGCGATCCAGCCCCGGGGCAATCCCCCCATGTGGCGGCACGCCGTACTTGAAGGCTTCAATCAAATGCTTAAACTGTTCTTTCTGCTCTGCGGAAAAACCAATCAAATCCCAAATTTTCTGCTGCACCAGCGGATCGTGGATACGAATACTGCCGCCGCCGACCTCCAAACCATTCAGCACCAGATCGTGCTGATACGAGTGCGCGCGACCCGGATCAGTATCCAAGAGCGCCACATCCTCTTCCTTTGGCGCGGTGAACATATGGTGCGATGGCGCCCATTTGGCGCTGCCCGAGCCGTGGAAAAAATCTTCTTGACTCTGGGCGGTAAACAACGGAAAGTCAATCACCCAGGCAAAGGCCAGCTCATGTGGATCATTCTTGTCCTGACGCAAATCCGGCTTGTCAGTGCCATATTCTTTCTTAACGTCATCGTGTTTCAGCCGCGGCCACGGCGAGAAGGTAAAATGTTTCTCCGGAAATAACTTTTTGACCATGGTGGTAAACATCCCTTCCGTCAGCTCAAGAATGTCATTCTGCGTAAAAAATGACGTCTCCATATCAATCTGATAAAACTCCCCCGGGCTGCGGTCGGCCCGCGCGTCTTCATCGCGGAAACACGGCGCGATCTGGAAATACTTTTCAAACCCGGCCACCATCAAAAGCTGCTTATACTGCTGGGGCGACTGCGGCAGAGCGAAAAACTTGCCTTGGTGCACCCGGGACGGCACGAGGTAGTCACGCGCGCCTTCCGGAGTGGACTTGGACAGCATCGGCGTCTGGAGGTAGGTAAACCCGCGATCAACCAAATAATCAATGACATAGCGAATGACCGCGCTGCGCGTTTTCATATTCTTGGCCAGGCGCTCGTGGCGCAGATCAAGATAGCGGTACTGCAGCCGCAGCTCTTCATTAGCCTGACGGTCTTCATTGGCAATTTCAAATGGCGGCGTCTCGGCCCGATTGATAATGTTTAAACTTTTAGCCAGCACTTCCAGTTTGCCGGTCGCCAAATCTTTGTTGACATTCTTCTCCTGACGCTCCTGAACCAAACCACGTACTGCCACTACATACTCCGGTCGCAGCTCTTTCATCAGTTCAGCGGTTTGCCCCAGTTCAGCAGGAACAAGGACGACCTGCACGATGCCGGTACTGTCGCGCAGATCAATAAAAGCGATCTTGCCCATATCACGGCGAACATGCACCCAGCCTTTCAGTTCAACTTCCTGTCCGACTTTGGCTAATATTTCATTGACGTAGGTTTTCATAATTATAGTTAGAAACTGGAAATTAGATATTGGAAATTGTCTAGAAGCAGCATCTTAGTTAACCAAGATTTTAAAACCCTGGTTAACTGCCACAGGCTGTGTCTTTAATTTCTCATTTCCAATTTCTAATTTTTATTTAATAAAACTCCACAATAATACTAACACACTCACCGTCATCACCGCCGTCGTCAGCCAACCCAAGGTATTTGCCAGAGCGCCATTCTTGAATTCTCCCATAATCTTCTGGCTATTACTCATTATCATAATAACAAAAAGCAGCGGAACTGCAATGATGCCATTGAGGACGGCCATATACACCAGCGCCTTAATCGGATTAATGCCAACAAAATTTATTAAGAGACCAATGAGCGTAGAAATGATAATGATCCCGTAAAATCCGTGCGCTTGCTTAAAATTCAACGACAGACTGCCCCGAAATTTCAGGGCTTCGCTCAAGCCGTATGACGCGGAGCCGGCCAACACCGGAATCGCCAGCATTGCCGTGCCGACAATACCCACGGCAAACAGCCAGTAGGCGTGATCCCCTGCCAGCGGCCGCAAGGCTTGCGCTGCCTGCTGCGCGGTCTCAATATTGGTAACGCCTGAAGCGTGCAGCGAAATGGCTGCCGTCAAGATAATGAAAAACATGGTGATATTGGAAAACAGCATACCGCTGAACACATCCCAACGCATTTCATGGATTTCGTGAGCGCTGGCGCCTTGACGACTCTTGATAAAACGTCGCCCCAGCAGTTCCTCCTCCTCCACTTCTTCGCTGGCTTGCCAGAAAAAAAGGTATGGCGTAATGGTGGTGCCAAAAATAGCCACCAGAATAAAGAGGAAATCGGCGCTCCAATGAATCTGCGGCCAGACAACACTTTTGGCGACAGTCCACCAATCCTGCTCAATAAAAAGCCCTGTCGCCCAGTAGGCCAACAGAAACAGCGCCAAAAATTTTAACACTGTCACATACTTTCTATAGGGCACGGCCACTTCCAAAATAATAATAACGATCGTCACGGTAATGGCAAAAAGGGTGAAGGGTAAAGGCGCGAGTAGCTGCAGCGCGCTGGCCATGGCGCCAATATCCACGCCAATATTGAGCGTATTAGCGATAACTAAAAGGCTGACGCAGGTATACAGCAACGTTTTAGAAAAATGCTGACGAATGACTCCGGCCAAACCCCGGCCGCTGACCATACCAATCCGAGCGCAAATTTCCTGCACCGCCGCCATCAGCGGAAAAGTGAAAAACGGCGTCCACAGCGAGGAAAAACCAAAACGCGCGCCGGCCGAAGCGTACGTGCCGATACCCGATGGATCATCATCAGACGCCCCGGTAACAAACCCGGGGCCGAGACGTTTCAAAATTTTCTTTACCCACTCAGCCATATATCGAAAACCAACACTTACGGCTTGAATCGATTAATCAGACGCGGGAACGGGATCGTCTCGCGGATATGTTCCGCCCCGGCAATCCAACCAACGGTCCGCTCGAGTCCCAAACCAAAACCAGAATGTGGCACGCTGCCGTATTTCCGTAAATCTAAGTACCATTGGTATTCTTCACCCTGCAAACCTTCAGCCTCAATTTTAGACTTCAAAATCTCGTAATCATCCTCACGCTGACTACCGCCAATCAGCTCACCCGCGCCTGCCGTGCCGATCAGGTCGTCATTCAGGACCAAATCAGGATTGGCCGGATCGACTTTCATATAGAATGGCTTGATGCTCGCCGGCCACTTATGAACAAACACCGGCACGCTGCTGTCGCGCGTCAACAGCCCCTCATCATCGTTGCCCAAGTCTTCGCCAAATTTGATGTCTGAACCTAACTCGTTCAGCTTCTTGATCGCCTCAGTATAGGTCAAGCGAGTAAACGGCGCTTTAATCTTTTTGAGCGGCGTAGTATCACGCTCGAGGATAGTAAACTCTTGCTGACAATGCATTAAGCAATGCTCCACGATAGCGCAGATCATCTCCTCCTGCAATTTCATGCTATCCTCGTGCTCGACAAAGGCCGCTTCCGCGTCCATCATCCAAAATTCCGTCAGGTGGCGGCGCGTCTTGGACTTCTCCGCGCGGAAGGTCGGACCGAAGTCAAAACCGCGGCCGACTGACATGATGGCCGCTTCCAAATACAGCTGCCCGGACTGCGACAAATACGCTTGCCCTTCATCAAAATAGGTGATACCGAAGAGTTCAGTAGCGCCTTCACAGGCGTTGGGCGTGATAATCGGCGTGTCAATTTTGATAAACCCCCGCTGGTGATAAAAAGCGTAAATCGCCGTAATCACGGCATCACGAATCCGCTGAATGGCCCATTGGCGCGGTGAGCGCAGCCACAAATGGCGATGATCCAGGAGAAAATCCGGTCCGTGTTCTTTTTTGGCAATCGGATACTCGCTCGCTCGCTGGATAATTTTCAAGCCGTCAACGCGCAGCTCAAACACCCCGGGTTTTTTCGGGTGCTCGCTCACCGTGCCAGAGAGCGCGACGGAGCTTTCCATAGTGACCTGTTCACACGCGCCCCACACCGCTTCGCTGACGCCGCTCTTTTCGACGACTGCCTGAACGAACCCAGTACCATCCCGAAACTGCAAGAAATACAGGCCGCCGGATGACCGAAAATTAAAAATCCAGCCCTTAAGGCTAACTGACTGACCGCTATACTCCGCTAATTGTGAAACAAGAATTGAGGTCATATTTATCAGTAAATTTACTCAAATTATACGGCAATTTCCTTATATCGTCAATAAAAAACGTAAACAATCAGTGCTCTTCTGTGCTTTAGTCTGTGTTATTCTGTGTCCCTGAATTGCGGACACTGAAGAACGCGAGACCCTGCGGGCACGGACAAACACTGAAATAATCATCAAAATTAAACAACTCTCTGCAGTACAGAGAGTTGTTTAATTAATAAAGACTTACTGGATGAATCCACCGGCCTGCAGTTTCCAGAGCTTGGCATACAGGCCATTCTTCTTTCGACTGAGCTGTTCGTGGGTGCCGTCTTCGGTAATACCGCCGCTATCCACCACGATGATCCGATCGGCCTTCCGAATGGTTGACAGCCGGTGCGCGATGACAATCACGGTTTTGTCACGCATCAGCTGGCGCAGCGCGTCCTGAATCAACATTTCAGATTCGCTGTCCAGACTAGACGTCGCTTCATCCAAGACAAGGATCGGCGCGTTGCGCAGTATCGCCCGGGCAATGGCGATACGTTGGCGCTCACCGCCGGACAGCTTGACGCCGCGCTCCCCCACATAGGTATCATACCCGTCGGGTGAGTCCATAATGAACTGGTGGCAATGCGCGCGTTTAGCCGCACGCATCACTGCAGCGTCAGTGGCGCCGGGCCGGCCGTAGCGGATATTTTCTTTGAGTGTCCGGTGAAACAGCACCGGATCCTGCGGCACCAGGCTGATATTGTGCCACAGACTCTCCTGGGTCACCCGCGCGATATTCTGCCCGTCAATCAGGATCTTGCCGCCGGTCACCTCATGACTGCGCAGGAGCAGCTTGACGAGCGTGCTCTTACCCGCTCCAGACGGACCAATCACCGCCAGGCGCTGTCTCGCGGGAATACGGAGGTTAAACCGGCGCAGCACTTTACGCGTCTGGTGGTAGTAGAAATCAACATCACGGAATTCTATCACACCTTGACCTACCTTCAATTTTACCGCGCTGGGCACATCCTTAATCTCATGCGGCAAGAGGAGAATCTCGGTCATGTCATTGGCATCAGCCAGATCAGCGTAAATATTACGGAGCATTTTACCGAAATCCCACACCCGAATAATGATATTGAGAATATAGGCCTGCACCAAGACGAAGTCGCCCACCGTGATCAGCCCCCGCTGCCACAACCGAACGGCCAAATAAAAAATCCCCACTTCCAAAAATACGGTCAGTAACCCCTGGAAGGCCTCAAAAATATTATCCAGGTTCCAGGTCAGCAGCCGCAGGTCAGTGACTTTTTTAATCGCCCGGTATGAGCTCCTGACCTCACGGGCGTAGCCGTTGAACAGTTTAACGGTATGGTGGTTGGTAATGGTGTCAGCCAAGAGCCCGGTACTGGCGGTCTCGGCAGCGGCTTTGGCTATGTCATAGCGCAGCTTAAACCTGACGAACAAAACGTTGACGCTCATGAAAATGAGCAGCCAGACAAGCATACCGACCGCCAGCCACCAATTGCGGCGCAGGAGCACGGCAATGATGATGATAATGTTGACGATCAGCGGCAGGATATGCCAGGATACTTTGTCCGCGATACTCTCAAAAGCCCGGGCGAAATACCGCACCCGCTTGACGAGAGAGCCAACAAAGTTATCATTAAAAAAAGAAAAGGAATGACGGTGCAGGTACTCAAAACAAGACTGCTGGAGATCATGTAACACACCTGCCTGGAAGTAGGTCGCCGCTAAACCGGACAGCCGCCAAAATAACCATTGGATTAATTCCAAAGCCCCAATCACCACGAGGATATAGATGAGCGCTGTGGCAACGACCGTGGTATCCCCGCTGCCGGTCAAAACATCAAAAAATTTCTTGAAATACAAAGGAATCAGCACGCCGACACTGGAAGCCGTAATGATGAACAGCGTCATGCCCGTGAACAGTAATTTATACCGCATGGCATGCTGCCAATAAATTTTGACTGTTTGCCGAGTCTTGTTTGCCATACAATATTGTAACCTGGCACAAACCAGGTTACTGATTAAGACGGGAAAATCCAAACGCTGTTACAGTGAGGCCATCTCAGTCAGAGACGAAAAACAACGATATTATACACTATTTCGTATTTAATGAAAAAGTCAGAACAAAAAATATACTGGGGACAGGCACGGCGCCCCTATTGACAAAAATAGTATCATGACAGATACTGTACCTAATACGTTCTTTACCAACTCATCCCCTTCTCTCTTGACCTTGAGCATTTTCGCTCCAGAAAAAATCTCACGGTGAGGAGGGAAGCGCCAGGGTACGGATACTCGGAAGGTAGTCGACCCGACTGTCATCCATACCGCTCCTCCCGATAAATCATAAGGGCAAAAGTATGAAAGAAGCCATGACTCTTGCCTTGACCCTGGTGGTCCTGAAGTTATTCCTGCCGACGCTGTTCCACAGCGTTGAGGGAGTACTCCTCCAGTTCCTGGGCGTCGTGTCCACCACCATGGACAACGGCATTGTCTTCAACACCCAGTTCTAACTGCACACAAGAGCTGACTGGCTCCGCGTCATGCGGAGCCTTGTCCTTGAGCCAGCAGAACGGCATATCATGCCGATTTTTTTATACCCCAAAACACAGATAATCACAGATCTGCGTGATCTGTGATGATCTGCGCTATCTGTGTTTTCGATGGTGTTTTCGATGGTTGACTAATAACGTTTTTCTTGATAAAAAGACTACAGTACCCAGCTCCAGGAGGAAGTAAGGGACAACGATCTTTGTGAAAAGCCGCCCTGTCATAGGGAAAGGTCGCGTCGCGATAACAAATCACAGCAGAGGAGGTAATCCAGTGGTGCAGTTCAAGACAAAATTCTTTAGGCCGGAACATGGCCCCGTCGTAGCCTTGGTCCAATGGGACAGCGGCAGGCTGAACGTTCTCAGTCGTGCCGCGCTGGCCGAGCTGCGGCTGGTGATGCGGGCAATCAATGAGTACGGCCAGGATTTCCCGCTCACGGCCGTGATTCTGACCGGCAACGACAAAGGGCTTGGCGCCGGGGCCGACGTCAAAGAGCTCTTCGCCGCTTCGCCCTATGACCTCGAGAAGTTCATCAGTGAAGCGCACGCCATCTTCACGGCGATCGAAACCTCGCCCGTGCCGTGGATCGCGGCCGTGGACGGCTTTTGCCTCGGCGGCTGCCTTGAGCTGGCGCTGGCCTGCAGCGTCATCATCGGTAGCCAAAGCTCCCGCTTCGGCCTGCCCGAAGTCACGCTCGGTATCATCCCGGGCGCCGGCGGCACGCAGCGTCTGCCCCGCCGCGTCGGCATGAACACCGCGCTGAACTTCATCTTGAGCGGTGAAATGGTCAAAGGTACCGGCGCGCTGACCAATCATCTGATTGATCGCCTGGCGATGGGCGAACCGGTGGCTGACGCGGTGAAACAGTTCATCACAGACGAACTGCCGACGTTCGTCTCACCGAAAACCGCCAGGGTGGCGGTGGAAAACCCGAAAGGGCTGCGCGAGGAAACCGCACGGGAGATCAGCAAGATCCTTCTCCCGCATCACCGGCTGGCCGCAATGGTGGCTATGGACACCATGCTCGCCAGCGCGCCCAAAACGCTGGCCGAGGCGCTCAAGTTCGAGCAAAAGAACTTCCTGCTGATCGCAACCACGCCAACCGCCCGCGCCGCCATGCAGGCGTTCCTGGACAAATCCCAAGCCAAGGCTGCGCCCGTCGAAGCCCCAACAGCTACCACGTAACGACACACAACACATCTCTCCACCCCTTGCCCCGAGCCTCATTGCTCGGGCTCTTCGTTTATAAATCACAAGAACATTAAAACATTAAAACACAAGAACATTAAAACAAATGCGAAGAGCAAGGCTTGTTTTTATGTTCTAGTGTTTTAATGTTTTAATGTTCTTGTGTTCTTGTGTTTTAATGTTTTCATCAGCAGCCCGCCAAACAACCTCCCCCTTCCACCACAAAAATATTTATCAGGAGAAAAAAGAAGTACATCAGGAGCAAGGCGATACCTTCGGCGCGGCTAAACTCCCGGCCAGTATGATAAAACACCACCACCAGGAACAGCGTCAGCAGCATAAACCCGCCCAGCGTCCAGTAGACGAGAGTGGCGGGTAGCGCAATAGGACGAATCATGGATAACAGCCCCAGCGCCAAAATATTGGCCATCGCCGAGCCGAGTAAATTACTCAAAGACAGATCTAGGAGCCGGCGACGCCAGGAGGTGATGGTAACGATCAGCTCGGGCAAATTCGTCCCCAGGGAAAACACCAGCACGCCGATCAGGAACGGTGAAACATGAATCACTTGGAGAATACCGCTGGTCAGGCGGATAATCAGGTTGGACGATAGCGCCACGGCCACAATGCCAAAAATCACCCACAGCAACTCTTGGCTGACGGTATCCTGGCGAACGGCCGTCACCTGTACTACTGCGCGACGGCGATGGCTCCGGTAGAGATGCCATACCACCGCCAAATACAGGACAACGAGAAGCAAACCCTCTCCCTGGCCAAACACGCCGTTAGCGCCCAAGATAACGGGCAGGAGCAGGTACAAAAAAGTCACTATCAGGTCAGAGGCGTGATCATCAGTACCCACGGTACGATTAAGCACAATACTGGCGCCCAAAATCAAACCAAACAACACGACGATCCCGCCCAAGAGATTACCCACCGCCAGACCGGCGACATTATTGATCAGGCTATTGATCCCAATGGCGATCTCGGGTAATGAGGTTAAGAGACCCAAAACAATACCTAAAATAAACACCGAGATACCCAGCTTGTCGGCGATAATCTTAATATTCTTAACCACCACGTCCGCGCCAATGCCGAGAACCACAAACAGGAAGCCAAGAGCGGTCATGGACAGGAGTAAACTGGAAGTCATAATATAGAATGATTATAGGGTAAGGATACTATTCGGAAGGGTGAGGGTTAAGAGTAAAATCCAAAAGCCCAAAGTTCAATCCGCCAACTGGCGGACAAATGACAAAGTTCAAAGGGTGCGTTGATTTGACATTTGCCTGGCGGCTCTGGACATCCGGCTGAGCTTAGTCGAAGCCAGCTCAAGGCCAAAGGGAATTTTGAACTTTAATTATTTTGATATATTAACTCCAAAGACTCTAGCTGTCTAGTAAGGGAAAAATCCGAACGCACGGAACTTTTCCCTCCATTCACCAGTATAGCCGATAACTCTCCATCCTTTCTAATTCGTAGTATTTTCTTAGCCAAATCCTTCGGATCATTCGGTTTTGACAATAGGCCGTTAATCCCTTCCCTAATAACCTCCCTGATGCCAAAAGTATCACTCCCAATAACCGGCATTCCAGCTGCCATTCCTTCGAGCAAAACAATTCCCAATCCTTCAATGTGCGATGGCAACACGCAGAGATCGCAATTCGCGAAAACCTGCGGCATCGATCTAAAATTTTCTGCATCAATAACTATCTTCACCCTATCAAAAAGATTCTGCTTCTGGATAAAATCAGTAACTAGCGCCAAATATTCAGCGGATCCATTTTGTACGGATGTAGGAATAAACAGTTTTATCTTTTTATCGTCAAGAATTTGTATAGCTTTCACAAGATCCAGAATGCCTTTTCGACGTATCATTCTTGCTGGACATACGACAATAAAGTCATCAGCAGCGTAGCCATACCGCATCCTCCATGAGGAATCTTTCTTTACAATAAAACTCTTTTCGTCAATCCCGTGATAGACAAGTTTCGTCTTACTTTTCTCAGCCCCCAGTTTTAATGCCCAATCGTAATAGTAACGACTTGGGCATACCAACGTATTATAGAATGGCAACTTTATAATAAACGAGGCAAAAGCTTTCTCTACGCCATAATCGGAAAAATGGCCGATAATTTTCCCCTCCTCCGGAATTGGCGTACTATGAAACGTGAATACCGTTTTCTTGGTCTTAATCAATGAGGACAGTGAAGCGTAGGCAAGTCCCAGCATAAAATTATGCACGTGAACCACATCAAAATCTTTACTTGAAACGGCCTTCGCCAAATCATCAAGAATATAGGGAAATGAAATTTTTCCCTTCGCAAAATCCCTAAAGTTTCCAATTCTTATTACAGAGAACTTACCGTTTCCACCCTCCGAAGACACATCATCACCTCCAGTGACAACCGTAACTTCATGCCCTCTTTCAGAAAATCCGCTCGCCAAAAGATACATATGCGTTTCTCCGCCACCGATCTGCGGCGGAAAACTGTGATGTATGAGGCAGATTTTCATATCACCTTTAGCTTAAAAAAAGACTCCTGTCCATATCTAGGCTCAAGTTAACCACTCATACGAAACTCTCGGAAAAGAAATCCCAGATATTTTTTCCAAGTACTGAGATCATCCCATTCGCTCCCCAAAATGTAGCACTCTCCTTCATGTTTCGCGTACAGCCATTCGACGATATCCTCCATCATGGTATACGCGCTAATAGAAATTGATCCATGCGCTCTTTCAATGCGTTTAACCGCAATATGGAGATTCCTGTATACGTCACTCTTGATTTCCGATAAAAAATTTATGGGACACGTTCTCAGAATCGAATCGCACATCTATGTAATTATGATGTGCTTCATCGCGGGCAGAAGCATCTTCTGCTTAAAAAAGGTTGTTGGCTGAAGCCGAGTCCCCTTTCCGCCGGATAGCACCACAAAAAGAACTTTCATTTCAACCCCCTGGATAATTTAAATATGCTATCCCGACCATATCACACGATTTTGGGATGGTCAATGATTATTCGGAAAAATTCGGAGTCTGCTATCTACCTAGAAACCATGCACCGGGTGCGGGTTTGATTATGGCCGGAATACTGGAGCTTTTTCTGCCGAATCTGCCGGGCTGGATTTTTATTTTCGTGGGATGGAAATATGCAAAAGGGTAATTTTCCTCACATTACTCAATTTGCCAGCGCATAAAATAATACTGCCGAGCCGAGCCGCCAAAACTCAATTTCTTAGCCCACGTACTGGGGTATGTTTGCAGTTCCTCGGGAGTTAATTGTTTTACCTCCAAAAGTTGAATCCCGTGAGCGGCCAATGCTGAAGCCAACGTTCCTTGGATATACTCAAGGGTAAGCTCCGGCAGATCAGCCGAACCGTCCTTGACCGGATCATAGCTCAAGACCACATCAACAAACGCTCCCGACTGACAGATCCGTTGTATATTCTTAAGTATCGTGCCGTCGGCCGCAACGATCCCCCAGAGTAAACTACCCCAGGGAAAATTAATAAACACTTGATTAGCCAAACCGTTCAATGCTTCGGGTAAATCTTCAACATTCGCCAAAACAAAAAAGACGTTCTCGCGCCCGCCTTTGGCTGGTTTTTTATAAATCTTAGCGGAAATTTTTTCCAAACTCGTGTGGCTCGGATCAACGCCAATAATCAGCCTGTCCGGATGTTCCTTGGCCAGTTGGTAGACGAATTTCCCGTCACCGCACCCAATGTCCACGATTATGCCCGGCATGATTATTTCTTACGGGTAAACAACCGCAACGGCTTATACTGTGACTGAGCCGTACGATATCGTGCAGCGATCTATCAGGTACCGCCCCGGTTGAGGGTGATTATCTTTTTACCTTTTACGACTTTCATAAGTATAGTGTAGCAAATATTTAATAAAGAGCAAATTCTTCGGCTTGGTTCTCCGCCCAAGGCGGACGATATGGTAGTCACCTACCCATCTCTGGGGGGACTTTCACCCCGCACTAAGGCTCTCGGGGCAGGATTCGAACCTGCAACAACTCGGTTAACAGCCGAGCGTTCTACCATTGAACTACCCGAGAACTTTAGTGCGGGACGGGCCTGCACTCTTAAAAAGAAATCCACTGCATCCGCCTTCGTCCCGTAATACGGAACTGCGGCGGATGAATTTTACTCTCGCCCGCTCTGCGACCCTGCGGGTCTTGAGTGGTCGGTAAAATTCAAAACCCCGCTGCTCTGCGGGGCCGATGCGATTTTTGTTATAGAAAAATCGATCAGCCCGTCAGCTGATTATTATTGTTATTATTCAGATTAACGCTCACAGAATAATTCATAAGTATCTATAAGTATAGCAGAGATAACAAAAAAGTCAATACTGGCTGTAGGGGCGATTCATGAATCGCCTGACTGTAGGGCGATTAAAGAATAGCCCCAACACCTACCGAATCACCCGAAACAACTGAGCGCA
>JACRDY010000028.1 GCA_016218485.1 Candidatus Falkowiibacteriota bacterium
ATAATCCAAAGACAAAAATCTTCTCTAACAGACGTTTCAACCGTGTGACAACTGACTAAAAACAAAAAACCTCACCTTAAGTGAGCTGTCTTTGGTTTGGTTGTGGCAGAGGGCGAAAAAGAGTTTCGTAATTCAAAGCTTATAAGGGCTTTTTTGTTACTTGTGGAAAACCCCCAGTGGTTGCATTTTATACTTGGGTGGTGTATAATGGTATTAAGGTGGTACAATGTGGATAAAGGTGGGGATTAACCCCGCCAGTAGTGGATAACCTCCTTTTTAGCCTTATGTTTATTGGTCAGTATTCCCACACTATTGATGCCAAGGGGAGAATGGCAGTACCTGTCAAATTCCGCAAGGAACTGGCCAAATCGGTCATTACCAAGGGTCTGGATGGCTGCCTGGTGCTCTATCCTGCCGGCGAATGGAAAAAATTGGCCGATAAGCTGGCCGCGCTGCCAATTTCCAAAGCCAACGCCCGCGGGTTTTCCCGTCTGATGCTGGCCGGAGCCATGGACTGCGACGTGGATCGGCAGGGTCGTGTAATGCTCCCGGACTACCTGCGCCAGTTTGCCGGTATTACCAAAAAGGTGATTGTGGCAGGTCTGTATAACCGCGTGGAACTCTGGGAAGAGAAAGCTTGGGAGAAATACCGGGCCAATATGGAAAAAGATAGCGGGAAAATTGCCGAACAGCTGGGGGAATTGGGGGTTTAGTAAAGAATTACGAATTACGAATTACGAATTACGAATTACGAATTACGAGATAATTATTTTTAAGAAATTTCATTCGTGATTAGTCATTCGTCATTCGTAATTATGAATTTACACGCGCCGGTACTTTTAAAAGAAGTTATCCAGTATTTACAGCCGACTCGGGGTAAACGGTTCGTGGATGGTACGCTCGGCGGTGGGGGATACACGCTGGCATTACTGAAAGCTGGAGCGGAAGTTTTGGCCATAGACTTAGACAGCGCGGCAATTGCCGATTTACAAGACAGCGCGGCGGCAAAAAAGTATAAAGACAGTTTGACATTAGTCCACGGCAACTTTGCCGATGTAACAGCCATTTGCTATGAGAGAGGATTTAATCAAATTGACGGTATTGTACTTGACCTTGGCCTATCATCTAATCAGCTGGCGGATGCGGAGAGAGGCTTCTCTTTCCAAGGTGCGGGTACGTTAGACATGCGCTTTGACCCCGAGGGGGAATTAACTTCGGCCTTTGAGATCATTAACCGTTACAGCGAAAACGAACTGACCGACATTTTCCGTCGGTTAGGGGAAGAAGTTTTAGCCCGCCCGATTGCCAAGATAATTGTCGCAAAACGGCACGAGTCTAAAATTTCTTCTCCTGATCAATTGGCGGAAATTGTCGCGACAGTCTACCGCACGCACTTTACACAACGAAGCAAAGTCAATCCCGCCACCAAGGTGTTTCAAGCCTTGCGGCTGGCGGTCAACCACGAGCTGGACAATCTGCAGGTAGCGCTGCCACAGATGCTGGAGATTTTGCGGCCGGGCGGCCGATTAGTTGTCGTCAGCTTCCACTCACTGGAAGACAGAATTGTTAAACAGTTTCTGAAGCGTGAGAGCACTGACTGCGTCTGCCCGCCGGAGCTGCCGGTCTGTCGCTGCGCGCACCATGCTAGTTTGAAGATCATTACCAAAAAACCAATAGTCTCTTCAGCGGCCGAGCTTGAGGCTAATCCTCGAGCGCGGAGCGCGAAATTGCGGGTGGCTGAAAAACTTTAGACTCTAGGGTAATGCGAATTTTTGCCGCCGTGGGTGAAAATTCGCATTACTCTCGGGCCTAATATGTCACCACTCATCAAAAACCAAAACCAAAATAAAATAGTAGACGTTTCGCGCGTGTCTTTTGGCATCAAAACCTTTAATATCGCCATTATCTGTCTCATTATTGTGACAGGTTTTTTGTATCTGACGCAGGTCAATGCTTCGGCGGTTAAAGGCTACATCATCCGCGACCTGGAAATGAAGCGGGAAGAGGCGAAACTAGCTAACCGTAAACTAGAGCTGCAGGCGGCAGGGATGCAGTCAGTCGGCGCTGTGAGCGATAAAATCAGTCAGCTCGGTATGGTCAGTGCGGACAGTGTTGAGTATTTGCAGCTGCCGGGCGGGGAAGTGGCGGTTGCTAGATAGCTCAAAGCTCAAAGCTCAAAGCTCAAAGCTCAAAGCTCAAAGCTCAAAGCTCAAAGCTCAAAGCGGATGATTCCGTTTTTTTTGTTTTAAAGGTTGCTTAAAAGGTATAATTTTTCTATACTCATATTACTTCTTTGCGCTCTGCGCTTTGAGCTTCCTATGAAATTCACCCTCACCAAACAATCCAAAATATCCAAAGCCCGGCTCGGCGTTTTGACTACAGCGCACGGGAAAATTGCTACGCCTTTTTTCATGCCGATTGCCACGCGGGGAGCGGTTAAGACTTTGGATTACCTTGAACTTGCCGCGCTGCAGCCGCGGATTATTCTGTCTAACACCTATCATCTCTATTTAAAGCCCGGACATGAATTGATCAAGAAAGCGGGCGGGCTGCATACTTTTATGCAGTGGAGCGGCTCAATACTCACCGACAGCGGTGGGTATCAGGTATTTTCCCTGTCTGACCGCCGAAAAATTACCGAAGCGGGAGCGCTCTTCAGCGTGGACGAAGATGGCGGCCAGCAGCATCTCTTGAGCCCGGAGAAAGCTGTGGAGATTCAGTTGGCCTTGGGTGTTGACCTGCTGATGGTCTTGGATGAGTGTCCACCGTATCCGTGCAAGAAAAAATACGCGGCGGAGTCGTTGGCATTAACGACCAGATGGGCGAAAAGGAGTAAAGATTATTTTGAAAAGAAATTAGAAATTAGAAATTGGAAATTAAAACCAGGGTTGTTTGGTATCGTCCAGGGCTCAACGTTTAAAGATTTGAGAATCAAGAGCGCGCGGCAGCTGGTGGAGCTGAATTTTGACGGGTATGCCGTGGGTGGAGTGGCCGTTGGAGAGCCTCGAGAGAAAATGACGGAGATTTTAAAATGGGTGGAACCGGAACTGCCAAAAGATAAACCGCGCTATCTGATGGGTCTGGGCAAGCCAGAAGAGATCGTGGCCGCGGTCAGAGCCGGTATGGATATGTTTGACTGTGTCATTCCCACTCGCGAGGGCCGACACGGTAAACTGTTTATTTGGCGCCGGGATGACTTACGGGGCAAGTTTTATGTCACGGCGCAGCTGGATACCGCCCGGTTCAAGAGCGATTTCAGCCCGATCAATCCGGATTCAGCTTTGCCCGTGCTGCGGCATTACTCTAAAGCCTACCTCTACCATCTATTCCGCACCAATGAAATGCTGGGGATGAAATTGGCCACCTTGAATAATGTGGAGTTTTATTTAGAGCTGATGCGGCGAATTCGGCAGGGGATAGGCAAAGGCAGGTTATAGGGACAGGGCAGTGCCCTGTCCCTACTTTTGACATCTCGGCAGTGTTCGTTTAAAATAATCATAACAGGTGCGAGGCGCTGTTGGCCGATTTGGCATTGGCAAACCAATGCTGATGGTTTAAGAGTCAAGGATGATTCGCCAACACCTCTCGAGGCGCTCTAACGCTTTTCCCGGAGGTACCCATGAAGCGTTTTATGCTTCGTCCGACCGCCCATTGCAGCGAAGGCTGCCCGCGGTAGTCCTGGGGTAGGACGTTAAAAGACCCCACTCGGCGACCCTCCGCAGCTTTGAATTACGAAACTCTTTTTCGCCCTCTGCCACAACCAAACCAAAGACAGCTCACTTAAGGTGAGGTTTTTTGTTTTTAGTCAGTTGTCACACGGTTGAAACGTCTGTTAGAGAAGATTTTTGTCTTTGGATTATC
>JACRDY010000029.1 GCA_016218485.1 Candidatus Falkowiibacteriota bacterium
AAGGGTAAAGTGGAGGGCGGGGCAGGGCCGGACTTGGACACTCTCCACTCTTCACTTTACACTTCTGACTCTCTTGACTTTGAAGATATCCCGGTGGAAGACATTGAAATTGGCGATGAAGTACTGACGTTGGATGAAAAAGACGGCACCTTTGTCTGGCAAAAAGTGGAAGACGTCATGGACAAAGGCTTCCAGACGGTTTTTGAGCTGATCACTGAATCAGGCAAGACCATTGAAACCACAGAAGAGCATCCCTATTTCATCAAAAAAGAATCAACTCTTTTGGAAGGTGATTTTGCCGGCAATAAGAAGCAGAACAACTGCGATGATAAAAACACCCCACGCGATACTCGCTACATCCAGCGCCATTATTCTTTCACCCCCTTTAATAAAAGTAATAACACGGACAACGCCATCATCCCGTTGCCTATATATAAAACGAGAGACTTCACCGTTGGCGGATTTACGAAAGCTGCAACAAACCAGGCAACCGCCATGTTAGAAAAAAATCCGGCCAATGCTTTCACCTGTACGACGTTTAATGGCAACTCCATTGGAAATACCGTATCCCAAAATCAATACAAAGTCAAGACAACATGGAAAAAAGTGAAGGAGCTTACGCCGGGAACAAAAATCGCCACGATCAACGGTTGGGAAAAGATTGTCTCCATCACCAAAACCGGCAGGAAGCACACCTACGATTTACAGATTGCCAATACCCACAACTTTGTGGGGAACGGCATTGTGGCCCACAATACCACGGGAAGGGCGTTAACCATCCTGAATGAAACCGGGGACCAGGCGATCTTTACTGCCAGTGCCAGCGGGACACCGGTGTTTACATTGGGGAGAACGGGAATTGTAAGCTTGAATCAAAACAGCCAGATCAACACTGCAGGGACCCTGTTGATGAACAGTACCGGCACCTTGAGTGTGAACACCACCAATAATGCCGCCATCACCACGGGGACGGGACTCACGACCTTGGGTGGAAATTTAACCCTGGCAGGAACGATCACCCTCCCCAACTCTAATACGATTACCGGCGTCACGAATTACACCCAAGTCTCCGGTGGAGTGAGTGTTGGCGGCGCCACTACCTACTACGTCAACAGTTCGGGCACAGGAAATCTTAATGCTTTGACCCTGGCAGGAAATCTGACCCTCAATAGTAACGTGGCCAGTAACATCATCCCTTCTGCCACGAATACCTATGATCTGGGATCGACGACAAAATACTGGAACAATCTCTATGCAAACAACATCACCAGTTCCGGCCAGTACGGCGGCTTGTGGCAGAGAAATTCCGGCGTCCTCTCGCCCATCAACATCACTGATGATCTGCTCGTGGGAACGACGGCAACACCGTCCAGTGCCACATCAAACTATTTCCAAGTGTTAGGAAGTGGATCAACGAGTGGCGACGCTTCCAGCTCCGGGAGTCTCGTCCTCGGCACCAACCGGACCAGCCCGACCATTTCCACACGTTCTTTTAAAAATCTGACGCTCGGCGACTCCCAAACCGGCAACGTCATCCTCTCCCCCGGCACGGGCAAGCAGGTGCAGTTTTTTTCCGGCAGTAATTATCTGGACAGCAGCGGCAACCTGGTCCTTGCCGGCAACATCACGATCCCCGGCACCACGACGCTAAACGGAATTGCCTACACCTGGCCTTCAAGCGGCCAGTCAGCAGGCTACGCACTCACGACGAACGGCTCCGGAGCCCTGTCCTGGGCTGCAGCGAGCGGCCTCGGTACCAACTACTGGACCCTGGCAAACGGCAGCCTGTACCCCGTCAACGCGACTGTGGACCTGCTTGTGGGCGGTTCGGCCACGACGAGTGCAAAGTTTGCCTTTATCAACGTCGCCTCCGGCACGCCCACGGCGAGCGTGTCCGGCAATCTCACGCTTGACGCCGCAGGCGTGATTGCCACCACCAAAATGCAGCAGCTCACCCTGGGCTCTGCCACCACCGGCCCGATCCAGCTGTCCCCCAAAGGGACCACAGGATTGTTTGTGGATGCCACAGGGCAGGTCGGCATCGGGACGACGGGGCCCCTGGCAAAGTTGGATGTGAATGGGACGGCATCAATTTCCGGGGCATTGTCTCTTTATGGCACACCAACCATCGCATCCACTGCCATGAAATCTCTGACTTTGGGTGATGCAAACACTGGAAACATATTTTTGTCACCAGCATCGGCAACGCCCACCGTGGTTGTCACCACTGGCGGCCAGGTCGGCATCGGGACGACGAGCCCCCTCACCAAACTCCATGTGGAAGGAGCATGCGTCACCGGGGATACGCTCATTCGCCGAAGGCGAAAAAAGTCAAAAGTGAAAAGTGGAAAGGGTAAAGTGGAGGGCGGGGCAGGGCCGGACTTGGACACTCTCCACTCTTCACTTTACACTTCTGACTCTCTTGATTTTGAGGATGTGCCGGTGACGGAGATCGAGCCGGGTGATGAGATTTTGTCTTTGGATGAAAAGACGGGAACATTTGTAACCAGCAAAGTCCGTCAACTCATGAACATGGGAGTCAAACAGATTTTTGAATTGACCACCGAGGATGGAAAGACTATTAAAACAACAGAGAAACACCCGTATTTGGTACATTTGGCAGAAGAAAAAATTTCCAGCACAAACTTTTTCTATTATCAGTTTTTTGAAGAAGCACAAACTGCGGCTCGCCAATTATATAGACAAGCCTTTGAAGGCAAAACCGTTTGTGTTCCGGCTTTGAACAATGAACCCATTACGTTCGGACATGAAGGATGGAACCATCTCATGCAGGAAAAGCGCTCACGCTTTGATCTTTTAACCCGTTTCTTTGCGCTTCCGAAAATATTTGCGGTATTGGAACGAGCAAAAAAAGCCGAGAAAGAAGCGGGAAAAATACATAAAGAAATAACGTTTTGGACGCTGCAGGGAATTGTCGATGGGGTATGGGTAAAAGTCATCATCCGGTCAGTCAATAATGGACCAAAATATTTTTACTCGGTAGTTTGGAAAGGTGAAGAATACCGTCAGGAAGTGAAAGCGGCCATCAAAAAAGGTGCTGTCTCTCGCTTGTATCCGCGACGTCAAGCATCAGGAAAAACCTTAGCTTTCAGCACCGATTTTTTCAAGGAACTGTCTTCCGCTTATATTCCGCAGGGTCAGGGAATGGTTACCCTTCAGTTCCTTAATGACCGTATTGTAAACCAGAGAAATCGGTTTGTCAAGCAAGAAAAGTGGATTATGGTGAACAAACTAAAAACAGGGATGAAGATTGCGACGTTGGGTGCGGACGGCCGGATGAACTGGCAGAAAATCAAATCCATTAAAAAATTATCCGAGGAGCAGGTCTACGATCTGGAAATTGAAAATACGCATAACTTCGTAGGGAATGGCATCGTGGCGCACAACACCACCGGCAAAGCGCTTTTTATGCTCAACGAAACCGGCGACCAGGACTTGTTTACCGCTTCGGCCTCGGGTACCACCAGATTAAAACTAACCAACGCCGGCAACCTGACCTTTAACCAGGCCAGTACCATTTCTACGAGTGGAAGCAACAACCTCACCCTGACGGCCGGCGGCAACCTGGTCCTGACCAACACCACCGTCCAGCTCTCCGGCGGATCTTCAATGTTTGATGTGTACAACGCCAGTGCCGACACCACGCTCACCGTCTCCAACTCCAGCGCATCGGTGGCGAATCTTTCGGTGGAAGGTCAGATCAAACCCGGCACGTATACTTCCAATCCGACCCAAATCGGCAACGGGGCAATTATTTATCGCAGTGATCAGACCCAACTCTATTACTACAATGGAAGCGCCTGGACGGCCATCGGGTCAGGAAGCGGCGGCAGTTTGTGGAGAATCATCAGCGGCGCCCTGTCCCCTTTGAACGACACCCTGGACGTCCTCATCGGCAACAGCGCCACGAGTTCTGCAAAGTTTGCGTTTCTCAATGTCGCAACGGGAACCCCCACCGCATCCGTCTCTGCCGGAGCCGCAGGAGCCACGTATCTCACTGCCGATGGTGTCATTGCGACGACCGCAAAGCAATCGCTCACACTGGGAAATTCCACCACCGGCAACATCATCCTCAATGGCGGCAACGTGGGCATTTCCAACACCACTCCTGCAGTCAAACTCGATATCACGTCGGGCAATATCCGGCTTTCTGATACGCAAAACATTCAGTGGGGCGGGGCCACAAACTTTCTCACCGGATCCAATGCATCAAACTATCTCGCAGTATCTACGAATAATACCGAGCGGGCACGTATTGATTCTGCGGGCCTCCTGGGCATCGGGACGACCTCTCCCATCAGCCGGACACAGATCACGAACAACCCAAGTACGCTCACCGGCAAAGCAGCACTTTTAGTCGATCAATACGAAAATCAGGACCTGGTCACCGCATCCGCCTCCGGTACCACCCGCTTTTACGTCACAAATAGCGGCGACATGGTGGCTCAGCGCTTTGCCGACCTGGCCAATACCACGTATCTCGTCGATCCTGCTGCCACCGGCAATGCAGCAGTCAACATCGCAGGAGGAGTAACGACCGGGACCGGAATTCTGACCTCTGGTGTCGCCAATTCCAGTACCGCTGTAGGCTTCACTTTAAACACCGCCTCCCTGACTACCCAAGGCGCCAAATTATTATCTTTGCAAAATGCCAGCACCGAGAAATTCTATGTGGACAAAGACGGCAACCTCTATGCGGCCGGCACTATTTTATCCGGCAACGGCAGCGGG
>JACRDY010000031.1 GCA_016218485.1 Candidatus Falkowiibacteriota bacterium
ACGAAATTCTACAAATTCTAAGCATCTCATTGTTTGAGAAAATTCTCGTAATTGAGCTAATTTCCAATTCGCCGTCACCTATTTGGAGTGAGCTTATTCAGAAACAAGCTCGGTTATGGGAGTTTTAATGGGACACTAGTGAGGTATATCAGACATGGGCTGGGGGGTGGCAGTGAAAATAGGCGTGGCACAGGTCTTGGCTCTCGTACCGGGAGTATCACGGAGCGGTATTACCATTATAGCAGGTCTGGGTGAAAATTTACAAAGAGATGAGGCGGCGCGGTTTTCATTTCTCCTGTCCATCCCGGCGGTTTTTGGCGCCGGAGTCAAAAAAATGTATGATCTCAGTCAGAGCGGGCTGAACCATGAAGAGGCGGTATTCGGTGTCGGGGTTTTAGTTTCAGCGATTGTTGGGTACCTCTGTATTAAATATTTTTTACAATACCTCAAAGGTCATTCTTTGGCCGTGTTTGGCTGGTATCGGATACTGTTGGGCCTCTCTTTACTTATTTGGTATTATTCCTATTATGGGTAAGCCGCGCAGTGCCGCCGTCATCAAAGAATTTTCACGGCTGGACCAAATTTTGCAGTTTTTCCCGGCGCGGAATCTCAAAGCCGATTATTTGACGCTGTCGCCGGGTGAAAAAATGGGCGCGCACCAGACGTTGAGCCGACCGGAAGTCATTGGCGTACTACAGGGGATCTGCTGGGTGGTTGTTGACACGGAGGTCTATAAACTCAAGAAGGGTGAGATGATCTGCGTCCCGCGCGGTCAGACTTGTAATGTTTATAACCGGAATAAGCTGCGTTGCAAAATTATTTTTATCCGGTCAAAAATTAGCGTTGAGTGATAAGATTTTTTCTCTATGCGTGATCTCACGAGGCAGCTCATGGCCGAGGGCGTGTTGCGCAGCCCGTTGATTATTGAGGCATTCCAGGCGATTGATCGCGCTGACTTTGTGCCAGCGACAGTGAGGGATAGCGCAGAGGAGAATTATCCGCTGCCGATTGGTGAGGGGCAGACGATTTCTCAGCCGCTGACCGTGGCGTTGATGCTGGAATTACTCCAGCCGCAGCCCGGCAATAGTGTTTTGGATGTTGGTTCTGGTTCTGGTTGGACAACAGCGCTCCTCGCTCAGATGGTCGGACAGCGGGGTAAGGTATTTGCCATTGAGCGGCAGCGGCGACTGAAAACGTTCGGGGAGGGTAACGCCGAGAAGTATGGATTCGTTACCAGCGGGCGGGCGGTTTTTTTGCTCGGTGATGGCAGTCGTGGCTTGCCGGCTGCCGCGCCGTTTGATCGGATTTTAGTCTCGGCGGCCGCGCTTCAGGTGCCGCCGGCGTTGATTCAGCAGTTAACGGTGACAGGCCGATTGGTGCTGCCGATTGATAACCCGAGCGAGCAAGGGTTGGAATTGATTATTAAACAAAAGAATAATACAATAAAGGTAGAGAAAATTCCCGGTTTTGTCTTTGTGCCGTTAATTCGTGATTAATTCATAAATTATTGTCTATGGTCATCCCTGCGTTTTTGGTGGTGTTGGGCCTGGCGTTCTTGGCCCGCAACCTCGGCTGGCTGTCGGTCGACATCTGGAGCGTTGTCTGGCCGGTGCTGATTATTCTCCTCGGGCTGTCGCTCTTGAGTAAGAAAGGGAGATGGAATTGCTGGTGGTGCGGCTGTGACCACAAGTCAGAGGGAAAATAAGTTTAGTTGTTTGAGTAAGAACCCTGTGAGTACGGGGTTTTTATTTACAAAAAGTTCAAAGTTCAAAATCCAAAGTTCCAATCAAGTTCAAAGAGTGCGTCTATTAGACATTTGAGCTTTGAACTTGATTGGAACTTTGAGTTTGGGATTTTGAACTTGCTTATAATTCATTTTAGACAATTTCGGCGTTTTATAGTAAAATACAATGAGAAAAAATATCCTATGAAAGCAATTATTCTCGCTGGTGGCAGTGGTACGCGGCTCTGGCCGGTCTCTCGCCGTGGCAAGCCTAAACAGATTCAGCCGTTTTTGGATAGGGATACACTTTTGCAGAAGACTTTTTCACGCACCAAAAAAATATTTCCCATCTCTGACATTATTGTTTCCACGGGCAAGCAGCAGGCGAGAGATGTCCGTGATCAGCTTAAGCGCTGGCGTTTCAATCAGTGTATTGTGGAGCCGTGCAAGCGCGATACGGCGGCGGCGATTGGTTTGGTGGCTGTTTACCTGTATCACGACAATCCGCATGAGAGCTTGCTGACGATTAACTCGGATCACTACATTCAAGATGAACCGCAGTATTTCGCGGCGGTGCGTGCGGTAGTGAAGTTTTTGGCTGCTTATCCCGACCATACGGTACTCTTGGGAGTTCGTCCGACATACCCGGAGACGGGCTATGGCTATATTCAGAAGGGCAAAAAAATTTCCGGCGGAGCCTTCCAGGTCAAACGTTTTGTGGAGAAACCCGATTTTGAAACCGCCAAAAAGTATCTTAATGCCAAAACATACCTGTGGAATCCGGCGGTTTTTGCCTGGCGGGTTGATCACCTTTTACAACTGTACCGTCGGCACCTGCCGCAACTGCATCGTATTCTGATGAAGATTGAAAGCGCTATCGGTACGAAGCGCGAACAGCAGGTATTGAGTCGTGAATTCGCTCGCCTCACGCCGATTTCCATTGACTATGGTTTGATGGAAAAGTTAACCGGCGCGGTGGCGGTAGTGGCAGGCGCGTATCGCTTCACTGACATCGGACATTGGGAGACATTGCGCAGTGTCTTGGCGGATGAGCGGGGGAATGTTATTAAGGGGTTGAGCGTGGTCTATGATTCCAGCGGTAATTTGATTTATAATTTCACCGATCGGCTAGTGGCTACGGCCGGTTTGACCAATACTATCATTGTGCAGACCGAAGACGCGCTATTTGTTTGCCCGCGCCACCGGGCAGCAGACGCCAAGCAGGTGGTGAAACTTTTGGAGCAACGCGGTTGGAATAAATTTTTATGAAAAAGTTGATGGCAGCCGTCGTTATTTTACTTTTTGCCGGAGTGTTGTGGCTTGGCTACTTCGTCTCGGATATTTTTTTCCAAGATCGCGGGGCCGGAGAGGAATCTCATCTGTTTACCATTCAAGCCGGCGAAGGGGTCAATACCATCAGCCGCCATCTGGCACAGGATGGTTTGATCAAGAGCAAGTTCAATTTTGAGACCTACGTTTGGCTGTTGCGGCGAGAGAATCGGATCCAGGCCGGTGAGTACCAGCTGCAGCCGAGCATGAGCCTGCGCCAGCTGGTCAATATGATTACCTACGGCTGGGGGATTAATGAGAAACGGTTGACGATTGTTGAGGGCTGGACCAATCAGCAAATTGCCGAGTATCTGGCGGATAATCTCTTTACCTATTTAGGGACCAGGGGCAGCCGTGAAAATTATATCGCGGCGTTTCACGCGGCGGCGCGCGAATCGTTTGACTATGATGCGCTGGCCAGTAAACCCCAGAGCGTGGATTTGGAGGGGTACCTCTTTCCCGATACCTATAATTTTTATACCCAAGCAACGTCGTCAGAGGTGGTGGATATTCTCCTCCGTACGTTTGACAGCAAGCTGACGCTAGAATTGCGCCAGCAGATTAAGCAGCAGGGCAGGACGATTCATGAGGCAGTGACCCTGGCGAGTATTCTTGAGCGTGAAGTCCGGACAGAGCAGGATAAGCGTTTGGTCGCTGATATTTTTTGGCGGCGGCTCGATATTGGTATGGCGCTGCAGGCTGATTCCACCGTCAATTATCTGACCGGCAAGAAGACGCCTTCAGTTTCCGCCGCGGACAAACAGATTGATTCACCATACAATACTTACAAATATCCGGGACTGCCGCCAGGACCCATTGACAATCCGGGGCTCACCTCAATTCGCGCCGCGGCTGATCCGCTGCCCAATGACTATTGGTACTTCTTGACCGCGCCGGAGGGGGAGGTAGTGTACAGTAAGGCGTTGAGAGAGCATAATGCGGCGAAAGAGAAGTATTTAAAGTAACTAGTAACTAGTAACTGGTAATCGGTAACTAGTAATTGGTAATTCCGTCCCTAGTTACCAATTACCAGTTACTAGTTACCGATTACTGGTTACTTACTGAATATATGGTGAAACGTTTACCCCGGGGGGTCAAAAAGTATATCCGCCGCCAAAAAGCGCAGCTGCGCCAACAGTCTATTGATTCGCAGGAATATCGCCGGGCGGTTGAGATGTTGTATCAACGCTACACCAAGTCATAATCTTGGAACTATTTGGTAGCTATCTATGTCAAAAAAAACCATCGTCATCTCGCTCGGGGGTTCACTGGTGGCTCCCCGTGAAGGAGTGATTGATTATCAATTTCTAAAAAAATTTAAGCAGCTGATTACCAAACACCTCAAACGGGGGACGCGGTTTATTATCGTGGTGGGTGGCGGCAAGACGGCGCGCGCGTATCAGGCGGCGGCGCGGCGAGTCGGGCAGCTGACCGCCGAAGACATTGACTGGATCGGTATCCACTCTACGCGTCTGAACGCGCACCTCCTGCGCACGATTTTTCGCGCTTCAGCGCACGCTAAAATTGTTACCAACCCGAACGAAACAGAAAAGTTTCGCGAGCCGGTTTTGATTGGCGCGGGCTGGCGACCGGGCTGGTCGACGGACTATGTGGCGGCGCGGCTGGCGACCGGGTACGGCGCGGTAGAGGTGGTTAACCTGTCCAATATTGATTACGTCTACAGCCGTGATCCGCGCCAGTATCGTGATGCCAAAAAAATTATCCACAGCGATTGGGTTCAATTTAAGAAGATCGTCGGCACCAAGTGGACGCCCGGCGCCAATTTGCCCTTTGATCCGGTGGCCAGTCGTTGGGCCAGCCAGCACCGTCTCCGCGTCTTGATTACCAATGGCAAAAAATTGGCGGCGCTGGATCGCTATTTGAGCGGTGGGCGTTTTTCAGGCACGGTTATTGAGTAGGGACAACCCCGTAGCTTTGAATTACGAAACTCTTTTTCGCCCTCTGCCACAACCAAACCAAAGACAGCTCACTTAAGGTGAGGTTTTTTGTTTTTAGTCAGTTGTCACACGGTTGAAACGTCTGTTAGAGAAGATTTTTGTCTTTGGATTAT
>JACRDY010000030.1 GCA_016218485.1 Candidatus Falkowiibacteriota bacterium
CTTGATCTTTAAGACTAATTCGTCGAACTTATCGGGCGCCAGGCCGAAGATTCTGGAAAACGCTTTTGGACTTTGTTTGAGTTTTAAGATATTCATAGCTTGATTATATCATATCGACGGTCTTTAAGCAGTAGGTCTAAAGAAAAACCCCCCGACATTTCTCGGAGGGCTTTCAATCATTAATCAAAGCCAAGAACTACATGACGGCTTCCTTAGCGGCCTTGGCCACGCGGAACTTAACGACCGTCTTAGCCGGGATCTGAATGGTGGCGCCGGTAGCCGGGTTGCGGCCCTGGCGAGCCTTGCGGTTCACCTTGACCAGCTTACCGAGGCCGGACAGTGAGAATTCACCGTTCTTCTTAACTTCGCTGTACGCCATTTCAGTCAGCGCGTCCAGCATCATGACCACATCTTTCTTGGCCATGCCGGTTTTTTCAGCCAATGCCTGGAGCATTTGGCTCTTACTCATCTTTGCCATAACTTTGTTTACTTAAGAGTTATGAGTTTATTAATTTATTTAGATGCTGACAGTATAGCAAAAAGCCAATAATTACGCCACTTTCTAAAACCACCCCCTGCGGATATCTTAGTAAATTCTAAATTCTCAACCCTAAATTTTAATACCGTAGACAAATTATATCAGCTAAAAAAGCTAAATTTAAACAATTTTCAAAATTATTTTTGAAGCAAACTCTCAATTAAAGTATTACGCTCAACTATGCTCCGGGCGTGCAATACCACTATCACCCGGCCTTTTTTCAACAGGGCGACATTACGTTGCGCCTCCACTAGGAAGCCGGTTTTGGTCGCATCAGGCTGAAAGGTTAGGAGACTATAATTGCGGTTGATCACCTTGACCGTGCGGCTCTGACTGCTCGCGTCCGTGACCGTGAAGCTATAATCGTTCTGCTGCGCGCCCCAGAGAATTTTTTCTTGAGCGAATGCTTGGTGCGCCAGACGAACAAACTCATCGGCGGTACTGACGTTATGCGCGTCCAGCCCCGCTACGTCAAAAAATTTTGTTTTGGATAAATTTAAATTTGCCGCTTGCCGATTCATCAAGCTCACATACTCCGGCCAAGCATAACCCGTACTCTGGGCGAGTATGGCCGCGGCCTGATTGGATGAAGCGACCAGCATGGCCACCCACAAATCAATCACTTTCACCTGATCCCCCGCTTGCAAATCAACTTCACTAGTATTGTCATCCCCGACATAATTCTTAGGATAATTGATTTGTTCTGCCGTAATGGTAATGACCTGTTGCCAATCGGGATTGGTGTCAAGAAAGACCAGCGCCGTCATCAGTTTCGTCAGTGACGCCAGTGGCAGAATGACCTGATCATTTTTCCCGCCAAAAATATTCTGCCCATCATAGCCCACCGCCGCCACATCACTAAAGGCCGTATCCGGCACCACCTGCTCGTCATTCACCGGAATCTTACCCAAATTCGCCGTTGTGATACCCAGGCTATGCTGCCGCATCAATTCATAAGCCGCTTGACCGTCTTTGAGGTAATAGCGGAGTCCGTCAGCGGGATCAAGGTACCAGGCTTCACCGTGCTCCTCCACCTGCAGGAGAATTTTGCCTTGTAAGCGCCGCACTAATTTACTGTCCGCCATTTCGCCTTGGACTATAGGAATCTTGGCCAAATCGGCATTGGTGATTCCCAGACTCAAGGTTCGCATAATCTGATACGCCGCGTCGCCATTCTGTAAATAGTAACGGCGCAAACTATCCGGCGCCACGTACCAAGCGCGGCCATAGCTCTCCACCTGCAGGAGAATTTTGCCTGATAATTTTTGCGCTAGAGAAACCGATTCAGCCGCTTGAACAATGAACAACGGCGTGAATAAAGAAAAAACCGTGACGATCAGCAAAATCTTTTTCATAGATTGATAGTATAACAAAAAATGCCAAATTCTAAAATCCAAATGTCAAATCAATGTTAAAGTTTAAATGCCAAATAAATGCACCATTTGGCATTAGGTATTAGGCATTGATTTGTCATTTGTTATTGGACATTTGACAATTAAACATTAGAAATTGATTGGTCATTTGGATTTTGTTATTTGGCATTCGCATGTACCATCTACTGATTCCCCACCGGCACATCATCCCCAGGCACCGCCGGTTCCGCTTCCGTCGGCTCGCCCCAAGGCATGATCCGAATCGGGCCGCCCTGATCTTGGCTAAACTCTTCAATCAGGGGCACAATGACCTGCGTGGTGTAAAAATTTTTCAGTTCAGTTTGATTGAGCACCGGGAAAAACAGCGCGGGCACAAACAGCTCATCACCATACTGCTTGTCCGGCCGGTACTGCCAGATCTTGAGGTAGCCGCGTACCGGGGTACCTAAACTGACCGTCACTTCTTTAACGCTATTGTCTTTGAAGTATACCGGATAGTAACTCTGGTACCCGCCCTGTTTGGCCTGTTTGATAATGGCCGCGGTGTCAGTCAGCACCGGATAGTCCGAGCTCTCATACTGCTGCGTCTGGAGGTTGTAAACGTCGCTGACGCGCATTTCGCGCAGATCCACCGTCACCAGCAAACCGAAGCGCTGACTGGATTCATAGACCGGCTGATCGTTCAGCTGCAACGGATAGAGTACCTGCAACGTATCCGGGAAATAATAATTTATTTTTTCGGCAGCCGTCAGCATATCATAGTAGACCCGCCAGTCGTTATTAACGGTTGGCTCGGCGTAGATCGTCCGGTCAATTCCTTTATCTGCCAAAAATTGATCGGCCACGGTAATAATCGCGTCATCGGCTGGCAAATCTGTTGCCTTAAACCGATACTGCTGATAGCAATCGTCAGTCTGGCAATTCTGCCACGGGTTCGGCCACTTGGCCCAATTTTTGTTAATGGACACAACGCCTTCCAGCGGACTGATATTGACCGAGTAGCCGAAATCCTTGTCTTCATTAAAACCAAGGTTGGCTACTTCCAGGTTATTGAGCGACCGGAAATTCATCAGATCAAAATTAAGATTATAGACACTGGCGGCCAGTTGAGCAGCGAGCGCCGAACCTTTGACTCGCCGCAGTACCGCCAATGGTGATGCTGCTAGCGTGAACTCGTCACCGACATAGGTAAAGTTATAATTCACCACCTCAGGATATCCTGGCGGTACGATCATTTTGTCGGTAAATCCAGCGCTGCCAGCGGCTGCGCCACCGCCGCCAAAACCAACGCTCGGGGCGCTCATCACTGGCGCTGACACACCCGTGGCGCTATCCGCGCCTTGACCAGCCATTTCCGGGCTGCCTACGTTCATAGTTTTAGATAAACTTTGAGCATCACCGGACTGTCCAGATAAACTGCCAAAAGCTTGCTGCTCAAGATTACTGATAGTTACCGCGGAACTAAACTTAACTGGTTTAGAGCCTTCCTGCCACAGCAGCGGCACCGCGGTGACCAGGAGTATCACCACAATACCAACTCCGGCCGTTAACCACGGATGCCAGAGTATAGCAGGCGCGGAAGAGGCCGGAACTGGCAGTTCACGAGCGCGGCTCTCCAGCTGACGCTTGAGCTGACTGACAAAGGCTTGATTAATGGTCAGACTGGGACTGCGCCGCAACATCGCTGCCAGCAGCTTCACCAGCTCCCCTTCCCGAGCGCGCAGGCTCGGATCCAGGCGGTAAAGTTCAGATAAAATTTTGTCCATAGGTTGCGCCATATAAATTAATTACTAATTACGAATGACTAATTACGAATTACCTAATGAAAAATTATGAATAATAAAGGTTAATAAAAATAAATACAATGTTTTTTCTCGGCGCAGTCGGCGCAATACCCGAGAAACAACCATTCGCACGTTACCCTCGGTCATGCCGGTAATTTGAGCGATCTCGGTATAGTCCAAGCCGCCCCAAATTTTGAGCATGATGATCTCGCGCTGCTGGGGCTTAAATTTCCCCAATAGTACTTTGACCTGACCCAGCAACTCCCGATTAGCCAGATCAACGGCCATGTCTGCTCCGTCAGAGAGATCCCACACATCCTCAATAGCCACCATGGGACGACGAGTACGATAGTGGTCAATCACGGTATTGCGGGCAATCCGGTACAGCCAGGCGCTGAAATTTCCCTGCTTAACGTCAAACCGCGGTAACCCTTCCAGCGCTTTCATAAATGTCTGGCTGGTCAGATCCTCGGCGGTCTCCCGATGCATTGTTTTGTAATAAATAAAACGATACAGCTTATCAACATACCGCTCATACAACTCACCGAACCGTTCCATCTGCCCCGCCTGACATGCGGCAATAATCGTGTTTTCGTCAGCTATCATAAACGCAATGTTCATTAAAGACTCTACTACGCTCTACTGTATAGAACGAAACAGGGAGGAAAGTGTGACAAACGACACTGGCTAACAGCTTTCATAAAATTAAATAATTCCTAACCCCACCCAAGCATCAATAAAATAATACCGATTAAAGCAAAGAAAAATCCAAGCAAAATCCTTTTATAATGCTCCTGAATATTCACTTCTCTAAAGACAAACAAACCAATTAAAATAGTCCAGACACCATTCAGCTGGATGATCGTAAATCCTACTGAAGCAGGTATATACTTATATGCTTGGAGCATAAAAAAACTCGCCCCCAGATACAGTAAACCAGCTATTAATCCAAGAGAAATATCTCTTTTATTAATGATTGTTATATTTTTTAACAGCTCTTTTTTAGAAAAAATATAAATCAATAAACTAAAAAAAATGGACAAGCTCCAAACAACTTGCTGCGAATAAACACCCACTTCGGTAGTAACAAATTTATTTATTACCGTAACCACTCCAAAGCCTAGGGCGGAAACTACCGCCAGACTGATACCTTTGAATTTGTCCTTTACGTGTTCTGGTGAAGTTGGAACAGTAAAAAATACAGCCGACAGAAATACGGCCACTCCCGCTAAGAAAACAAAGAAAGGATTAGTGACAGCATATTCAATCAAAATTACCAAACTAAGAATAACCCCAATCGGGCCCTGTAAGTTTTTCCATTGGTTAGAACGAACTAAACCAACTAAATCTATTGATTTGACAAATAAAACAAGAGCGGCCGCCCAAATTATTCCTGCCAAAATAGACCAGAATAAAACTGGTGACAGTATTTCATCAAACCCTAATAAAGGTTTAAGTAAATAAAGCAATAAAGAACCTAGAAAAAAACCCATGCCAACAAACAAACTAAAATAAATTGGATGCTGCTTTGATACCTTTCTGGGGATAATATACAAACTGAAAAAAAGCGAACTCACTACCGCAAAAATATATCCGATCATACTAATTTAAAATACATCGTTACTGAGCCAGGTGCGGGGGTCGCTTCCCAGCGATAATGTGAATAATATTCTTGGCAGCCATGATAGCCATGGCCGTACGCGCCTCCAACGTGGCCGAAGCAATATGCGGCGTCAGAATGACATTGTTGAGTTTGGCCAGACCCGGAGCGAGCTTTGGTTCAAATTCATAGACATCCAGGCCGGCGCCGGCAATGGTCTGGTGCCGCAGTGCTGTGACCAAAGCTTTCTCATCTACGACCGGCCCACGCGAAGTGTTGATCAGGTAGGCGGTTGGCTTCATCAGCTTCAATTCTTTAGCGCCAATCAAATGACGGGTGCTGGGCAAGAGCGGCACGTGCAGACTGACCACGTCAGCTTGACGCAACAACTGCCGCAAACTTAATCTTTTAGCCTTAAACTGTTTTTCTAACTGTATATTTCTAATAACATCGGAATAGACCACGCGCAGGCCAAACCCGTCGGCCAGCCGATGCGCCAAGGCCGAGCCGATCCGGCCCACGCCGACAATCCCCAGCGTCCGGCCGGGCAATTCACTGCCGGTCAAGAGCATCGGCGCCCAGCCTTTGTACTTACCGGCGCGGACAAAGCGGTCAGCCTCGGGTAAACGGTGCATCAGCGCCAAGAGGAGCGCCACGGCGTGCTCGGCCACGGCGTTCGTGGACGCGCCAGGAGTGTTACTAACCCAGATCCCCCGCTTCTTGGCGGCAGCCAAATCAATGTTATCAAAACCCACGGCATAGTTAGCAATACCTTTGAGCTGTGGGCCGGCGCTGTCCATCACGGCTCCGTCAATTTTATCGGTCAAAAGACAGAGAATAGCGTCCGCGCCCTTAACGCCCCGCAGCAGCTCGGCGCGCGTCAGCACCCGGTCATGCGGGCTGACAATCAGCCGGACATTTTTCTGTTGGCGTAAGAGCGCCAAACCGGCCTCGGGAATACTGCGAGTCACGAACACTTTACGTTTCTCCATATTAAATACGTTTAGGCTGAACATTCTTAAATTTTTGTAAAACTTTTTTCATCCGCGCCTGATTCAGCAATCCCTGCCGCGCCCCAATATACTGAATGACTGAATAGGCGTTCGCCGTGCCCCAGCGCAGCGCTTCGGGGAGATTCTTACCTTGAACGAGCGCCGCGATACAGCCGGTCGCAAAAGCGTCGCCCGCGCCGGTCCGCTCTACCACCGTACAAGGGAAAGTGGCTTGAGAATAGTGGGCCGTACTGTCAAAGGCATACGCGCCCTTTTCCCCGTCCGTAATCACCACAATACTCGGTCCTAACGCTTTGAGCGCCCCGAGCAACGGCTTAATCCCGGTCTGTTTCCCGACCAAGCGCTCGGCCTCCTGCCAATTGACAATCAGCAGCTCTGAGGCGGCAATAATCGGCCGCAGTGCCTTCAGGCCCTGCTTGAGCTGATGAGTCCCAGGGTTAAAACCGAGCCGGATTTTTTCTTTTTTAACCCGAGTGAGAATCTGCCCCTGCAAACCGTTACGACCAGCGGAAATTGAAGTAAAGTAGAGCCATTTCGTTGGCTTAGTTTTGGGCAAACGATACTGACGCGGTTCGTGATAGACGAGAATCGTTCGCTCACCCTGGTACATCAACACCACCGAGTAGTTACTGCGGGCCGTATCCGTCACTACATAATCAAGCGCTACTTTTTCTTGTTTCAACACTTCCCGATTGCTTTTGCCGCTGGCGTCATTACCCACAATGCAGTAAATCGCGGTTTTCAGGCCCAACCGCGCCGAGCCAACCGCGTTGTTGGCGGCGTTGCCTACGGCCGGGATTTCCGTGATCGTCCGGACCGGCAGCTTGTCAGCATAGTTAATACACAGCTCGCACTCGCGCTTGTTGAGCGTGCACTGGACTTTGGCCTCTTCCAGCTGGAGAAACACGTCCAGGGTGATGTCACCGACGGAGATGATGTCGAACATAGCTGATTATTTTTTTCGTTTTAAAACTTTTCTGACCGCGGTGACAATGTACGGGCTGGTCAGACCGAATTTCTGCAGCAGTTCATCCGGCTCGCCCGACTCGCCAAAGCGATCGCGCACGCCAACAAACTCCATCGGCACCGGCAAACGCTGAACGAGCGTTTCAGCCACCGCGCTACCCAGCCCGCCGGCAATCTGGTGTTCTTCAACCGTGACCACCGCTCGGGTTTTTTTAACTGAAGCAATGATGGTTTTCTCGTCCAGCGGCTTAATGGTATGACAATTAATCACTTCCGCGGTAATGTTGTCTTTGGCCAAAGCCCGGGCTGCCAAGAGCGCCTGATAGACCAGCTGCCCGCAGGCGATAATCGTGATGTCCTTACCCGTCCAGAATATTTCGGCGCAGCCGATCTTGAACGGCGTTTTGCGGGTCGTCATCACTGGGCTAGCAGCACGTCCGAAACGCAGATATACTGGACCATGCACCGCGGCAGCGGCGACCGTCGCCTTCTCGATCTCTACCGCGTCGCAGGGACAAATCACGACCATATTAGGCTGGACCCGCATCAAAGCGATATCTTCCAGCGCCTGGTGCGTCGCGCCGTCCGGCCCCACGGAGACGCCGGCATGGGCCCCGGCGATCTTGACCGGCAGCTCACTCAGTGACACCGTGGTCCTGATCTGTTCATTGTTACGTCCGGGACTAAACGTGGCGTATGAGGCAATGAAGGGAATCTTGCCGTAGTTGGCGAGACCGGCCGCGACCAGGACCATATTCTGCTCACCAATACCCATCTGAATAAACCGCTCGGGGTATTTTTCAGCGAACCACTGGCTGCGCGTGGACTCGTCCAGGTCAGCGCACAAGGCCACCACGCGCGGGTTAGTTTTGCCGAGCGTCAGCAAACCCTTGCCATAGCCATCACGGGTTGGCACCAGTTCCATTTTTTTATCATTGAAAAGCTCCCGCTGTAATTTTGCTTTCTTATTTTCCGGCATAGTTATTCGTGTTCACTGCTAATTTTACCGCCAATCGTCCGCAAGTCCGCGAGAAACCGCTTGGCTTCGGCCGCGCTCGGCGGCTTACCATGCCAGGTATAGTCAAACTCAATTTCAGGCACGCCCCGGCCGGGGATGGTGTTGGCAATAATCACCGTCGGCTTGGTGTACATCGTCTTGGCTTCTTCGCAGGCGTCCACGAATTCCTCAATATTGTGTCCGTTGATTTCAATGACATGCCAATTAAAGGCCTTGTATTTCTCGACGAGCGACTCGAGTGGCATCACGTCCTCAGTCATGCCGCTGATTTGGATATTATTCCGATCAATAATGGCGGTGAGGTTGCGCAGTTTGTACTTACCGGCAAACATCGCCGCTTCCCAAATGACGCCGCAGTCCTGCTCGCCGTCACTCATCACGCAATAAACCCGAGATTTCTTGTTGTCCAAGAGAAGACCATAGGCAATGCCGCAGGCCTGACCCAGTCCGTCGCCGAGCGGCCCGGACGTGGTCTCCGCGCCCGGCAGACGCAGCCGCTCCGGGTGGCCCTGCAGGCGCGTTCCCAATTTGCGGAGCGTCAATAATTCTTTTTTGGGGAAATACCCGGCCTGCGCCATGGCGGCGTACCGTACGGGACACAGGTGCCCGGCCGAGAGAATCAGCCAATCACGCTCCGGCCAGTTCGGCTGCTGGGGACGGTGATGCAACACATGAAAATAAAGCGCGGCAAAAATGTCCGCGAGGCCCAACGGCCCGGCGGTGTGTCCGCTGCCTGCCGCCAAGAGCATGGTAACAATATCCTGCCGGATCGCATTGGCGATTTTTTCCAGCTGGCGGACTTTTTTGTCGTGAATGTCAGGCATAGAAATATACAACTACGAATTATTTAACCCCTACGAATTACGAATCTAAACGACCCTACAAATAAGACAAAAATTGGAAATTAGATATTAGAAATTAAAGACACAACCCGTAGTCGTTAACCAGGGTTTTAAAACCCTGGTTAACTCAAACGCTGCTTTAGGCAATTTCTAATATCTAATTTCTAATTTCTTGTTTAGGTTTTCTAAATTCTCCTTAACACTAGTATTATTAAAAATCGCGCTACCGACGGAAACCGCATCCACGCCATAACTGAAGACCTGCTGAATATTCTCCGGCTTTACTCCCCCGTCAATCGCCACCAGCAGGTCGGGCTGCCACTGTTTAATCCGCCGCGCTTTCCAGAGCGCGCGCCGCCGCAATCGCTGTCCCTGACTGCCCGGCTCTACGGCCAAGAGTAATACTGCCGTAATCTGATGCAGGTAGGGTTTGAGTTTTCTCGCCGGCGTGTTTGGCTTGAGCGCCAGGCCGACTTGCAAACCCAGATCATGGGCTTGATTTAAAACTGCCGCGCTGAACCCGCGTGATTCCCGGTGAATATACACCCGCCGGCAGCCCAGGCGCTGGCACAAGGCCAAATACTGATCCGGCTCCTCCACCATCAGGTGCGCTTCCCAGTTTATTTTGGTAAAGGCGGAAAAATTGTTCAGTGCCGTCAGATCAAACGACTGTTGCGTCACGAAGACACCATCCATAACATCAATCTGCACCCAGTCAGTCAAACCAACCAGCGCGCTGATTTGGCTCTTGGCTTGCTCGGCGCTGTCCGTCAACACGGCGGGAATAATCTGCTGGCTCATAGATTAACGAAAATTGCGTTTCTCAATGGCCTTTATCTTATTGACCCGCCGATGGTGCCGAGCCGCAGATGAAAACTTCCCGGACAAATACGCTCGGACTATTTTCTTAGCCTGATCGTTAGGAATGCCAACACCTTTAAACTGCCGCTGCACCTGCTGCCCACCCGCCAGACAAATGACGTTCACGTCATCATGCTCTATTGCCAGCACCGCTTCGGCCACGCTCCTGACTGAAGCCGCCCGGATACCCTTGACCTTATTAGCGGTAATACAAGCGCCCTGGGCTGAACCACAAAACAGCGCTCCCCGGCTGCTTGTGTCTTTGGCAACGGCCCGAGCGACTTTCACGCTAAAATCCGGATAATCGTCATTTTTGTCCAATTGAATATTGCCCAAATCTTTGCAAACAAAACCCTGACGAACCAAATAAGCTTTCATTGTCTCTTTCAGGGCAAAGCCAGCATGGTCGGCTCCAAGATAAATTTTCATACCAATAGTATAGCAAAAAACACGAAAACATTAAAACACGCCGTTGTTTTAATGTTCTAGTGTTTTTATGTTTTAATGTTTTAATGTTTTAATTGACAAAAAAAACCACCGTGATATACTGAAAATACCTTGACAGTTAACTATATCCAGAAGAGAGCGAGGGATTTGGCCCGCTGACCTCTCTACCAACCTAGTTCGCCACGGCGAAACAAGGTGGTCCTTCCAACCCGCGAGCACCTGCTGCGGGACAGATACGCTCGCAAACGAGAAAAACCGGAACTTCTTCTCAATGTCGAGTAAGGAGTTTTTTTGTTATTCACAGAACTCAAACAGACGTTTGGGTGTAACCGGGCGACACGCCCACTGGAGGACTCCCGTGCCAATAGTACAGCTCTACCTGGTGACTGATTGTGGCGGATCCGATCGGGGACGGTACGACATCGCCGTCAACCGATGTTTCCACCCCCACCACGTCTCAACCGGCTTCTTCGAAACCCAGAGCATGAACACGCTCCACGCGGGATTCGTCACCGCGGCCCATGTCCTCTCGACGATTGACCACTTCGGCTCCTTGAGAAAGGGAGAGCTGATCGGCGTACTGGACAACGCGGCGCCGCGCCACGGCAGCGAAAATGGCAGAAAGTTGCGGGGTAATGCCCGGCATCTGGCGGGAGAGGAAATTTACGCCCTGCTCCTCGACAACGGGGTCTGGGTCATCGGGCCGAATACCGGTTTCAATTTCTACTTCCTATCCCCACGGATCAAACAATCTTTCCTCGTGACGGACACTTCCGGCATGAGCACCCCGTTCCGATCCATGGAAGTGATGATCCCGGCGCTGGCTGAAGCCATGGGGCTCAGAACATTTCCCAACATTCAGGTGGAGCCAAAGCCATTAGTGCTCGAAGAACCCGAACCCGGTCTATACGTGGCTGACTGGGACAATCACGGCAATCTCTACATCGTGGCGATCGGTCAGGACAATGTTCCCTTTCCCAGTCTGGGAAAACATCGAGTATTCCGCATTGGCGACAATATCGCCCGCCTGCGCCACGTCAATGGGATATTCGCCGGAGAAACCGGCGAACCGACTCTGACCACCGGCAGTCTGAAACTCAACCACAAACCCGTTCACTACCTGGTGGTGGTCGGCTCCAGCGCTCGAGCGCTCTTCGGCAACCCAAACGTCGGTGCTCGAGTAATCATCGAGGAATAGTTCAAACACATAACACACCCAATTACTCGCACTGCATCGACAACGATACAAAAAGAGCGCCCACACTGGACGCTCTATTTTTTTATTACTACTCAAAACAAAAAATTTGAATCATTACACCCTTTGAACTTTATCATTTGGTATTGATTTGTCATTTGGATTTTGAACTTTGAACTTTTTTATGTATTCCTATCTCCCCCGCCGCCGTCCCCCACCGCCCGGTCGCCGGCCAAACCCGGCGCTCCTAAAACTATTACTACCAACATAGCCACGCGGTCGGCGTGATCGGCGGTCGCCGGTATCAAAGGCCGCTGAAGCGGGAAAGGCCGCCGCCCGCAAACCTGCTGGCAGCGCGACAGTCCGCAGGGTCTGCCGAATCAATTTTTCAATCTGTTTGACGTCCGCGTGCTGATCCGGGGTGACAAAGGAAATGGCCTTGCCAAACCGATCGGCCCGGCCGGTCCGGCCAATCCGGTGGACATAGTCTTCTGACTGTTCCGGCAGGTCAAAGTTAATGACCAATGAAATCCCCACCACATCAATACCGCGGGAAGCAATGTCCGTGGCCACGAGAATCCGGTACTTACCGGACTTGAAGCCATCGAGCGCGTCCCGGCGCTGGGCCAGCGACCGGTTGGAGTGGATCTCCACGGCTTTGTGGCGCAGCGCCAGCAGCGCTGAAGTAATCTTTTTGGCGCCGTACTTGGTGCGTGAAAAAATCAGCACAGTACCGGGATTGTCAGTCAATATTTTTTTCAAAAGGCCCATCTTGTCTTCTTTCCAGACAATGAACAGTTCCTGCTCCACGTTGGCAGCAGTCTCGCCGGACGGAGCCACTTCAATACGGAACGGCGAGCGCATATAGCGCACGGCCAGTTCGCCAATGGCCGGCGGCATGGTAGCCGAGAACAGGAGCGTCTGGCACTCTTTGGGCAAGACCTCCAGAATTTTCTTGATCTGCGGCATAAAGCCGATATCAAACATCCGGTCGGCCTCGTCCAAGACAATAATTTTGACCGTGTTCAAGGTCACCGTCTTCTGCTGCAGGTGGTCAATCAGCCGGCCCGGCGTGGCGATAATGACATGCGGTCGACGGCGCAGATCGCGCGTTTGATTATTCATACTAGCCCCGCCAATGACCACCGCGGTTTTCAGTCCCAGTGAACTGCCGACTTTTCTGAATACTTCCTCAACCTGCAGCGCCAAGTCACGGGTCGGCACCAGGATCAAACTTTGGCCTTTGTGCTGCCCCAGGCGCTGAATCATGGGTAAGGCAAAAGCCAGGGTCTTGCCCGTACCCGTCTGCGCAATACCAACAATATCCTTGCCCTGGAGAATGGGCGGGATCGCCTGATGCTGGATCGGCGTCGGCGTAATGAATTTTTGCTTAACTAAAATAGCTAAGAGTGAAGGCGCCAGACCCAGATGATTAAAATCCGGAGCACCGGCAATGTGCTGTGTCATAGTAAAAAATTAGTGACCCGAGGTTCTACTCCGGTCACCAAGAGAATATGACACTAGAAAAGATTCGAGTCGATGGCGTTAAAGTCGCCAAATGAATAGCTACAGTATAGCAGATTCAGTGGAATTGTCAACCTTAAAACACAGATAGCACAGATAATCACAGATGGGCACAAATTTGTGTGATCTGTGATTATCTGTGCTATCTGTGTTTTTTGAAAAAAGCTGGCCAACACGCGACAGCCTGGTATAATGACCTTATGCAAATCCCCAAACGCAAACCCAGCAAATACGCCAATCAAGAACAAGACCCGCATATTACGCCGGCCAAGTTTAGCGAACTTAAGCGGCAACTGGAAAAACTGAAAAATGTCAGCCAGCCCCAGGCGATTGAAGAAACTAAACGTCTGGCGAGCTTGGGCGACTTCTCGGAGAACGCCGAGTACCAGCTGGCTAAAGGGAGGCTGCGCGGTATCAACAACCGGATGTTGGAGATTGAAGAGTATTTAAAACGAGCGGTGATTATTGAATCACACCATAATGCCGACAGGGTGAGCTTGGGCAGCACCGTAACCGTTGAAGTCAATGGCCAGCACAAAACCTACCAAATCCTCGGCTCGTCCGAAACTGACCCAAGTCAAGGTATTATTTCACAATCCTCGCCGCTGGGCAGCGCGCTCTTAGGTAAACGCCTCGGCGAGACTGTTACCGTACCGCTCGCTAAAAATATGGCAGAATACACAATTGTCAGGATTGAGTAAATCATTCTTTTGCAAAAAATGAATACCTTATAAATTGACAGCGCTACCAACAATGGTATGCTAATAATAGCAATACAGAACGCGCGTCCACAACTCAAAAAATAGCCTGGAGGGTACCATGAATGGCCAACAAACCATTCAAGCGGCAGAGCATTTCGCGAGGCTACAAGCAAGAGTGAAACTGGCGAGAGCACAACAGGCGCAAGAAAGGAGAAAGCGTCTCCGGGCGCAACTGAAATGCCTGAAGTCTGTCTTCCCCTACTATGCTGCGGCGATTGTCATTGTCGCCATCCTCTATGCCGTCAAGGGTGATGCGGCATTGGCCATCAAGCTCGCCATTCTGTTCATCGCTCTGGCGGTCAGCGTCATCGGCTGGCTGACCATCAGGATGCTGAAAAAGCAAGCGGCAGCGCCGCCCCGATTGGCCAGAGTCAGCGAGCGCTACGCGCCATCCGCTGACGCAGAAGCTCGCGGTAGAGACGCTGTCACCAAGCACGACCGCGCGCCAGCGGCTAAACCAGGCTCACCGCCACCAATAAGCATGCTGCGCAAAAGTGACAGAGGCTCTCACGCCTAGGACCAGACCGCGCCATCAAGAGGCCCGAGCGAACATCATCTGCTCGGACCTTTTCAAATCTAAAGCCCATGCTCAATCTAACGCCGCCACTCCATTGTCAACCGCTTTGGCGTCCAGGCCAATGCTCAATGACATGCATTGCCACGTCAGCAGCTGTTTTGAGCAACAGAAAAAATACCAAAAACGCACCCTGGCCCGCCAAGAGAAAAAAGACTATCAACGCCAGATGCATCGGGATAACGCGCAGGTACGGAAAAAACATCATTGAGCCGATATTGGGAGCGCGAGTTTCATCCTGCGCTCTATTCACGCGGTATGAGATGCAGTGATTGAGAGCAAATCCCAGTCCGGCCACAAACAGCGCAAACGTGTCCACCGAACCGCTCATGCTCGCGAGGAATATACCGTAGATAAGATGGAAAAAACCATAGTGAAGCAAGAAAAATCCCGCAGTCGTACGCTTGGTTCGTTCCGTCGGCAACACCGGGTGATTATTGATGGTAAACCCAGTGGTTGAAAATTTCTTAAGCTGGAGGATTTTAAGGCACTGGAATAACCCAATCAGAACACTCTGCACCCAATAGGTCCACATGATCGTTGGCGCTGACCACTGCTGCGTGACGGCGAACGCAATCGTCAGGCTGTTGGCAGCCAAGAGCAGCCACACCGAGGGCGACGTTACTATTCTTTTTATATACTAGACCTGTTGCCAAATAGCAACAAATGTTAAAATGTATGTAAAGATTCCAACTAAACAAGTTAAAACAAAAACAAAAATATGATTAATCTTAGCCGAATTCTAAAGAACAAACGTTTGATGCTCGCCTTGACCGGGCTAAACCCGGAAGAATTTATGGAATTGTTGCCGGTATTTACCGTCAGCTGGCAAAAAAAGCGGCGAGAACAATATAATCTGAACGCGACCGGGAAAAGAGCGATGGGCGGCGGGCGGAAAGGATTTCTGCCAACCGTCGAAGCTAAGCTGTTTTTCATCCTCTTTTACTACAAATGCTATCCGACGTTTGATCTGGCTGGGTTCATCTTTGGCTGTGACCGGTCCAAAGCTTGTCTCCGGCAGCAAGAATTAAGCCGAATCCTTGAATCCTCATTAGGCAAGAAGCTGGTTATGCCTAAAAGGCAGATGCGGACAATTGAGGAATTTCTTCAAGCCTTCCCGGAAGCTAAAGACATCTTCATTGATGGCGCCGAAAGACCGATTCAAAGGCCGAAAGACAAGGCCAAGCAGAAAAACAATTATTCCGGCAAGAAGAAACGCCATTCTGTTAAAAACATTGTCATTACCGACAAAAACAAACGGATTGGATTTCTCGGCCAAACCATCGGCGGCAAAGAACATGACTTTACCATTTTAAAAGAACAGGCTTCGCCCGACAATATGCCGCCAGGAATTAGGAAGCATCTTGATTTGGGCTTTAAGGGAATCAACCAACAATTTCCCGGTCATAAGCTATCAATGCCTAAACGAAAGCCCCGGACCAAGGATTTATCCAAATTCGCCGTTAAGCAAAACAAGAAGAAATCAGCGGTTAGAGTTTTAGTGGAAAACGCCCTGGCTGGCGTTAAAAGGTTAAGAATCTCAACCGATGTATTCAGAAACAGAAAAGAAGGATTTGACGACCAAGCCATGCTGGTTTCCTGCGGACTCTGGAATTACCATTTATCGATGAAGTGATAATTCCAGAATCTCCAGGGGAGATTCTAGCTATATTAAGTTGCTACTTGGCAACAGGTCTATTAAATAGCTCTTGTTATCTCTCCGGTCTTTTTGTTGACCCGATACCAGCCAAACGTCGCCGTGTGCGTTGAGTCACCGTTGTTCACAATTTCAAACACATGGACATTCCATTCTTCCCCCGAGTCTTCCACGACGATCTGCGCCTCCGTGCCAGCCTGAGTCAGCATCTCCGCGTATTGCCGCACTTCGGGCAGAGCCTGCACTGTAGCGCGAGCATCATTGGCGGTAATGTCTGTTGGCCAGAGATTGACGACCAGAAATGCTAAGACAAAAATTGCAGTGACAGCAAACACTATTTTAAACATTTTCATAGGTTTATTTATCGGGGTATTAAAAGTATTGCTCACTATTCACAAGTATACCAAAAAACTCCTGGGTTTAACAGGAATCTTTTAGCAAATTTTTAAGTGCCCGCATTGGCGTACGTCATTATTTTACCTTCTCTTTGGCCCTAAAAAGTCAGGCTTGATAATTTCCGCCCCATCCCCTTTATCCCTTTTGGATCCTGCGGTACCGAACATTTCCTCCAATAACTCCTGCTCCTCTGCGGTTTTTACTGTAGACCCTGATTTATTGAATAGATCATCGACCATTTCTCGATTAACCTGTTCATCTTTCGCCAGCATCTTGATTATTTGCATCTCAATTTCGCCAGCTTCCAAGTGAAAAATCTGTTTAAACAAACCTTCAACTTCTGCCAGCGCTTCATCTAACTCTTGTATATTTTGAGCGTCAAATACTCTGTCTCTGGCATCCGAAAGTTGCACAACCAAACTAAATCTCTCGTCTATTTTTATTTTTGCAGCCTCCTCTTCCGTTATGCCACTTAATGCCAAGGCGCTCCTATCGCCGTATTTATAAAAAAGGTTCGTATTATAAAATCGATCGAACTCTACCTTACTCATAAACATTCCCTGAACTGAGAGGCCATCATCCTCGAGCATGCTGCTCAGCTCGTTATGTATTCTCTCTCTAATCTGCTCAAAAGGGAGCTCTGTTTTTGCAACCACCTTGGTTATTACCGATTTGAATTCTGGCATTCTATTTTCTTGGCAGGGGTGTCTCCCGCAGTTAGGATCAAACCCACGTTCGCTTATTATAAATTAAATATTTTCTGGCAGGCGTGCCCGGTCTAGTGCCAATTCATTAGAGGTTTTGAAAGGGTTTATCGGGCGGTTAGATTCTAGCGGCTATAGGGCTCTAGGTAGGCCTAAAATGGGACACCTGCCTACCGGCAGGCAGGAATGGGACACGAAAACGGGATTTTTAAACTGTACCATTTCTGAGACACGGTGTCTTATTTGAGCTAAAATTTTGGCTAATTTCTGTAGGAATGAAACAAATGAGACAGTCATTAAGGGTTTTTACAGGCGTGTCCCATTTTTAGGTTAATGTTTTTGCTGACTTTCTAATATCTTTTCGGCCGGTGAAAGACCGCCCAAAATCTTATGAGGAAAGTAATTCCAGGCGTCATTAATGGTTTCTAAGATGTTATTGAGTTCAATCGGATCTTGCCCGGTGTCAAACATGGCAATAATATCCATTAGATCATCTTGATCTTCTTCGTTATAGATAATCTCCTTAATATCATCTAAATCAAAATCGCTTTTGGTTTCTTTTAAAAAATCCAGAAGCTCTTGCTCAATTTCCTTTCGCCGCTCAATGATTTGTTGTTTGGTGAGGGTTTCCACAACAAAAATATTTACTTTACTCTTTTTGGATAAACGGCTTAACAAACGGCTTCAAATCAGAAGCGATAAATATCCGCTGAACATCAGAATTGGTTATCATTGTCTGCGACGGCTTGCCGTCATTTTGGATTGACTTTGGATCGGCTATAGAGAAACCAATATATTCCGCTCTCTTTTTCTTCCGTTTTCTGACCCAATCAACCGCCGGGACTAAATCACCGTCAGAACTGACGACTATCGCCGTATCGTATTTATCATCAACCGCTCCGACAATCAAATCGGTGGCTAATTTCACGTCAATGCCTTTTTCACGCAGCCGATTAAATTCAATACACTTAACTCCTTATCTTCAATAATTCCTGATAACCAACGACCCTATCATCAATAAATCCAGCACATTCCTGTCGGGGTATTACACACTGCAAGAATACTCTCTCAGCCATTCATCCCCTAGAGCACGCTGACGGGGCATTCTGGAAGGTGCTGGATAAAAATCTTTTCCAGCCGACTTCTTAGTTTGCTGGTTTTAACTTCCCAATTATACGATTTTAGAACTGTAAAAAATTTTGTCTGTTTAGACATCGCTTCTTTACTCTTAGGATCACCGATTTTCTCTCGGATCGTGCCTACATAAAATCTTTTGCCCATTTCGGTAACTTGCCGGCCGTTGGCTAAAAAATTAGCAAATTCCTCAAAAGAAAAATCCAGCTCTCCCAGATTGAGCTTCTTTAATGCCAAATGGTAAAAATTACCGCCATCAATGAATATATGGATTCTCTCCATAAATACGCTTATATTTTAGCATAATTTTAATAAAAAATCCTGCACACTGGAAAACCAGGCGCAGGAGACTTTATGATTAAATTATAGCACCAATATCGTTTCTGTCAATATTTATCCACAGAATATAAATTGGGCTAAGATGAAAAGAGATAAATATTATCCTGTCTGAAAAGCAGACTTATACTGGTGGAAAGAGAACTAAAATTGGTTAGCTAAACGAAAAAACCAGAAAATCAAACTTATTTATTTCTTAAATTTTGCGCTTCCATAACCCTGATGTTCGGAAAGAGAATGTTCTTGATCTTTTATTATTTCCTTTTTATTTGAAGCATTCACAACTTTTTCTTTGTACTTATCGTTACGCCTATCAATAATTTGATCCTTTAAAACTCCATCTTTTAAATTTGGATTATTACTTTTGAACCACCCTTGAATATGTTGAATGACAAAATTTCTTTTACCTTTCCCTTCCGGTACTAGCAATGCCTTAACAGATTCACGTAATTTTAAAATTTCCTCAACGAGTACTTCTGTATGTGCATGTCCACAGCTAAATTTAATAATAGTTTTAGTGATATTTTTATCTTTATCAATAACATAGCTTTTTATTTTCCCGACACCACAGGAAACGCAATTTCCCTTAGATTGATTTTTTAATACTCTAAAATATTCATCTGAAATTTTCCTATTTGGGTCAGCTAATTTAAATTTTGCTTGTTCTTTCCACCTATATATTTTGAATATTTTAAACATAGACCTACTGATTAAAGATTTACGCCACTTCGCAAATTCCCCAATCCCCAAAGAATTAGGCTCTGGCGAAGTTGCACAAACCGCAGACTATTAAAAAGTATTGATTGTAATTTTCAAGGTGTCCACGGAAACGATCAGC
>JACRDY010000033.1 GCA_016218485.1 Candidatus Falkowiibacteriota bacterium
ACCTTTCCTGACTACGGCAGTGGTGAGAGAGGAGCGGATTTTGGCGTAGGCGTAGCGGCGGGCGCGTTGAGTGACTGTTTTTCCGCTTCGGTGAGCAGATTACTGACTTCATCGAGTTCTTTTTTTGCCTGACGTTCATCATCGCTTCCGGGTGTCACATACGCGAGAGCTTCTTTGAGCGACTGGGCAGCAGCCAGATACTTTTTCTGCTGCCGATAGACGAAGGCCAGGTTGTAGTAGGCGTTGGCGTAGTCGGATTTCAGCTGGATGGCAGCCAGATAACTTATTTCTGCCTGGTCAAGCTTCTGCTGCCCTACAAAGGCGCCTCCGAGCCGGAGCCGCACGCTCGGATTGGTGGGGTCAAGTTGCATGGCTTGTTGGTAGGCGGCGACGGTCCACTGGTCAGCTCCTTGGGCCACGCCGGTCAGCGCCTGATAGACGCTCGCGATGTTTTCCCATGCGAGGATGTTGGTGGGGGAAAGACCCACGGCGATTTTCGCTTCTCTGATCGCTTGTTGAATAAGTTGTGTCGTCGTCTTTCGGTCTTCGGCCGAGGCGCTGGCGTTTTTGGCAATAGCATCGGCCAGGGCTAAGTTCGTTTGAGCGTAGGCGGTATGGAAACGCGTAACATTTGGATTTAAGGTGATCGCCTGGATTTGCAAATTATATGCATTGGTTCCTTCACGGGCATCAAATGCACGGAGAGATCTGCTAAAGGCAAGCTCGGCGCCATAGGCGCGCACCAGGCCGTAGCCTGACACTGCAATGAGGATAAGGATAAAAGCGATCGTCGGGTAGCGCAGCCATAAAAGGTTAAACCTTTTAGGCACGGGAACCGGTTCGGTGAGCATGAGAAGTGCTACGATCACGACGAGCGCCCCGAAGCTGGGTGGCAGGAAAATAAGGGAGAGGGCCGAAGGAAAGAGAATGGCAGGGTGCAACCCTGTCAGGAACCATATGAATGCTGCGGCGCCGATGATCCCATAGACCGTGGCTATATGAAAAAGCATCGAGCTTCCCACGATAAACCGCGTATTCCAGAGGTCGGTCATGTTTATGGTTACCGGCCGGCCTACGGTAAAAGCCCCAAGAAAGTTCTCCGCGCCCACCCCCACAAATAACTGTTTTATGTTTTTATAACTCTCAAGCATGATTTGCCAGTTGGCCCAATAGGGGAGGGTCGCCCCGCCCCAGTTCGGAAGCACCTGGTAGGCGGTAGCAACCAGGCCCCCCAGGCAAGCAACACTCATGACGATCGCCACTTGTTTTTTATGGAACGCTTCATTGATCATGATGGGCAACGTTACAATGAAAACCGTCATCAGACTTACGTTTATCTCTATAAGTTTAGTGAAGCCGAAGAATTGGTAGATAGCCAGTAACCCCGCGAGGCTCACCGTGGTGAAGAGGCACCACTTGAGAATGTTTTTTCCCTGTTCATCTAAAAACGTCGCTCCTACCAACGCTATGAGAAACAAAGAAAGAAACGTCCCCAACCCGAAGGGGGCAAGCACACTTTCTGTTTTGTTTGGTGAGACCAGAAGGCTTACGAGCGCGGAGGCTGCCAACAGCCCCAACCGTTTGACCGTCCCGTTCCATGTGATGGTTATTGCTCCTGTTTTCACTACGCGTAGTCCCCACAGGATAACAATGAGGATCGTGGTTCCCACTAAAAGCATCCACATATTGGTATCGAAGAAGTCTTGTGTCATACTCTAACTATATGAAATCTTTTCGGCAGTTGCAATTGGTCAAAAAAGGTTTCACGTTGATTGAATTATTAATCGTTGTTTCCATCATCATTCTCCTCCTGCTTCTCATCTTCATCAACTGGCGGCGGCAGATCGACCGGGGCTATGATGTGCTGCGTAAAAAGCATCTTTCGGACATCAAGCGGGCGTTTGAGGAGTATTACAATGATCACGGCTGTTATCCGGCGGCAACTATCTTAAGCAATTGTAACGGGATCGAGTTTCAGCCGTATCTTCAAACGATCCCCTGTGATCCGGCCTCCAAACTTCCCTATAAATATGTACCGGTGGACGACAGTAATTTGTGCCGCGGATTCCGGGTCTTTACGAGTTTGCGCGATACGGGTGACAGCGACATCGGCAGACTCGGCTGTAACGGCATCACGGGGTGCGGCTTCGGCGTGGGCTTTAACTACGGCATCTCCTCGGGGGTGACGGTGGCCCAACCCGGCTTTAACCCCGGCTACACCCCCACCCCTACGCCTCCCGCACCGCCGGGGCAGTATGCCTGCGACCCCAACGGGATCTGCAATTCTTACGGCGATCCGGTGGCTTCCGGCTGCCCCATAACCTTCGCTCAAAGCAACTGCAATAACGCGTGTGGAGTGCCGTCAAACCGCTGTTTGCGGTAACCGTTATAACGTTTATAATGGTTATAATTGTTATAAATGATATGAAAAAAGGATTTACATTGATGGAGCTCCTCATCGTCATGGCCATTTTGGGGATCCTCATCACCGTGGGATTGGCCAGTTACAAAAGTGTCCAGGCCAAGTCCCGCGACTCCAGGCGGAAGAATGATTTGCGCCAGATTTCTTCAGCTCTGGAGGCGTACTACAATGATAAAAGTAAATATCCCAATGACGACGCGGCCGGAGCGATCGTGGGCTGCGGTACGGACGACGCTCAAGCCTGCACGTGCGGCAGTGCGATGCTTGACAAAAATAGCGTGATGTACATGCCGGAGCTTCCCTGCGATCCGGCGTTGGGGAGGAAGTACTTCTATGACGTGGGCGGCAGTAACGGTTCGTACCAACTGTACGCCCGGATTGAAAACACCGAGGACAATGATGTCCCTCATAGCGGGACGACCCCCTTAAGTTTTCCCACGACCAATTGTAGTAGTGGCGGAGGTGCGTTAAACTGTAACTACGGAGTCGCTTCGACCAACACGACACCGGAAAACGGGAGGACACCACAATGAAAAAAGGATTTACATTAATAGAACTATTAGTGGTCATTGCTGTCATCGCCGTCATCGTTGGTTTTGCCATGCCCAACTTCCTGGGGGCGCGCGAGCGGGCGCGGGATACGAAGAGAAAAGGAGAGCTCGTGCAGCTCAAAAATGCGCTCCGCATGTACTATAACGATTACAATAAGTACCCGGCCTGGACCAATGGACTCGTTATCGTCGGTTGCGGAACAGCCGGTACCTCCAACTGTCCGCCGTCACCCGCCTGCACGAGCGGCGCGGAGTTTGTGGCGGGCGGCACCGACGGCTGTGGCAATATGTATATGAGGAAGTTGCCCGTGATCGGATCGGCCCAGCAGTACCGGTACTATCAGGTGGCGGGGGGCGATGATTTTCGGCTCAAGATTAATCTTGATAACGCTTCTGACGCGGATATCACCACAAGTCAAGCCCGCTGCCCGGTGGTCGCGGCGACCAACCCCTCCGGCACCCTCACCTTCGGTTCGACGGACTACGTCCTGTGTGCGGATTAGGGTTACGGTATATCCCGGAACGCCACAATGAGGTCGGCGTCGGTAGGGGCTTCCCCGGGGGCCAGTTCGCCCACGACCGGGCTACCGCCCAATCCCTGGCCCAGGGTAATCGCGTCCTCCCGCCGGGCGGGATTGACCACGTAGATTACGTCAAGCGTATAGGTGGCTTTGGATTTGGCCACCTCCACGATTTTGTAGTTGGGGCTTGCCGCTTCCATCTGGGTTTTCAGGTCTTTGGCACGGGCTTCTTCATTGCCGTTGTAGCGAAGCGCAACGGTTAATGTCTTCGTTGGTCCCGGCGGCGGCTTCGTGCCAAAGGTTTGGATGTTTTTAATTTTGCCCGCCTTCATATCATAGAGAACGAGAAGTTGCTTGTAGGCGATGAGGCGGTCGCCGACGGCGGCTGTCGCAAAAAATGTCGCGTCGCGCTGTTTGGCAGCTTCCACGTTTTCGATGGTCGTCACTTGGGCCTGTTCATTCTCCGGGAGCGCCATAATCTTCCCCAGTTTGGCTACCACCGGATCGGCTTTGGCTGGCAGGGTTGCACCCTGCCGTGCCTGAAGGTAGAGATATCCTAAAACAATAACTGCAATAGTAAGGAGTATGGATAGTATTTGTAATTTCATAAATCAGTACACCGGATGAGTACCGCCGGAACGGAGGTGAGCAGGGTGACGTCCGTCGTGGCATAGACGGTGACGACGGCACCGGCTTTGAGTTCATCGGGATGAACCCTGGTTCCCCTGCCGGCAATTTTTCGTGATAGTTCCGTGCTGC
>JACRDY010000032.1 GCA_016218485.1 Candidatus Falkowiibacteriota bacterium
ATTCTTAAATCTGGCATCTATGGCTACCTATCAAGAACAACAAAAGGATTTGATTAACACGATTGAACGCCAAGTATCCGCCGGCAGTTTTTCCGCGACGACCGTGGCGATGAGAAATGATTTCGTGACCAGTCAGGAAATTTCTCTCACTGCCGTGAGTTTTGTCCCGCCAGAGATTAATCGTGTTATCTCGGAGAGTATTATTGAGCCGTTACGGCAGGTAGAGCCGGGCCATTATTTTCTGCCGCCGGAGTCGCGTCATGTGACGATTAAGAATGTCAGGGCCATCCACCATCCACCCAATTTTACTGATGGCGATATTGAGAAGGTTGCCGCGCTGTTTGCCAAAATAATTCCCGAGCATCAATCGTTCAGTTTTCATCTCCAGGGGCTGCTACTGTTCCCGACCAGTATTTCACTGATGGGGTATTGCGATGAGCGGCTGAAATACTTGGTTCAGGCGTTAGATAGCGGGCTGCGCGATATTGGCGTGCCCGATGACAAAAAATACTTATCAGATGAAGTATTTTTTGGTAATATAACACTATGCCGGCTGACTGCCAGCCCTTCGCTGGCATTCATTGCCAAGATTAAAGGATTCAAGAATGTCGTTGTTGGTTCTTTGCCACTGACTGAAATCAGTTTGATCAGCTGTAATCCCGTTTGCCATCCGAGCAGTAGAAAGATTATCGCTCAATACAGTTTAAAGATTTAGGATTTAAGAGATAAGATTAAAGAGCAGACATTCTTAAATCTTAATTCTTAAATCTTAAATCCCCGAATTTTCATTCTATGCAAAAAATACTACTCATTGGCGCCAAAGGCATGCTCGGTCAATATTTGGCCAAGACTTTTGCCGAAGACGATTTGTACCTCTGGGATCGCGATGAGATTGACATTACCAAGCCGGAAGTGGTTAAGGCCAAGATCAGTGAACTGCGGCCGCAGGTGATTATTAACGCCGCGGCGTATAATGATGTGGATGGGACAGAGACGCAGCCGGCTGCTGCTGAACTGGTAAATGGCTATGGCCCGGGGTTTCTCGCTCGAGCGGCGGAAGCGGTAGAGGCGATCCTCGTGCATTACAGCAGCGATTATGTTTTTGACGGGGAAAAAGAGGAGGGTTATACTGAAAGTGATCAGCCCAACCCAATCTCCCGCTATGGCGCTTCAAAATACTTGGGTGAGCGAGCAGTGCGGGAAAATTGCCAGAAATATTATTTGATTCGCTTGTCGCGGTTGTTTGGTAGCAGGGGTATTGGCCAAGGGGTGAAAATGAGTTTCGTTGATAAAATGTTGGAGCTGGCGGAGACGCGTAACCAGCTGGAAGTGGTGGATGAAGAGCTGTCCTGTCCGACGTACGCTCGCGATTTAGCTGAATATACTCGCGCGCTGCTCGGCAGCGGTGAACCATGGGGGGTGTATCATGGCGCCAACAGTGGTGGCTGCACTTGGTATCAGTTCGCTCAAGAAATTTTTAAATTAAAAGACATTGAGATTGATGTAATACCGGTTAGCGGGGACAAATTTCTCCGTCCGGCCCGCCGGCCGCGGTATTCAATACTCCTCAATACAAAGTTTATCCCAGTGCGGAGTTGGCAGGAGGCGTTAGAGGAGTATTTAGTTGAAAGTTAAAAGTTATCAAGTTGAAAGTACAGTACGTTGTAACTTTCAACTTTCTAACTTTTAACTTTATAACTCTGTATATTTATGGACAAAAAAATGAAAGGTATCATCCTGGCTGGCGGTAAGGGTACCCGCTTGAGTCCGCTGACCAAAGTCACCTCCAAGCAGCTCCTGCCGGTGTATGACAAGCCAATGATTTTTTATCCGCTGGAGACGATGCTGCGGGCCGGGATTAAGGACGTGTTGATTATTATCGCGCCGGATAACGCCGGACAATTTTTGCATTTACTCGGCTCCGGACGAGAGTTCGGTGAAGGTATCAAGTTTAGCTACGAGATTCAGGAGCACCCGGGCGGTTTGCCCGAAGCATTCATTATCGGGGCGAATTTTATTGGTGACGATAATGTAACCTTAATTTTGGGTGATAATATTTTTGCAGATGACTTGGCCAAGGATATTGCCAGTTTCGAGAGCGGCGGGAGAATATTCTGTAAAAAAGTTCCTGACCCCGAGCGCTCGGGCGTGGCGGTGTTTGACGCTGATAATAAAGTCACTCAGATTGTGGAGAAGCCTAAAGAGTGGATTTCCGATTATGCCATTGTCGGGGCGTACGTCTATGACAATCGGGTGATTGAGATCGCCCGGGGGCTCCAGCCGTCAGCTAGAAACGAGCTGGAAATCGTTGATCTGCATAAAGCGTATTTAGCCAAAGGCGAGCTGGATGTCCGATTCCTCGAGGGCGAGTGGTTTGACGCCGGAACGTTCAATTCACTTTTGGAAGTGAATAACTTCATGGCGGCGAGAGTCAAGAAATAGTAGATTTAGGATTTAAGATTTAGGATTTAATATTTGCTCTTAAATCTTATTTCTTGAATCTTTTTTATTGGATCGTCAGTTTAAACAATCCCGACTGCGAGCCGATGGTGCCGGTGAAGAAAATATCTTTGGCTTTGTTGGCGATGATGAATTGATGAATAGCCAAACCTTTGACGAGCGAGGTGACATTACGCCGGTCGCGGCCGTCCAGTTCAATTATTTGCAGGGTATTATTGGCGGTTACCGCCAGGTACTCGGTGGTTGGTACGAGTCGTGCTTGCTGAATGGTTTGACCGTAGCGCGTGATGAGCGTGGTACTGTTGTCGCTTAAACGATAGAGCCAGAGTTCAAAGTCATTATAGTAGAGGAGCGTCTGTCCGTCAGTTGACCAGTCAAGATCTTTGGCGTCCGCTTCCAAGAGAATTTTTGTGAAGTCATCATCCAAGAGATAGAGCCGGTGACTCTGTTCGTTCATCAGGACGATATTTCCGCCATTGGTACGGAAAGTGATATTACCATCTGAAAGTTTCATGAGCTTGAGGGGGCTGGCGGGAGTGGCGCTAATGTCCAATGTTTCCAAAAACCATCCTTGAGGGTCACGAGCGGTAAAGTAGAGAAGATTATTACGGAATAGCACATCTGAACCATAGCGGGTGCCGCTCTGTTGGGGCAGGGTATAGAGCAGACGGTTGGTTTTGGTCAGGATATTGATTTGGTAGAGCCGGTAGCGGTCATCTAACCCATAGAGCAGGTAATTGGCCTGCGGGTCCCAGGTCAGACTGATGAAGGTAGTTGGTACCATGGCCTGGAGACTTAGCGGTGAGTCTGGATTGTTTATATTAAGGATGATGAATTGCCCCTCGGTTTTGATCAGCAGGTTGGCGTTGTCGGGCGACCAGGCGATGAGCTGGGCGGTGTCGCTTTCCTGGTTTAATAATGAGACCTGCTCGTTGTTCAGATTGATGAGCTGGAGACCTGGTGAGGTTTGGAAGGCTAAGAGCTGTTTGTCGGTACTGGCCAGGGATTGGCTGATCGGCGCGTCAATAATATTTTCCGGCGGATTATTTTTGAACAATACCGCCTGATTGACAAAAGTGTTGACGTTACTGGATACTTCTAACGTTTTTTCCCAAGGGTAGTAGCCGTCTAGTGAGACCGTCACCTGGTATTGACCGGGCAGAAGATTGTTGAGGCGCAACGTATTGTCTGATCGTGAACCGACTTGGCGCTGTCCGTTAAGGTAAATATCTGCCGTCGCTGGCTGCGGTTTGACGGACAGCGCCCCCACTTTTTGGATGGCGGTTTTTTTAAAATTATACCGATAGCCGGCGGTGTACAGCACCAGCAGCGGGGCGGTGGCGAGGAAGAGGATGATGAAGCCAAGGTAAATAATTCGGCGGACACGGAGTGAGAGCATAGAGTGAGATGGTTACAAAACTACTTTTAAGCGGAATGTAGGGCTTTTCGTCCGAGACGAGGAAAGGGCGGCGAAATGATTTGAGTCGTAGCTCCCGCTACCAAAGCTGTAGCGACGGCGGGAGTATCGGACGAAAAGAACAAATTATAGCCAAAGGAGTTTTGTAACCGTCTCATTATCGTTGATAGAAATGAGAAGATATACGGCAGCTTGCTTGACGGGGGCGGGTAGGCTATAATTGTAGGCGTAATTGGTATTTTTTTCAAGTCAGCCTATGTCCAAACTCATTATCCACGGCGGCAAAAAACTTCACGGCGCCGTTACCACCAATAGTTCAAAAAATGCTGCTATGGGTATTTTGGCGAGTATTCCGTTGTTTTCAGGTACCGTGGTGTTGGATGATTTGCCGCTGATTGAGGAAGTCAAGCGGATGCTGGAGGTACTCTCGAGCATTGGTGTGCGGGTGACCTGGCTCGCCAAGAGAAAAGTGGCGCTGCAGGTTGGCGCCATCAGTCTTCGCGGGCTCAATCGGGAAGCCTTTGTGAAAATGCGTTCCGGTATTATGCTGATCAGTTCATTGGCCAATCATTTTAAAACATTTCAGCTGCCGCGTTCCGGCGGCTGCAAGCTGGGTAAGCGGACCGTCAACCCGCATATCTACGCGCTTGATGACCTGGGTGTTCATGTGGCGGTGGTCAAAGGCGCGTACCGAGTGACGGTTGGTAAACGTCGCGGCAGGCAAGTAGTGATGTATGAGTCGGGTGACACGGCCATTGAGAATACTATTATCGCCGCGGTTTTGACGCCGGGTAAAACCACTATCCAGTTTTCTACGGGTAACTACATGGTGCGGGAGCTGTGTTACTTCCTCCGGGAAGCCGGCGCCAAAATTAAGGGTATTGAGACGACGACACTGGAAATAGAAGGCGTTAAGCGGCTGCGGCCGGTTAAACGATACTCCATCATGCCCGATCCGATAGAATCAATGGCCTTGATTGCCATTGCGGTGACTACGCGCTCACCCTTGACGGTGAAGGCTTGCCCCATAGATTTCTTACTCCTGGAATTGGAAAAGCTGCGGCGCATGGGACAACGTTTTACGGTCAAAAATCGTCGACGCTCCAAGAGTGGTTACTTTACTCTCGTGGATATTACCTTTACCCCGTCGTACCTCGTAGCGCCGAGTGACAAATTGGACGCGCGGCCGTTTCCCGGCATCAATATTGATAATCTGCCATTCTTTGTCCCGATTGTGACGCAGGCGCGGGGCAAGACGTTGATTCACGACTGGGTCTATGAAAATCGCGCCGTCTACTATTTGGAATTGCAAAAACTGGGCGCCAAAATGACGTTGTATGATCCGCATCGGATTGAGATCGAGGGGCCGACCGTGCTGCAGGCCAATGAGATCATCTGCCCGCCGGCGCTGCGTCCGGCCGCTAACCTGATGGTGGCGATGCTGGCGGCGCGGGGTATTTCAATTCTCCGGAACACTTACTCCATTGATCGGGGGTATGAGAATTTGTATCAGAGGCTCAACGCCCTGGGCGCGCAGATAGAGGTGATTGACGAATAACCATTGCTTATGTTGGCCAATAATCCTTTTAAAAAGTACGTTGCCGGGTATATTGTTGTGCTCTTGGTGGCGCTTGGTTTCCTGGGTGGGTTTTGGCTGGGGCAAACACTACCCTGGACGCACCGTGATGGGAGCTTGGTTAATGTGCCGGTGGCTGGAGACAAACCGGAGTATTTGACGGAGCGCGTTGATTTTAATTTGTTTAATGAAGTCTGGGGTGAGATCGCCGGGCAGTTCGTGGATCGGAGTAAGCTGCTGGATTCCGAGCTGTTTTACGGTTCACTCCGCGGCCTGGTGGCGGCGCTGAATGATCCCTATTCCGCTTTTTTTGATCCGCAGGAGACGCGAGATTTTTCTCAAGAGCTGGAGGGAAATTTTGAAGGCATTGGCGCCGAGATTACCATTAAGCAGGGGCAGCTGATGGTGGTGGCGCCACTGCCCGGTAGTCCCGCGTATACGGCCGGTCTGCAGCCTGGCGACCTGATTCTGGCGATTGACAGCGAGCCGACCGCTCCTCTGACGCTCTACCAAGCGGTGGATAAAATTCGTGGGCAGGCCGGTACAGCAGTAACATTGGTCATCGCCCGGACGGGCTGGACCGAACCCAAAGAAATCACCATGACGCGGCAGGAAATTCATTTTGACAGCGTGCGCTGGCATCGGCGGGACGACGGACTTTTTTACATTGAGGTCAATAGCTTTAACGACGACACCCGTCGGCTGTTTAATCAAGCCGTTCGTGATGTAGTAGCCGCAGAGCCTCAAGGTATCATTCTGGATCTGCGTGGCAACCCCGGCGGGTACCTGGATTACGCGGTGGATATGGTTTCCGAGTGGGTGGAGAATGAGCCGGTGGTGATTGAGCAAGAGTATGATGGTCAGACGCGTCCCTATATGGCTCAAGGAGTGGCGCGGCTCAAAGACTACCCCACGGTCGTCTTGGTCAACGTCGGTTCGGCCTCCAGCGCCGAGATCGTGGCTGGTGCGCTGCAGGATTATGGCAAGGCCAAACTCGTGGGAGTCAAGACCTTTGGCAAGGGTTCGGTGCAGGAGCTTAAAATGCTGTCTAACGGTTCAGCCGTCAAGCTGACCGTGGCTCGATGGCTGACACCTAAAGGGCGGCAAATTGATCAGCAGGGGATTGAGCCTGATATCAGCGTGGATCGGACACAGGCAGACTATGATGCTGAGCAAGATCCGCAGCTGGATCGGGCGGTGGAGGTGCTTAGATCTGTTCAGTAACGGTTATGCACAAGCGGCCTCCCAGCAGGGGTTTTGGGGCCGTTGGCGAGGCGAGTCGCCTGTGGTATACTAGAAGAGATTTTTGGTATATAGACCTCTGGCACAATAATATGTTCTACTGCAATTCCAGAATTTTGGCTGCAAATGATTCAGGCTTCGTCAACGTATACTACGTATATGCTTCCTCAGCCTTCATCATTTTCGCTCAAAATTCTGTAATTTCGTCACGAACTATTATTATGCAAGAGGTCTTATGAAAGTAGTCTTGATTAAACAGGTCAAAACTTTGGGTTCTCCTGGACAGGTGAAAGAAGTTGCGGACGGCTACGCCCGTAATTTTTTGATTCCAGGGGGATTGGCGCTGCCCGCGACACAGACGGTTGTCAATGCCTGGCAGCACAAAGCCAATGTGGTTCGGCGGAGTCAGCAGCAGGCGATTAACCACGCCAAAAAAATATCCAAAGCGCTGGCCAGTGCGGTGGTGGAAGTGAGGGCTAAAGCTAACGCGGAGGGGACGCTCTTTGGCGCGGTGACCGAACAGCAGATTGTCACTGGTCTAGAGGCGGCGGGGTTAGATTTGGATAAGCGTTATCTGCAGTACCAGACGCCGATCAAGAAAACGGGCGATCACCATGTTGGGTATACGTTAGCCAATGGCGAACGCGGTACTCTGACGGTGCGGGTGGCGGCGGAATGAAAAAGAAATTATAAACTGAAATTGGATATTGGAAATTAGATATTAGAAATTAAAGACTCTGCCCATCCGTTAACCTGGGTTTTAAAACCCAGGTTAACCAGGACACGGACCACACGGCAATATCTAATTTCCAATATCCAATTTCTAATTTCTCAATTTTTATGCAAAAATTTATTTTTGTGGTGGGTGGTGTGATGTCCGGAGTGGGCAAAGGCATTTCAGTCGCGTCCATTGCCAAAATTCTACAGAGTAAGGGATTTCGGGTAACGGCGATGAAGATAGACCCATATATTAACGTTGACGCGGGGACCATGAACCCGACGGAGCACGGTGAGGTGTTCGTCACCGATGATGGCGATGAGACCGATCAGGATATCGGTAATTATGAACGATTTTTGGGTCGGGATATTTACCGGATGAACTACATGACTACCGGTCGCGTCTACCAGTCGGTCATTACCCGCGAGCGCAATTTGGAGTATGGCGGCAAGTGCGTGCAGGTGGTACCGCACATCCCGGAAGAGATCATGCAGCGCATTATTATCGCTTCAGAGAAAAACCGAGCCGAATTTAATATCATTGAAATCGGTGGCACGGTCGGAGAATATGAAAACATTATTTTCTTGGAAACGATCCGCATGCTCAAGTTGCAGCGGCCAGAGGATGTGGCTATTGTCCTCGTTAGCTACCTGCCGGTGCCGAGTAAGATCGGCGAAATGAAGACTAAGCCGACGCAGCACGCCGCCCGCGCGCTTAATTCCGCGGGGCTGCAAACGGACTTTGTCTTGGCCCGCGCCCCGGTACCTCTGGATAGTCCGCGGCGGGAAAAACTATCCGTCTTCTGCGGCGTGCGGCCGGAGCATGTGATTTCCGCTCCGGATGTAGACTCTATTTATGAGGTGCCGCTGAATTTTGAAAAAGAAGGGTTTGGCAATCAGATCCTCAAGTATTTCGGACTCAAGCAGCGGAGTAAAGATTTACGCGAGTGGCGAGGGATGGTGGCCGCTATTAAGCGAGCAGACAAACCGGTCAAGATCGGTATCGTTGGTAAATATTTCAACACCGGTGATTTTGTTTTGACTGATTCCTACATTTCCGTGATTGAGGCGATCAAGCACGCCTGCCGGGTCAATAAGGTCAAGCCGGAATTGGTCTGGCTTAGCACCAAAGATATTGAAGAGCAGGGCGCCGCGGGCGCGCTGAAGGGTCTGGACGGGGTGATCGTGCCGCAGGGCTGGGGCAAGCGGGGCAGTGAGGGCAAGATTGCGGCGATCAAGTACTGCCGTGAAAAGAGAGTGCCCTATTTCGGTTTGTGCTATGGTATGCAGATGGCGGTGGTAGAGTTTGCTCGTAATGTTGCCAAGCTCAAAGACGCTCATTCTGCTGAAGTCAATCCCAAGAGCCCTCATCCGGTGATTCACATTATGCCGCAGCAGCAAGAGTACCTAAAAAAGAAGCAGTATGGCGGCACTATCCGGCTCGGCGCCTGGCCCTGTAAACTCAAGAAAGGCACGCATATTGTCAAAGCCTACGGCGGCAAGGAAAAAATCTCCGAGCGGCATCGTCACCGTTATGAATTTAACAATGAGTACCGGGAGAAACTAGAGAAGAAAGGACTGACCATTTGCGGCACTTCGCCCGACGGTAAGCTGGTAGAAGCAATTGAGCTCGCTGATCACCCATTCTTCATCGGCACGCAGTTTCATCCCGAGTACAAATCGCGTCCGCTCCAGCCGCATCCGCTGTTCGTGGAGTTTGTTAAAGTTTGCGCGCGGAAGAAGTAATAATCTCCTACGAATTACGAATCCGTACGAATGTACGAATAAAGCAGAGATAAGCCCTGCGGGCGAGATAGAGAGATGTAGAGATAAAAATACCCACCCCATCTCTTTATCTCTGTATCTCTTTATGTAACGACATTCGTACATTCGTACGGATTCGTAATTCGTAGGGATTGGAGTAATGCGTAGGGGTTATGAACGAAATGACGGTAAAATGTAACGGTCGTGATATACGGCTGCAGCTGCGCGATGAAGTGGACAGGAGCGTGTGCAACGAAATTTTTAAACTCGGCGAATACCGGGCGGCCGAAGAAACCATTCGGCAGGCTGTTCAGCCTATTATTGACGTCGGCGCCCACGCCGGTTTTTTTAGTTTGTACTGCCGGGCGTTGAATCCCGCAGTCAAAATATACGCGCTGGAGCCGGAGCCGGCCAATCAAACGGCATTAAGTCATAATCTGCGCCTCAATAAAACCAGGGGCGTTACGCTGGTGAGCGCGGCGCTGGCGGCTACGAGCGGCGAGCGGCAGCTGGTGATCACTACCGATAACCACAACCACCGTTTACTTGGTGCGGATGAAAAATTTACCGAGCAGACAATTCCTGTTCAAGCATACTCATTAGCTGATCTGGCGGCGCGTTTTAAAATTAAGCAAATTTCGCTGCTGAAAATGGATATTGAAGGAGGGGAGTATGAGGTGCTGGACAGTTTGACCGCAGCAGACTGGCCGCGTATTCAGCATATTATTTTGGAATATCACCATCAGGGCCGCAATACCGCTGACCGGTTAGAAGCAATGATGCGGCATAATGGTTTTAGTGTTTCTGTTTTTCCTTCACGGTTTGATAAACATCTGGGTTTTCTCTGGGCGCGGAATAAAAGGATATAGTTATGAGTTTAGAGCTTTGTGCGACCCGCTAGATGAAATTCTAAATTCTAAATCCTAAGCCTAAATTCTAAATCCAAAATTATAAATCCTAAATAAATTCTAAATTCAAAAATTTAAATTATAAACCGCGGGTTTAAGATTTTGGATTTAGGTATTATGATTTATTTAGGATTTATAATTTTGAATTTATGATTTTATTTTTTATTACGAGCAGACTAGGCTTCCCACTGGACTTAGTTCATGATCTTACTTACGGGTAAAACAAAATCGTCCCAATATATTTGGCACGATTTTTTAGTTCTCGGTTAATTTTTCAGTCCTTCGTCAGCGTGAGCCTGTGGATCAGCGCTCATTTGTTCTTCCAGCCGAGCCAATTGTCTTTCGGCAGCTTCTAATTCTGGCGAATCCGGTTGTGTTTTGCGGAGCTTGGCCACTCGCGTCCGAGCTTCCGTGAGCCGCTCGCCGGTAGTGCCCATCCGTTCACTTATATCCATTGGCGGTTCGCCATCAATTGGTCCGCCGATATGCTCAAAATTATTGCCTTCCATAGGGGTAGCGTTATTTGGCGTTATTAATGACGCTGACGAAGTTTCGCAGTTTTAATTTACCATCAAAACTTCTGATTTTGCGACTGGAGAATTTAACCAGACCAACCGCGGTGGCAAACAGGGTATCATCGCCGCCTTTTTTGACATTGACGCCGGCGCGGAATTTGCTGCCGCGCTGACGGATGATAATATCACCGACCTTAGCTTTTTGGCCAGCGTACAGTTTGACGCCTAATCGTTTGGCAACTGAATCTCGGCCGAGTGTTGTACTGCCTCCGGCTTTTTTATGTGACATAGAGTTAGAAATTAGAAATTGGAAATTAGATAAACAGTGGTTATATTCTAGCTGGTTCATCTCCTCTTGTCAAGACACGAGGCGGCAGGTATACTGAAACTGATATGCCAAAGCGTATTTTCTTTATTTTTAGCATTTTTTTGTTGGTCTTGGCCGGGTGCGGTCCAGCTCAAAATGTTGAAAATTTCGGAGTGAATCAGGGCGATACTGTAGCACTGAATACGCCTTCAGCTGGAGCCGGGGATGATACGGCGACGGCCGATTTAGGATCGCGCTTGAAAGATACCGTCAAGACTACGGTGCAAAAAAGTCAGGAGGCGGTTAATGAGATAGTGGCAGACGTGAAACCGCAGCACGCGGTTGAGGGCTTGCCGGAGACGTTTGATCAAGACATGGCCTTTGCGCGCCAAGCGCCGTTTGGGGCCTGGGATGTGGCTTTTTATCAAGACGGCTGTGAAGAGGCGTCGCTCGTGATGGCGCAGAAGTTTTTTGCCGGATTGGCGCTGGATGAAAAAATAATGAAGGAAGAATTAGATACGGTCGCGCCGTGGGAGCTGGAGCGTTTTGGGCAGAATTTGAGCGTGGACACGGAAGCGGTAGCGGCGATGGCTCGGGAGTATTTCAATATGGACGCCGAAGTCAGCAGTGATGTGACGGTTGAACGAATTAAACAAGAGTTGGTGGCGGGCAATCTCGTTATCCTGCCTCTGACCGGTCAAGAGATTGACAATCCGAATTTCACCGGCGTAGGGCCGCTGTATCACATGTTGGTCGTTAAGGGCTACGACCGGGATCAATTCATTACCAACGATCCGGGGACGCGATTGGGTGAAGACTATAAATATCCATATGACGTGCTGATTGAGGCGACGCATGATTGGAACGGGGGAGATATTTATAATGGGGAAAGAGTGATGTTGATAGTGAAAAAGAGTATGTAGTATATGGTATGTGGTATGTAGGGAATTCCCCCATATACCACATACGACATACCATATACCCCTATGCCAAATTGTAAGAATTGTAATCAACCCTTCACCATCACCGAGCAAGATCGAGCGTTTTATCGTAAGATCGAAGTGCCCGAGCCGACGTGGTGTCCGGCCTGCCGGGAAATGCGACGAATGGCCTGGTGCAATGAAGGCGTGTTGTATTCCGGTAAATGTGGTTTGTGTCGTAGGAATATTATCAGTGAATTTAGTCCAGATAATCCGAGAAAAGTGTATTGTCTTAATTGTTGGTGGGGTGATAAGTGGGATTCAATGGAATATGCTCTGGAGCTTGATTTGAGCGGGTCTTTTTTTAATCAACTGCATGAACTGGAATTAAGGGTTCCACACGCCTGTGTATCTAGCGATTTAATTTCGATTAATAGTGAATATACTCACCACGCTGGTCAAAATAAAAATTGTTACCTTATTTACCACGCGACTTTTAATGAAGATTGTTATTATAGCTACGGTGTAAAAAAGGATAAAGATTGTATTGATGTACATAATTGTTTTTCCTCAGAGTTGTGTTATGAATGTGTAGATGTTCATGATTGTTATGGTTTGGCTTGGAGCCAAGACTGCGTGAAATGTAGTAGTAGTTATTGGTTGCGAGATTGCGTCGGATGTTCAGACTGTTTTATGTGCGTCGGTCTGCGGCAGAAGAAGCATTGTTTTTTGAATGAGCAGTTCACTCAAAAAGAATATGAGAAAAAATTATCCGCAGTGAATACGGGGTCTTTTATAAAAGTAGATGAATGCCAGAAACAGTTTTTGCAGCTCCAGGCAGAACATATATATCGTTTTGCCCAGATGAACAAAACTCAAAACTCATCAGGTAATTACCTGTATCATGCTTTTGGTTCCAATTTCTGTTTTGATTGTAATGAAATAGAACAATCGAACTACTGTAGTCAGATGCAATTAAAAACTAAAGATTGTTACGACATGTATCAATTTGGTATCAATTTAGAATTATCTTATGAAGGAGCTATGATCGGTGTTGACATTTTTAATTCCCATTTTTGTTTTTGTTGTATAGATAAGTGCAGCAATTTGTTGTATTGTATAGAAAGCTATACGAGTGATAATTGTTTCCTCTGTAGTAGTATTCAAAAGAAAAAATATTGTATTCTCAACAAACAGTACTCGGAAAAAGAGTATTTTGAATTGCGCAATAAAATTATAGCTAAGATGACGATTGACGGCGAATATGGAGAATATTTTCCTGTTCGTATGAGTCCTTTTGGTTATAACGAAACTACGGCTCAGCTTTGGTTTCCGTTGACGAAAGAAGCGGCTGTAGCCAAAGGCTGGCCCTGGCGGGATAATTTGCCCGGGACTTTTGGCAGAGAAACGCTTAAAAACATCCCTGATGATATCAAAGATGTCCGGGATGATATTACCAAAGAGATATTAGCGTGTGTCGGATGTAAGAAAAATTATAAAATCCTGGTCCAGGAATTGGATTTTTACCGGCGTAATAGTTATCCCATTCCCCGGTATTGTTTTGAATGCCGTCGAATAGCGAGAATGAAAAAACGGAATCAGCGTTATCTGTATCAGCGTCAATGTATGTGTGACCGACTCGGTCATCAGCACAGCGGCCGCTGTGCAGTGGAGTTTGAGACCACCTACGCGCCGGAACGGCCAGAAAAGGTATATTGCGAAGCGTGTTATCAGAAGGAAATATATTAAACACAGATTACACAGATAATCACAGATCACACGGATCTGTGCCATCTGTGATTATCTGTGTAATCTGTGGCCTATGCCAACCTGTAAAAATTGCAATCACCCTTTCACCATCACCGACGCAGATAAAACCTTCTACGCTCGGATTAACGTACCCGCGCCGACGCTCTGTCCCGACTGCCGGGAACAGCGGCGGCTGGTTTTCCGGAATGAACGGAATTATTATCGTCGGCAGTGTGACCTATGTCAGAAAAATATTATCTCGGTGTATGATCCGGCCGTGACGTCAAACGTTTACTGTAATGCCTGCTGGTGGGGTGATGGCTGGGATGCCAAAAATTACGCTCGGGAATTTGATTGGTCTCGCCCGTTTTTCGAGCAGTACCGTGAGCTCTTGGCCGCCGTGCCAAAAATCGCCATGATGAATGATAACGGATCGCAGAGCGTCAACTGTGAATACACCTACGATTTCGCGTTTGGCAAGAACGCCTACATGGTGGTGGCGGCGTGGCGGGTGGAAGACTCGATGTACGGGCTGCAGACCAATTGGGTTAAAGATTCGGTGGATAATATTAATGTCAATCATTCTGAATTGATGTATGAGTCGGTGGCGTGCGAAGAGAGTTACGGCTGTCAGCAGTGTCAGCAGTGCCAAGGCTGTCGCGATTGTATTTTTGGTTACGACCTGCGTGGTTGTCATGATTGTATTTTAAGTTCCGGTTTGCGTAATCAAGCGTACTGTATTTGGAATAAGCCCTATTCTAAAGAAGCGTATGAGCAAGAGAAAGCCAAGTTGGGTCTGGACAGTTGGGCTAGCCGGGAAGCGTGCAAGCAGCGGTTTGCCGAGTTTATCCTGAAAACACCGCGTAAATACGCCAACCTGCTCAAATGCCAGGATTCCACCGGCGACAACTTAGTGCGCTGCAAGAATTCCCAGTATTGTTTTGTCCAAACCGGTCTGCAGGATTGCAAGTTCATGATTCACGGTGACGGCGCCAAGGATTGTTATGATTGTCGGGATACCGGCGGTCCTGAATTGTGCTATGACTCCATTACTCCGGATAATTCTTACCAAGCACTGTTCGTGGTTTTTTGTTGGAAGTCTCAGTATGTCGCGTACTCGGATAATTGTCATGGTGTGAAGAATATTTTTGGTTGTGTCGGGATGAAAAAAGCTCATCATTGTATTCTGAATAAGCAGTATGATGAATTCGCCTATGAGGCACTGAAGGGTAAAATTATTGAACACATGCAGAAGACCGGCGAGTGGGGTCAGTTTTTCTCGCCGGCAGTGACGTTGTTTGCGTATAACGAGACCGCCGCTCAAGAGTGGTCGCCGTTGACTAAAGAGCAAGCGGTGGCGCTGGGCTACCGCTGGCAAGAGGCTTTACCTGAACTATCCGGTAAAGAAACGTTAACGTCTAACGATATTCCGGATTCCATCAATCAGGTGACGGAAAACATTTGTAATGAAGTTTTGGCCTGCGTTGACTGTGGTAAGAATTATAAAGTCATTAAACAAGAGTACGAGATTTACAAAAAATTATCAGTGCCGATCCCGCGGCGCTGTGTGCTGTGCCGCTATCAGCAGCGGAGTGCTTTAATGAACCCCAAGAAATTGTGGCACCGCCAATGTATGTGTCAGGAACAGCATGACTGGCATCAGGGTGGTGGGTGTAAGAATGAATTTGAGACAACGTATTCACCTGACCGGCCGGAGCGGGTGTATTGTGAGGAGTGTTATCAGAAGGAAATTTATTAGCAAGGGAGCGACACGCCCTCTGGGCGTGTTATGTCTGTTACGTGCTCTATAACGATAACACAGCCAGAGGCTGTGTCGCTCCAAATTAATCTATGCCAAACTGTAAACAATGCACCGTCGACTTCACCATCACCGATAATGATCGGGCCTTCTACGAGCGCATCAGCCCCGTTTTTGCCGGTAAAAAATTGTTGATTCCGCCGCCGAACCTGTGTCCAGACTGCCGATATCAGGGGAGACTTATTTTTCGCAACGAACGAAATTTATACCACAGGAAAAGTAACGCTACGGGTAAAGATATTGTTTCTATTTATTCTTCTGACAATCCTACCGTAGTTTATGAGCATGATTATTGGTATGGTGATGACTGGGATCCTTTGTCATTTGGGCGGGAGTTTGATTTTTCACGACCATTTTTTGAACAATATGGTGAAATGAAGAATCTCGTTCCTAGGATCGCCTTGAGTAGTGCTCACAGTATTAATTCTGAGTATACTAATCAGGCTCAAAATAATAAAAATTGTTATCTCATTACGTCTTCTAATGGCAATGAAGATTGTATCCATAGCCATTGGTTGCAGAATTGCCATTACTGTGTTGATGGTTTGATGAATGAATGGTCTGAGGCATGCTATGGCTGTATTGATATTTTCAAATGTTATAATGGTAAATATCTCCAACATTGCTCTCAGTGTACTGACTGTATATTTTGTTTCGATTGTAAGGGTTGTATTTCCTGTTTAGGTTGTTTTGGTTTGCGAAACCAAAAATATCATATTTTTAACCAACCGGTATCTGAGGCCGAGTTTAATAAAAAAATAGACCTACTGCTTAAAGACCGTCGATATGATATAATCAAGCTATGAATATCTTAAAACTCAAACAAATTCCAAAAGCGATTTCCAGAATCTTCGGCCAGGCGCCCGAAAAGTTCGACGAATTAGTCTAAAAGATCAAGAACTTGTGGAAGAAAGCCGACGCAAAACGGC
>JACRDY010000034.1 GCA_016218485.1 Candidatus Falkowiibacteriota bacterium
CAATTGTCGTTTCAAGTAAGGCTGCTAAAAGAGCTATCCAATAACCTATCATGTGGAAGTGTTCTATCGCCGGTAAAAGTGATTGTATGAAATTCATATATACCTCATTTTATTTGCTCCTGTATTATACAAGATTGTAATTTATAAAAAAGAAAAATATTTTTTGAATTGCGTATAACTACCTGTTATCCGCACTCCCTATATTATTAGCTTAAATTAAGGAAAAAGCAAGGCCGGATTTTTATCCAGCGCCTTTCAGAATATCCTCCCGCTCTTGAAGTATGGATGAAATGGCTCAATAAATCCTATCCGCAGGGGTTACTGCCTGGTGGTGAAGGCGCTGGATTTATTCACAGCCAGTTTAGATATTTTTTATCATTGCTGTGGTATAAGGGAAGTAGTTTAATTATAATAGCTAAAATATGGACAAAGTCTATCCCAGCCAAGATCCGATGGTGAAATTGACCAATGAATTAGAGCTCCGTAATTATAGCCGCCAGACCGTCAGGAGCTATGTGCAGTATAATAAGAATTTTTTGCGTTGGAGCGGCCGGAGTCCGCGCGAGGTCCGTCTGGAGGACGTGAAGGAGTATCTGCGTCATTTGATTGATGAGGGTAAATCAACGGCTGTCGCCTATAACGCGCTCAAATTTTATTACCAGCAGATTTTAAAAAGAAAATTTTTTGTGAATCTTCATCTGCCCAAGCGAGCCAAAAAATTGCCGGTGGTGCTGTCTCGCGATGAAGTGTTGGCCATGCTTACCGCAACAATGAACCAGAAACATCGTCGCCTCCTAGCCTTATCATACGGCGCTGGATTACGGGTTAGCGAAGCGATCCATCTGAAAATTCGTGACTTGGATTTTTCTCGGCAGTTGATTACGGTTCGGCAGGGTAAGGGCCGGAAGGATCGGATTACGTTATTGCCACAGCGTCTCACGTCAGAATTACAAGGGTGTATTGCCGGACGTCAGCTGGATGAGTATCTGTTTTGTAGTCAGCGGGGAGGTAGCTTGTCCACGCGGACGGCACAGAAAATTTTTGATCAGGCTTTACAGCGATCGGGTGTCGCCAAAGCCGCCACCTTTCACTCGCTGCGCCACAGCTTTGCCACGCATTTGCTGGAAAACGGCGTTGATGTTCGGTATGTGCAAGCATTGCTGGGTCATAGTAATAGCCGAACTACACAGCTCTATACGCACGTTACCAGTCCGGGATTAAAAAATATTCACAGCCCTCTTTAGCTCATCCGCGTTCAGGGAGATTTTGATAGCGGGTATGTCTATTCGCTGTCCTTTTTGGCCAAGCAAGAGTTTGCTTTTGCGCCGCGCTATGTTAAAATACTGGTGTTTATCCAGCACCTTCCAGAATATCCCACAAGCTTGTTGCGGGGATAAATGGTTTAATATACATCTTCCTGCGGGATGCGATATCCCAACAGGAAGGTGCTGGATAATCGCCAACGAGTATGTTTAGGAAAAAATACGATTTTGTCGTCATCGGCGCCGCCACGCGCGATTATATGTTCTATGACCGGGCGGCAAAGTTTTTGTTTACGCCGGCGGATCCGACGCGTCAGCGCAGCCTGTGCTTTGAGTACGGCGCCAAAGTTTCATTGGATGAAACATATGTCAGTAACGGTGGGGGAGCGGCCAACGCGGCCGTCAATTTAGCGCTCCAGGGATTCCGTACCGCGGCAGTAGTTCGCCTGGGTGACGATGAGGCTGGCCGGGAAATTCTTAAGAATTTCGCGGCGCATGAGGTGGATACCCGTTTGGTCCAGCGGGATGAAAAAGCCATGACCGGCTTTTCCTTTGTCTTAACTGCCGGTCAAGAACAGGAACATGTTATTTTTACCAATCGCGCGGCCAATAATCGGCTGACCGTATCGCCGCAAACACTGCAACAGTTTAAAGCCCCCTGGATTTATTTGAGCTCGCTATCAGGACCGTCTTGGCGAAAAATTTTTGAAACGGTTTTTTCGGCTCCCGCCAACATCGCCTGGAACCCGGGCAGCCAACAGCTTTTGGCCGGCACCGCTGCGCTCAAAAAATATTTAGGGCGCACGGCAGTCTTGGCGCTCAATCAGGATGAGGCTATTGGACTCGTTAAAAGCTCGCCGGCCGGCCAGGAGCTGCCGGCCAGTCGTTTCAGTAATGTCCGGTTCTTGTTAAAGACGCTCCAGGCCTTCGGCCCCAAGGTCGTGGTGATTACTCGCGGCAAAGCCGGCGCGAACGCCTATGACGGCCGGACTTATTATTACCAAAAGATTGTGAGCGCGCAGCGAAAAGTAGTTGACACCACTGGCGTGGGGGATTGTTTCAATTCTACTTTTGTCGGCGGGCTCGTCCGTTTCTCTGGCGACATTCAGCGCTCGCTCGGCGCGGCCATAGCCAATGGCGCTAGCCTGATTACCAAAATTGGCGCGCAGCAGGGGCTTAAAAAAGTTTTATGATTCATATTTGCGCCAATGCTGACTGCGGCAAAGAGTTCAAGATCATTAATCAAGAAAAAACTTTTTACGCCAAAGTCAACCTGCCACTGCCGATCTACTGCCCGGACTGTCGGCGCACGCGGCGTTTGCAGTTTAAAAATCCCCGCAAGCTGTATAAACGGCCGTGCTCCAGCTGCCAGAAAGAAATTATCACCACCTATCCTCTGGAGTTCACCTCGCCGGTGTATTGCTCGGTTTGTTTTGAGGAAAAATTCAATTAAATGTCTCAACCCCATCGTCACATATTCCGTGAGTTATATTTGAGCCAGCCGTTTAAAGATGTCTGGAGCAGTAAAGTCCAGGGTTGCGCCTATGGCGATTATGTTTTTAATAGTAAAAATTGTTACTTATCTTTTGAATTAGGCGGCAGTCAGGATTGCGGCTACCTGGATAACTGCATGAAATGTATTGATTGTTTTGATTGCTCCGGCTGCAAATTTTCCCAGCTGTGCTCGGACGGTCTGTATTTGGAGAAATCATATAATTGCCATCATAGCCAGCATTTGAGTAACTGTTCCGATTGTTTTTATTCAGCGGAACTTTTTAACTGCCAGCACTGTTTTGGCTGTTACGCGCTCAAGCACAAGCAGTATTATATTTTTAATCAGCCCAGGACGAAACAAGAATATGCGACGGAGCTGCCGGGGCTTTTATCTGATCCGGCAGCGGCGGCAGTGCGCTGCTCTGAACTGCGTCGGACGATTGGCGTCGTAGCGACGCACATCCGTCAGAGTCAAGATTGCTCCGGCGATTATATTTTTAATTCCCATAATTGCTATCATTGTTTTGACATTAATAATAATCACGACTCCGCCTACCTCTATGACTGTTTGTTCCACAGCGGTTTGAGTGATTGTTTTGATATTGATGGCGCCGGTGGTTGCGAACTGTCGTCCAACTGTTTTAGCGTTGGTAACTCGTATAATATTCATCACTGCGTGCTCTGCAGTAATTTAAACGATTGCTCCTATTGCGCTCGTTGTCGCAATCTCAAAAATTGCTTCGGCTGCGTTTACCTGAAGGACAAACAGTATTATATTTTTAACCAGCCGTATTCAGCCGAAGACTACCATCGGGAAGTGGCGCGGCTGCAGGGAGAATTCCAGCGGCAGGGAGTGAGCGATATGTATTCATTGGTGTACGGGGGTTAAATCATTAAAACATTAAAACACCAGAACATTAAAACAACTCCTAATTTTACTTTACCGCTCTCTTTTTAAAATTCTCTTGTTTTCATGTTCTGGTGTTTTAATGTTTTAATGATTTCATGATTACCAAACTACTCAACGGCCAGAGCAAGACCATTACCTCGGCGGCGGTGATTATCGGCGGTGCCGCTTTAGTTTCCCGAGCGCTGGGAGTGTTGCGCGATCGTATTTTGGCGGCAGAATTTGGCGCTGGTCAGACCTTGGATATTTACTATGCCGCTTTTCGCATCCCCGATTTAGTTTATAACTTACTAGTGCTGGGCGCGCTATCCGCCGGTTTCATCCCGGTATTTTTGAAGTACGTCAAGAGTGATGAAGACGAGTGGCGGTTGGTTTCCGGTATTTTGAATATTGTGGTCGTGGCGATCCTGCTGATCTCGGTAGTCTTAGTGGTCTTCACGCCCTGGCTGGTGCCGCTGATTGCTCCCGGATTTGATCCGGCAGCGACTGACCTGACCGTAGCGTTGACGCGGATCATGTTCCTCTCGCCGCTGCTCTTGAGTATCAGCGCGGTGTTCGGCGGAATTCTCCAGTCATTCAAAAAGTTTTTCGTGTATTCTCTGGCGCCGATTCTCTATAATGTCGGTATTATGATCGGGGCGCTGTTTTTCGTTGACTGGTGGGGGATCTATGGCCTGGCTTACGGTGTGGTTTTTGGCGCATTTCTCCATATGATCGTGCAGCTGCCGGCGGTGCGACAGAGCGGCTGGCGGTATGCGGCGGTAGTTGATTGGCATTCACCAGGTCTTCGGGAAATTATTACGCTGATGATCCCGCGGACGCTGGGTCTGGCAATGTCTCAGCTGAATCTCGTGGTGATTAATAGCATTGCTTCCACGCTGACGGTTGGCTCGATTGCCGTCTTTAACCTGGCCAACAACTTGCAGGGGTTCCCGATTGGTATTTTCAGTGTGTCCTTCGCCATTGCCGCCTTTCCCGCCATGTCAGCGGCAGTGGCGCGCGAGGATCGGGCTGGACTGATTACTAGTTTTTCCGAGACTGCTCGGCAGATTCTGTTTTTTATTATTCCGCTGTCGGCCTTTCTCCTGGTGCTCCGGGCACAGATTGTCCGGGTGCTCTTGGGCGCGGGGCAGTTTGACTGGACGGCGACGATCCTGACGGCGGATGCCTTAGCCCTGTTTTGCCTTAGCCTGTTCGCGCAAGGATTGATTCCGCTGCTGGCTCGGGCATTTTATTCAATTCACAATACCATGATTCCGTTCGTCATCGGTCTCTGTTCGGCTGGTCTGAATATTGTCCTCGCCCTGTATTTTTCCGCTCACTCATTCACGCTGTTTAATTTAGAAATTGCCGGAGTGGCGGGTTTGGCCCTGGCTTTTTCACTGTCGTCGATTGTGAATATGGCGCTGTTGTGGGTGGCGCTGCGTATTAAGCTGCGTCAGAGCCTTCAGGAGGGTCGGTTGCTGTTTTCCGTGCTGAAAATTTCCGTAGCCACCGTGGCAATGGGGCTGACCATCCAGTCGTTCAAGTATCTGATTGAGCCGTATACCGGCACGGCAACGTTTGTCGGTATTGGCACTCAAGGGTTCATTTCTGGCTTCTTGGGACTCGCCGTGTTTGTCTTCGTCAGTCTCTTGCTCCGCTCTGCAGAAATGCTGACGTTTATCGCTTCACTCAAAAAGCGGTTTTTGAAAAATAAAGAGGTGGTGCCCGAACTTGAGGAGGAGCTATAAAATGAAAAATTCTAAATTCAAAATCATAAATCCTAAATAAATCCCAGTATCAAAATTCAAATGTTCAAAACGGTGGTTTAAAATTTATGATTTTGAATTTAGAATTTTTAATTTAGGCTTTGTTTAACTTGGGTTTGAATAAAAGCCTAGTTTAAGCTATACTGCAGCTACTTTTTATGACCGACACCATCCGTAATTTTTGCATTATCGCTCACATTGACCACGGCAAGTCAACTCTGGCCGATAGGTTTTTGGAAGTGACGGAAACGGTCAGCCAGCGCGAGATGAAAGAGCAGCTCTTGGATACTATGGAGCTGGAGCAAGAGCGTGGGATTACCATCAAACTGCAGCCGGTGCGCATGGACTATCAAGGTTATATTTTAAATTTGATTGACACGCCCGGTCACGTGGACTTTAGTTATGAGGTGTCGCGTTCTCTCGCCGCGGTTGAGGGGGCCATACTGCTGGTGGATGCCACGCAGGGCATTCAGGCGCAGACGCTGGCGAACTTGTATTTAGCTCTAGATCAGAATTTGGCTATCATTCCCGTGATTAATAAGATTGACCTGCCGGCGGCGGATCCGGACAAAGTTACCTCTGAAATCGTCAGCCTGCTGGGTTGCCGGCCCGAGGCAGTGCTGCGTGTCTCGGCCAAAACCGGACAGGGCGTGCCGGCAGTGCTGACTGCCGTTATCCAGCACGTACCGGGGCCGATTATTGATGTGAATAAAACACTGCAAGCGCTGATTTTTGACAGTAACTTTGACGAGTACCGCGGGGTGGTGGCGGATGTGCGCTTGGTCAGCGGTGAAATGAAAAAGGGTGATATGGTGCATTATCTGGCTACCGGCGCAGCGGGGGAAGTGCTGGAGGTCGGTGTCTTCAAGCCGAAGCTGACTCCGGCTGACCGGCTGCTGGCCGGGGAAATCGGCTATATCGTTACCGGTCTCAAAGGGGTCAGCCAGTGCCGCGTCGGTGACACAGTCGGCGTGACCGGCAGTACGGCGCTCCTCGGCTATAAAGAAGTCAAGCCAATGGTCTTCGCCGGCATTTTCTGTAAAGAGGGCAATGACTACCCGGAGCTCCGTGAAGCCATGGAGAAGCTCAAACTCAATGACGCGTCATTGACGTACGAGCCGGAGAATTCACCGGCGCTGGGGTTTGGCTTTCGCTGCGGTTTTCTCGGCATGCTGCACATGGATATTGTGCAGGAGCGGCTCAAGCGCGAGTATGACCTGGATCTGATCATTACCGTGCCGTCGGTGGCCTATCAATTGTTCACAACCAACGGCAGGCAGCTGACTATCAAGAGTCCGCAGGAGCTGCCGGATCCGTCCACTATTGAGCAGGTGGCAGAGCCGCTGATGAAGGTGGATATTGTCTGTCCCAAGGATTACCTGGGCGCTGTGATGGATGTGGCGCAGAGCAAGCGCGCGACCTACCTCAATACCGAATTTTTGGATGCCACGATTGCCGTGCTGCACTATGAGATGCCGCTGGCGTCGCTGATTATTGATTTTTATGATAAGCTGAAGAGTGTTTCCCAGGGGTATGGTTCGCTCAATTACGATTTTTCAAACTACCGGCCGGCAGCAGTGTCGCGCCTGGATATCCTGGTGGCTGGAGAAAAAGTGGAGGCGCTCTCTACCATTGTCTATACTGACGAGGCTTACCCCGTTGGCAAGAAGATCGTCAAAGAGCTCAAGGATATTCTGCCGCGCCAGATGTTTGAGGTCAAGTTGCAAGCGGCCATCGGCGGCACCATCATCGCCAGTGAAAAAATCGCCGCCATGCGTAAAGACGTTACGGCCAAGCTCTACGGCGGGGACGTGACGAGAAAACGCAAGCTCTTGGAAAAACAGAAAAAGGGCAAGCGCAAGATGCAGTCTATTGGTAAGGTGGACATCCCGCCCGAAGCCTTCATGGCCGTACTAAAACGCTAAAGACCCCTGTCGGGGGTCTTGCGAAAAGGGCTGATGCCCGATGTTAGGCGCCACGGATTCGTGGGTCGCTGCCGCGGTGATGGGTGACGATGTCTCTCGTGAAGCCGTGTCGGCCTGGCGCCGAATGACTATCCGCCGGAGAGGCTTCCAAAGTGTCATACCCACACTGTGGGCAGCGTTCTGGAGCTTCAGTCAGGTCAGCGTAGTAGGCGAAATATGTGCAGTGCCGACAGAATACATTGGCCGGGGGCATTGGATTCATGTGATACCTCCTCTCATAATACTCTAGCGATATTTGGCAGCGGAGTCAATAAAACGGTGTGTATGAAATTAAAACAGAAGAAAAGAATAGAAAAGCTCATCTGGGTCATTTTGACGATCATCATTGTTTTTACCATGGTGGTCTGGACGGCGAGCATTGGTTTTTAGGGTGGAAAAGAGTTTAGAAAGATTTAATGTTTGGCGTGCTATGGTTTTGGGATATGTCGTATCCTCAAGATCGTAATATACACCGGCCAAGCCATATTTACCTAGATAGCCAAACGTATTTTGTTACCGCTCGAACGTTAGATGGAGTAAAATACTTTCACAGCACCTTGAAAGATTTAATTTTAGAGAGCCTACAATTAGCTCAAGAAAAATATAAGTTTAAATTATTTGCTTGGGTAATCTTAGATAACCATTATCATTGCTTATTAGAGGTTAACCAGGGGATGGATCTTGGTAAGATTATTCGTTTTATTAATGGCAGATCAGCTCGGTTGTTAAAGAAAAGTAAGCTGTGTGACGCACCTTCTAGGTGCGTTATGTCTGATACACTAGTAACGAAGCCAGAGCCTTCGTCAGGCAAGAATTACCACTTACCAATACTGAAGCCAGCCCGCCCCGCTTCGCTTGGCGAGGCCCATTCACCAATAACGAAGCCAGAGGCTTCGTCATGCCGACCAATTTGGTATCAGTATCGTGAAAAAATTGTAGATACGGAGAAGACGTTTTATACTTATTTTAATTATATTCATTTCAATCCGATTAAACATAGTTTGGTGAGCAATAAACAAGCACTGACGCGTTATCGCTATTGCAGTTATCGATCGTGGCTTGATAAAATGGGTGTGGAATGGGTAGATGATGTTTCGGTGAGTTATCCGGTAGAATCTCTGGAAATATTAGAAAGTTAAGATTGCCGGTTGAGGAGTGTCTTTAATTCCCAATATCTAATTTCTCTTTTTTATGTCCAAACTCTGGCAGGTATCATCAGCCGCCCCCAAAGAATTTACTGACAAATTCCCGGAAATCAATCCGGTGGTTTTGCAATTACTGTATCACCGCGGCCTGGATACACAGGAAAAAATAGATGAGTTTTTCAATCCCGACTATGAGGGTGATATCCACGATCCGTTGCTGTTTGCCGATATGGCTAAAGCGGTAGAGCGGATTTTCACCGCCATTCAAACTGGACAGAAGGTTATGGTGCACGGCGACTATGACGCTGATGGGGTGACCAGTTCGGTCATCATGGTGTCAGTCTTGAAAAAACTGGCGGCGGTTTTTGGCCCGGCCGGCGAAGCGGCGGACGACCACATTGATATTTTTATTCCGCACCGCGAGCTGGACGGCTATGGCTTAAAAGAAAAAAATATTTTGGAATTCGCCAAAGCTGGCGTCAGCCTGGTTATTACCGTCGACTGCGCTACCAGTAACGTCCGGGAAGTGCAGCTGGCGAGCGAGCAGGGGATGGAGGTGATTATTACCGATCACCATCAGGCGGGCCATACCCTGCCGGCGGCCTATGCCATGATCAACCCGAATGTGCCGGGAGAGCCGTATCCCTTTAAATTTTTGTCCGGCGCCGGTGTGGCTTTTAAAGTAGCGCAGGCCCTGATTCATCAGGCCAAAACCAAAGCGCCTAAGGAAAACTGGGAGGCCTTTGAGAAGTGGCTGCTGGACTTGGTGGCTATCGGCATTGTGGCTGATGTCATGCCGTTGTTGGGTGAAAATCGGACGCTGGTCAAGTATGGACTGGTGGTGCTCAATAAAACTTCGCGCCTCGGTCTGCGCGCGCTCTTGTTCAAAGCCGGCATTGGCGGTAATGGCAGGATGGCCAATGGCCTGCGTGATTTGCTGCCCAAAGCGGGCCTCAACACCTATTCTATCGCATTTCAGATTGGGCCGCGCCTCAACGCCGCTGGCCGGATGGATCACGCCAATACCGCCTACGGCCTGTTGATGACCACTGACCCGGCTGAAGCGGAAACGTTGTCTGACCAGATTCAGGAGAGCAATACCGCCCGGCAAACACTGACGGAGACGATTATGCGCACGGCGGCGCCGGCCTGTCAGGAGCAGGTGACGGCGAATCACCAGCTGCTCGTGATCTATGGTAATGATTGGCCTACCGGCGTTCTCGGCCTGGTGGCTGGTAAACTGATGGATCAGTTTGGCCGGCCGGTGATTGTCGCTTCGTTCTATCAGGGTAAAGTGGTCGCCTCTGGCCGGAGCCTGCCGCAGTTTGATCTGTTCGTGGCCTTGGGGCAGCAGGAAAAATATTTTACCAATTTCGGCGGTCATCCGGCAGCCTGCGGTTTTACCTTACAAGATCCTCAGTCGGTTGAAGCCTTTCAGCGCGACATTCAGGCGGCGGCGGACGCTCAACTGGCCGGTGTACAGTTTGGAGCGCTCTTGGAAATCGCGGCCGAGATTGACCTGGCGGCGATCACCTGGGGGTTGTATGATGAATTAGAAAAGATGGAACCGTTCGGTGAGGCCAATCGTCGGCCCTTGTTTCTGCTGCGGCAGCTGGCGGTAGACGGCGTGGAGCCGCTCGGTAAAGATCAGACGCATCTCAAGCTGATGGTTAAACAAGCCAACGGACTGGTCAGGAAGCTGATCGGTTTCGGTCTGGCCAGCAGTTTCGGTCATCTGCGACGGGGCGATCATGTTGACGCGGTGGTGGAGGTGGGGGTGAATGAGTGGAATGGGAATAGAGAATTGCAGATGAAGGTTGTTGATATGAAGATGAGTGGTTGAAAATAATCCCATTCCTAAATCTTAATTCTTAAATCTTGCATTGAAATACTCAAAACGAGGATTTAAGAATTAAGATTTAGGAATGGGATTTAAGAATTTGGCAGTATGTTATACCACCATTGCATTATCTACACCGACGGGGGCGCGCGCGGTAATCCAGGTCCAGCCGGCATCGGCGTGGTGGTTTTAGATTCGCATAAAAAAGTCATCGCCGAGTACAGGGAATATATTGGCGAGGCGACGAACAACCAAGCGGAGTACCGGGCGGTGCTGCTGGCTTTAGCCAAAGCTAAAGATCTGGGTGCGCGGGAGATTGATTTCTACCTGGATAGCGAACTGGTGGTCAAGCAATTAAACCAAGAGTACAAAGTCAAAGACCAGGATCTGGGGGTGCTGTTTGTCAAAATCTGGAACCAGTTGCCTGATTTTCAGCGGGTGAGATTCAGCCATGTGCGCCGAGAGCAGAATCGGCGGGCTGATAGACTGGTCAACCAAGTTATTGATGCGGCAGGAAAAAGCTAAAATGAAGAAGGCCGGCGGTATTTTCCGATTTCTCGGAATTTCCCGCTGGCCAGCGTCCTCCCAGCGTCCTCCTTATTGACACCATCACTATCGCACCAGTTGGAGCGCGAGCCAGCCGGAGGCGGCGAGAATGACCAGTGTCACGGCGGTTATGATTTGACCGCAACGACGGTGAGTCGCTGCGATGCGGTTGAGTATCCCTCCTTTGAATGAGCCAAACAAGTGCCTCGCTATCAGTCTGACGCCCGCGGCGATTTTTTGAGATAAAGAAGAAATTCTTCGTTACCCCCAACTCCCTTGATTGGCGATGCCATTAGGTCTACCGGTGTGAGCCTTTCTTTTACTGCGAGTGTCTTAATAGTGTCGATTACCTGCTTATGCAAAGCGGGATCGCGCACAACTCCTTTTCTAATGTGCTCTCTCCCAACTTCAAATTGCGGTTTTATCAACACCACCGCCTCGCCACCATCCCGCAGTAGCTCGGTCACTTTTGGCAATACATGTTTGAGCGAGATAAAAGAGACATCCACAGTGACAACATCAAGCGGTTCAGCGAACCACGCGCTCACTGCCGCGCGAATGTTTTTGTCTTCCATAGTGATTACGCGTTGATCATCCCGTAGTCGTTGCGCGAGTTGATCATGCCCGACATCTAAAGCATAAACTTTTTTTGCTCCTCGATGCAAGAGGACATCGGTAAAGCCTCCGGTTGAAGCTCCGATATCAAGACACACCGCATTGGTGATATTGATCGGCCACGTCTCTAGAGCTTTTTCCAACTTCAAACCCGCTCGCGAAACCCAAGGGACATCTTCAACTATCATCTCTACCGTCGCATCAGGAGCACACGGTGTAGCCACTTTGGTAATTGGTTTCCCATCGACTAACACATGGCCTGCTTTGATCAATGCGTTTGCGCGCTCTCGTGACTGCGCGTACCCAAGCCGTACCAACAATCGGTCGAGTCTTACCAGTGGTTTCTTTTCCATTTTAATCTCCGTATTTGGTGCTTCTGGTTGTTCAATGGATTTTTTTTCTCCCATATATCCACCTCCTTTATATAACCAAGTGTACTCGTTTTTGGCCTTTTTATCAAATATACGTACTGGGCATATACATAACTGTGAATCTTCAGTGTTAAAACGCCCCACGTCTTTGCGAGACGTGGGGCGTGTGACAGCGTTCGGCGTGTGCCTACGAGCTGTACTTCTTCGGGCTGCAGGGCGAGCCGCTCTGGCGGCAGCACCCTGACTCGGCGGCTCCCATCATCTGACGAGACTGATGTCCGGTGTCGCTTCCGGAAACGCCAGGCGCGTTCCAGGTGACGGTCAGACGCTGCTTCGCCGGGACCTGATCCTTGGACTTATTCTGTCCGTTTTTCATTTCCTCACCTCCTTTCCCCTTTGGATTACTCATTTTTCCCTCCACGGGATAGACTGGGTCAATCGAGTCTTTGACCACCAAGACAAGGAGAGTTCTTTTGTTGAGCTTGCACTCGATCCGTAAAACTCACAAAACGTTTTTCCCGTGCTTTTACGACTATGGATTTTTAGTCAACCTCGACGCTTTCGTTCGCATAGAGGATTTGTGCATGTGAAGAGGCATGTTTTGATTTCTTGGTCAATACTGCCTCTCGACCGTATGGTTGTCAAATACGACATCAATCGTACGCGGGTCTTCGAACGCCAAGGCGAAGATTTTCGGCAGCAGCATTTGGTGTGCACGGCACGTGTACGCAGACGGGTTCAGCAGATCATTGTTGTCCCATCCACCCTGCATGGGACATCCGCCTCCGCAGATGAGTTTGAGATTGCAACCCGGGCAGTTGGGATAATTGCGCCAGTGCAATAGATCAAGAAACCGCCGCTTGTCGTCGTCGATTATGACCCGGCCGCTTTCCGTGCAGCGGCCGTAGATCATGGTGTCGGCGTAGGCGTCGTCCATGCGCGCGACCTCAAGACACGAGGTGATCAACCCGGTCGGAGTGACGGTGACATTGCTTCCTTCGCCGGCTCCGCAGTAGTACCCCGAGGTGGGCCGTGAAATAAACGAGTTGTCTATCTTCACCGGCAAACCGTGTTCTGTGATCCACTTCAACGACGAGAGGAACATTTCCACGAATTCCTCAAGGTCAGGAACGAGCGATCGCTCGCCACGCGAGAGCACCGAGTGATGAACTGGTTCTATCTTGATGTAGCGGGCGCCGAGGGAGGAAATCCGTTCAATAGATTCAATCATGCGCGCGGTGCCGTCACGCGTGATGGTGAGCTGAACGGTCAGAGGCACATCTGCAGCGACCAGTTCCTTTATCGTCTGCTCGACGATCGCGTCTGACGGTGCATGTGTCGCGAGCGGTCTGCTCTTTGCATGCATGACGCCGTCGAATGAGATGCGCGTGCTTGCTCTGTTCTCGACGAGCCACTGTCGTTGCTTCTGGCCATGGATGCCATTACTGACCACGACGACTTCGACGGAAGCGAATCGTTCGCGGCCGTAACAACATATCTCGTCCATCACGCGGAAGTTCATGAACGGTTCGCCACCGCCAACGAAATAAACAGTCAGAGGCTTGGCGTGCGGATCGTCCGTCTTGCTCGCGGTCCAGTCGATGGCGTGTTTCGCCGTTGCGAGTGGAAGGGATGTTTGATTTTCTCCGCCTCTGGCATAGCAGTAGATGCAGCGGAGGTTGCAGTCGAACGTGGGCATGAACGCGATGCTTGGTCCGAGCGGCGTGTGTGTTGTCGATGCGTTGGCGTGGGCAACGATTACGCGCCGTTCTTCCGCGCGTACCTGTTCGATTTCCTCATCTGGGACATTCGGGATGAAACTGATGCGGTTTTCCGAGATCAGGACGAGATGTCTGTTGTCGATTCGTACAATATCCAAGATGGCTGTCTGGGCGTCCATTGTCTCACTTTCTTTTGGTTTTTAATAAGCTGTTATGACTACCACCATGATAGGGTCATAAGTAGCTTATTATTATCATTACCCCCCCGTCTTGTCAAGGAAAATAGCCCCCGCGGCTATTTTTTGTTATAATAAAGCCAAACTATGATGTATCGCGTGCGCCAGCATCGTTTTTGGGTTTTTTTGTCGTGTCTGCTGATTCTCCTCGGCGGAATATTTTTTTGGCAGTCGGCAGCGCAAGCAGGTTGGCGTGCGGTTGATTTTGGCTGGGTCAATGGTCCGCGGGTGGCCTGGGCGCCGGATGAGTGTTTTCCCACCACTGACGCAGAGGGGCAGCCGGTGCCGGCGGTCTGGCAGTGCTACTACGGCTGGCTGAATAATACGACCCGGCAGACCATCTGGGGTTCTTCAGTTGACCACCAGCTGACTATTGATGACAGTGATCCGCGCCCCAAGGTAGTGGTAGGGCAGTGGGTTATTGAAGACAGTATGACGCTGCTGATCCATACGGCTAACCTCTATTTCCACCACAGTGACGATACGCGCGGGCGTCTCTCGGCGGCAGAGCTGTTTGCCAGTTCCAGCGCCACGGTCAACGCGCTGTGTGCCGACCTCGTCTCCGGCTGTACTTTTCAGGCTCAGCAGAATAATGTCCTGCCGTGGTCAGGGGTGTATTTTGACGACCTGACGTCTGGTACGTTTGACAGGGTAAATATTTTGGGCGCGGTTATCGGACTGACGACGTACAAGAGCATTGACATGGAAATGCGCAACAGCCTGATTGATGGGCAGGGGACGGGGACGATCGGCGCCAAGATTATCGCCAACTACCATTGGGTCAACGGCAGCCATCGGACGAACAACACTCGTTTGATCAACACCGTCATAACCAATAATACCAGCCATGGTGTTTGGCTGGAGGGCCGGGGGGCTTTTAACAGCGCGCAGCTGACCGCCCGGATTACCGACAGTGAAATTTCTCATAACGGCGGTGACGGTATCCGGATTATTGCCAGCAACGCTACGGATGCAGTCCGGCCGGTGATTGACGGGGTCAGCATTCATGATAATGAGAATGGCATTTACACCGAAGAAGGGACGTATGCCTATAATACCGCACTGATGCTCATTAAGAATTCCCGGATAGAGAATAATCGCCGGCTGGCCATGCAAATTTTCCCCGGGGTGTTCTTGGGCAGCGGCAGCGCTGCCAATATATTGAATGGCAATGCGACGGCCGTCAGCGGCAGCGGCAACAGCCGGAATGTTATCCGGTTACTCAAATTAACCGGCGCCACGCCCTATGTACCGCCGTCAGCGCCATCATGGTATGTCACCAGCTATTATCCCGGCTACTACAGCGGCGGCTATCGTGATCCCAAGGCCTATGAGTGGTACGGCCAGACGACTGAGAGCCCAGAAGCGCTCCAAGCGCCCGTGGTGGTGGTCGGAGACACGGTCAGTTTAGCCGGTGGTATGAGTTTAAAAATATATCCCAGCGCTCTCCTGAAGATCAATGGCGGCAAGAGTATTACCGCCAACTTGGCACAGTTGAGTTTACTCGGGACACTGAGCGCTACGCCGATTGACCCCAATACCGATGGGCCGGGCGAGGTGGTACTGACCAGCATTATGAATACCCGAGCCGGCAGCAGTACCTGGGCGGAGAGCGCGCTCAATAGCAATCCCTGGGCGGGTATCAGTCTCACCGGACAAGCCTCGGGCAGCGGCGGGACGATCATCCAGCGAGCGCGTATTGAGAACGCGGTCGTGGATGTTGCCATCAATAGTGCGGCAGCGGCTTCAACTTTCACCATTACTCAATCAGTGATCACAGCGGCGCAGCAAGACGGGATACGGGTGAATTCCGGACTGCAGGGGAGCTCGCCCGCTGAAGTTAATTTGATGTTGACTAGTAATGTTATTACCGCTAATGGTGGGATGGGTCTTTCCCTCACCAGTAGTCCCGGCAGAATCCAGGGGACCATCAGCGGTAATACCATCAGTAGTAATGCCACCAACGGTCTTGGCCTGGCTGCTACCCAGAGTAATTCGCGACTGACGCCAACGATCAGTGATAATAGTATTGTCAGTAATACCCAAGCTGGGGTATATGTTTCGGAGTCCGGCTATCCCTTGACCGTTGTCGGGATGGCCGTGGTCAGAAATTACATCGGTGGTAATCGGGGTATGGCACTGCAGATTCCGCCGGTGTTGAGTCTCGGCAGAACCGACAATAACACCGCCAACACTATTATTGGCAATGGTCCCGATGGTTTGGCGGGCCCGAGAACGCCGGATGTCATTCGCGTGCTTGGCGGCACGGTTAGCCAGAGCGGCGCTTATCAGGTGGACTGGGGGTACAATGCCGCGCCGCAGAAATTGACGTTTTTAGTCATTGGTACGGTGCAGTTTCAAGGTGTCGGCAGTACTACCAACATTTTAAATATTGGACCGAATACGATTTTTCAATTTTATCCCAACATGAAGCTGGGTTTGCAGCCGATGTCGCAGCTATTGGTGAACGGCAGTGAGGGGCAAGAGGTTGTTTTTACCGATTTATCTGATAGTAGTTCGTGGGTCAATGGCACTACCAGCTGGGCGGTGCTCGGCACACCGCAGAGTGGGCGTTGGGACGGCATCATCAGTGAGCACTATGTCAATCTGACGATGCGCTCCGCGGTCGTGCGTCTGGCTGACACCGGTCTGACGCTGCAGAAAAATTCCAGTTATACATTAGATCACGTGACCAGCAGCGACAATGTCATTGATGGGTTGTGGCTGAATCGTTTTAATATTTCCGGTTCAGACAGTTCGGCGCTGACCGCCACGGTCAGTAATAGCGCCTTTGCCAATAATGGTCGCTATGGCATTCTGATGGATTCAAGCGGGAGAGGCAGTCTGATTGCCACCCTGACTAATATTACCGCTAGCCATAATAGTAATGACGGCTGGCATATTAATCCGCATGATGCCGCGATGCAGCTGATGTTGAACGCCAGTCCCGCGGGATCGGTCTGGAATCAATTTTTAGAAAACGGCGGCGATGGCATTGACTACACGGGGCGCACGGGCAGTGAGACCATCAGTTTAAATAACCTGAAAAGTTTGTTCAACGCCGGCGATGGTCTGCGGGTCAATCGGAGTAATACCGGTAATCAGCTGACGATTGCCGGCAGTAACGCGCTCTACGGTAACGGCGGATATCAGCTGGACAACGTGAATACGACGCCGCAGTATCAGATTACGGCCAAGAATAGTCGCTGGGGGTCAGACGGGACCGATGGCTATGCGTTGGATGACTACTGGCGGCGCGGGCCATTTGACAGCGCCAGCAGCGGCGCGCAGCCGGCTAATACGTGTCTCCTGGATCCCGGGAAGCGGATTACCGATCTGAATAACCAACGAATTGATTATGTCTCGTGGCTGGGTCTCGGTAATCCGCCAGCGCCGGCAGTCAGTAAAATTGATAACCGGACGTTCGTCTCCGACATCACCGGTGTGGCGCTGAATCCGACTGTTCTCTTGGCTGCGCTGGATCAGACGACAGAGATCGTCAGCACCCAGACTTGGCAGCTCTTTGAATTTGATGTCCCCAGCACGGTGATTTGGCAAGCGGCCACTGATTGTCAGACGCAGCAGCTGGTGGTCAATGCGGTGAGTGGTACCTTTTTCGGTCAGTATGCCGCGCTCGGGAGATTAAAAGAGAATACTCATTACCGTTTGCAGATTACGTTTACTAATCACCTCGCTGCCAGTGTGGCTAATTTTCCTTTCTTTACCGGTAATGGCGTGGTACCGTCGGGGCAGTCATGGCTGCAGGTGGGCTCCGGTGATATTTATTCCAACGAAGGCGTGAGCCTGACCGTGCCGCCGGAGGCGACGAACGCCTATAACGCGGCGTACTGCGTTGCCGTGCCGGCCGGCGGAACTCTGGAGGCGACGTTTAAGCAATTACCCAATGATGAATTTAGCCGCTGCCAACAGGCTGATGCCGCGCCACTGACGCGTCCGGCCCAGAATAACGGCTACTCCAGCGCTCACTTTGGTTTGTTTGATGTCAATAAAATTATCAGCCAGGCTAATGTCACCGGCTGTACCTTTACCAATCAGAGTATGAATTTGGGCGGCCGAATTTACTACTGCAACGGTAACGCCACCATCGGTAACCTGGTACTGACGAGCCAAGCCGGCGCTCGCGGTAACGGTCTAATCATCGTTACCGGCAGTCTGTCGGTGGTGGGGGACGTGACTTACGATGATGCCGCCGGGGTGACGGATATTACCCAGATTCCATCGCTCGGCGTGGTGGCGCTGGCCACCGAGAGCGGCGGTGGGGACATTAATATTGATCCGAGCGTTGAGCGGCTCGCGGGGGCGTACTACGCTGACAACGTCATTGATACCTGTGTGCCTGGGCTCGCGCCGGGAGCGGCGACCTGCGCTGATGCGGCCTTGACCGTACAGGGACTGCTGACCGCCTATGACCTTTTATTTAACCGTACGTCTGCCGAAGACCCTGACACTCCGGCAGAAAAAATAGTCTATGATGGCAGAATTTTGGCCAATATTCCGCCGGGAATGTCTAATTTACTCAAAAACCTGCCCTGGTGGAGCGCTCAATAGTGTTTTGGTTTGTCAATAATCCTGAAAATTTGCTATAATAGAGCCAGTTTAAGATAAAAATAAAAAGACTGCGGTCAGCGTTTGAACGTTCTCGCGGTGGGAATTTATATGCGGTTATTTTCAAAGACAGAGACGAGTTATGTGGGCGTGGATATTGGCCGGAATAACATTAAAATTGTTGAACTAGAGAATTACAAAGGCAGACCGAAATTGGTAACCTATGGCTTCACCGATATCATCGACAAGGGGGGAGAAGAGCTGATTGATCGGGCCGAGGTGGTGGCTAGCGCTCTGGCCGAAGTTATCCGTCGGGCCAAAGTGCGTTCGCGCCAAGTGGTGGCGGCGCTGCCGGTGTCCGCTATTTTTACTTCTATTATCAGTCTGACCGACCTCAAGCCGGGCGACAGCCGGGCGCTGGAAGAGGCCATCCGCGCGAAAGCCAAGAAAGTCATTCCCTTACCACTGGAAGAAATGATTCTATACCACAACAGGCTCGAGACTACCAGCGAGCCGCTGGACGGTCAGACGACCGTTAGTCGGTTTCTTCTGACCGCGGCGCCCAAACAACTCGTCAAAAAATATTTGGAGCTGTTTAACCAAGTTAATCTCTCTATTGTCAGTCTCGAGACCGAGAGTTTCGCGCTGTCGCGCTGCCTGGTGGGCAATGACCAGTCCGCGGTGATGCTGGTTGACCTAGGTGAATCAACGACCAACATTTCGGTCATCAAGCATTCCGTGCCGATTCTCAATCGGAGTATTGACTTGGCCGGTCGTGATTTTACCGCCGCTTTCGCCGCCGGACTGCAGCTGGACGTGACAGCGGCGGAACGGTTCAAGCGTGATTTGAGCCAGCTCGGATCTGAAGGCGCGGTGACGACCCTGGCTGAACCCTTGAGTAATCTGGTGCACGAGATCAATTACTGTTTCGGTCTCTACAATCAGGAGAAGCATCCGGAAGCCGAAGCGATAGAGAAAGTTATTTTGACCGGCGGTTCGGCGGCGCTGCCCGGGCTTGATCAGTATTTAACTAGTCAGTTGAAAATCAGAGTATTTTTGGGTGACCCGTGGGCGCGCGTCATGTATCCAGAAGAGCTCAAATCCAGCCTTGATCAGATCGGGCCGAGAATGTCTATCGCTGTTGGCTTGGCCATGCGCGAGATCGTTTCATAAGTCGAGAACCCACTAGTTGAAAGTTATAAAGTTAAAAGTTCTGCACTTTCAACTTTATAACTTTCAACTATGACTCCTTATTTTTCACACGGTTCGCTCAAAATTAGCTTAATTTCGTTACAAAATTATTTTTTGAGATGAGTTCTAGTCTTTCTCTATGATGGATTCCATTAATTTATTGCCAGAAGATCTCCGTTCCAAAGAACTTGAGAAAAAACCGATGAACACCGGAGCGCCGTTGCGCTATACCGATCCGGCTCGTCCGCCGAGACTCGACTCGCCTCGATTCGGCGAAGCGGGCGAAGCGGGCCCGCCGCAAACGTCGGTCGCTGCCGGCCGATCGTGGTGGCGGCGGTTGTTTGGTCATCACGCCAGTGTGTCACGGCCGAGCGTCAAGCCGGTAGTCACGCCACCGCTCAAGGGTAATGGTAACGGTTCACTCCAGGGTATGCATCTGCCGAGCGGTAGTAACGGTAATGGCGCTAGCCTGTCAATCAAGAATAATGTCGCAGTTGATTTGGCCGCTGACAAAACCATTCTTTTTTCTTGGGTTGATTTCTACTATCGGCTGAAGGTGGCGATTGTCAGCCTGGTGCTCGTGCTGGTGGTCTTGGTTGGTATTTACTTAATTATTTTTCGCTGGCCGACGCCGCTCCAAACCGATGAAGCGGCGGTCAGCCGGGAGATCGGGCAATTAAAGTCGCAGTTGAGCGAATTTGAAAAAAAGAAACAGACCATTGCCATACTTGATCGCCGGCTGGCGAGCATCAACCAGCTCCTGGAGCAGCATTTATTCTGGACGAAATTTTTTGATTTACTGGAACAGAATACCATTGACTCGGTCTACTATACCAATCTGAATGTTGATGAGAGCGGGCAGATTATTCTTTCAGCCACGGCTAATAATTATGCTGGCGTCGCGGCTCAGATTGCCGTCTGGCAAGCTCGTCCGGAAATAACTAAGGTTGATTTTTCTCGAGCGGCGCTGCGGCAAACAGTCGCTGTGCCGGGCGCGCCTGCAGCCGCTGAGACTTCGGCGGTTAATTTTGAGCTATTTTTGACGCTGCAAAAAGATTTTTTGAACCCCACGTATGGACAAGATTAAGAACAATGACTACGTGATGCGTGAAGAGCGGGCGATTCTCTTTTACTTGCACCGGTATTTGTACTGGCTGCTGCTGCTGACGCTGACCGTGCTGGTTTTGATTTTTTATTTCTTCATCATTTCGCCGCAGCTTAGTAAGAGCGACGTTCTAAGCTATTTTAATTATAAAAATGAAGTCGAGCAGCTCGATTACCTCAAGCACCAGAAGAATGAGGTGGAGAATATTATTAATGATTTTGATCAGTTTTCACAGACTGACCTTGGGTTGCTGGAGCAGATTCTCCCGAGTCAAGAAGCTATTCCCGATCTGATCGTGCAGCTTGACCATTTCACTACAGAGAGTGGTTTGATTTTGAGCTCGTTCAGTGTTAACCAAGAGTTGCCCGTTCGTGAGCGTTCTGGCGCGGGCGCTCCGGCCAGCGGTCTGGAGATTAAAAAACTAGATATCAGTCTCCACCTGATGGGCGGCAGCTACCAGCAGCTCAAGCAGTTTGTTCATCTGCTGGAGACGAATATGCGTCTGATGGATATTACTTCATTCGGTTTTTCCGCGGAGCCGGGGCGAGGGTTCGTGGTCAATGTGGTAACCTATTTTTATACGTAATTCCCTATAGACCTCTTGCACAATAATATGTTCTCCTGCAATTCCAGAATTTTGGCTGCAAATGATTCAGGCTTCGTCAACGTATACTGCGTATATGCTTCCTCAGCCTTCATCATTTTCGCTCAAAATTCTGTAATTTCGTCACGAACTATTATTATGCAAAAAGTCTTATGTTAACCCAGAAAAAAATACGAAGCCGGCGAGACGTTACGCTCTTGACAGTGATGGTCTGCTCATTGGCCATCAGCGCTTATTTAGTCTATGTTAATGTTCATTACTTTGTGGCGCGGACTAAGGCGAATCAACGCACCTTTGATCCGACGATGATGGCCAGAGTGACGCAGACGGAGACTAATTACAAAAATGTGGAGTGGCAGGTGCTCGGCTCTCACCTGAACGTGCTGACGACGGTGCAGCAGCTCGGCCTTGAGCAGCGGGTCAATCCGTTAACGGTAGATAGTCAATTGCGCGGACGCCCCACGGTCTTTACCCGAGTCAACGGACAAGATTTATGAGCGTTAATTTTAATGGTTTTGAAAAAATTCGTGATGCGCTCCAGGCGCGCGGTTTGATCAGCCCGGAGCTGGCTAGTCAAATCACCAAACGGTCGTTTGCCACCAGCGATGTATTTTTTTCGTTTCTCCTCAAAGGCAGTGAACAGCGCGAAGATGATCTCTACCGCGCCATTGCCGAGGTGATCGTTTTTCCCTACCTTGATCTGCGGGGAGAGAAGGTGGCGGCTGATGTTCTGGAGACGATACCGTTCACCGTGGCGCAGAATTATAAGATTGTGGCTTTCAAAAAAACCGGCGCGGAGGTGCACGTCGGACTGGTGGATCCGTATGACTTCCAGGCGATTGAGGCGATTGAATTTTTGATTAAGCAGAAGAAGCTAAAGGTCAAGTATTACTTAATCACCCCGACGGTTTACCAGGAATTACTGCGGCAGTATTCCGACTTTACCAAAGAAGTGGAAGAAGCGCTGGCTGAAGTGCAATTGGAGGACGAAGCCAGCGGCGAGACGCGAGACCGAGAACAGGCGGAGCAGCAGTTTGATTTTGACACCATGCTGTCGCAAGCGCCGGTGTCCAAGATTGTTTCGGAAATTGTCAAGCAGGGCGTGGTCAGTCGCGCTTCTGACATTCACATTGAGCCGGTGCCGGAGGGCAGCCGCATCCGCTATCGTGTGGATGGCGTGCTGCGTACGGCATTAACCCTGCCCGCATACATTCATTCTTCATTAATTTCCCGTATCAAGGTGCTGGCCAATTTGAAACTGGATGAGACGCGGATTCCCCAGGATGGGCGCATCACCCTGAAGGTGGATCAGCGTAAAATTGATTTCCGTGTTTCCACTATGCCGCTCCTGGATAACGAGAAGGCGGTGCTGCGTATTCTCCAGAGCTCGGATGAGGTGCCGAGCCTGGAAGAGCTCGGTTTCCACCAGTACCACATTGATATGATCCGCCAGAATATTCAGCAGCCGCACGGGCTTTTCCTTGTCAGCGGTCCTACCGGATCCGGTAAATCCACGACGCTCTATACCGTTCTCAATATTTTGAATAATGATGGCGTCAATATCGTTACCCTGGAAGATCCGATAGAGTTTTATTTACCCGGTGTCAATCAATCGCAGATTAAACCGGAGGTCGCGTTTGACTTTGCCTCCGGGCTCCGTTCCATTCTGCGTCAGGACCCCAATATTATTATGGTCGGTGAAATTCGGGACGGTCAGACGGCGGAGATGGCGATTCACGCCGGCTTGACCGGTCACCTGATTTTTTCTACCATTCACACCAATAACGCCATCGGCGTGGTGCCGCGGCTAGTGGATATGGGCGTCGAGCCGTTTCTCCTCGCTTCCACGCTCAATATTATTATCGCGCAGCGGCTGACGAGAAAAATTTGCACTGCTTGTAAAGCGGTGGCGACCATTCCTGATTATCTGCTCAAAAAAATTCAAACAGAACTTCAGGATGTTGATCCAGCGATTGTTCCGGACAATGTTGATCTGAAAAAATTAGTCTTTTATCGCGGCGCCGGCTGTGACCGGTGTGGGCAGACCGGTTATCAGGGGCGGCTGGCGATCGCGGAAGCGCTGGCCGTGACGACCAACCTGCAACGGCTAATCGTTTCTGGTTACAACGTTGATGAAGTGAAGAAAGAACGTACCAACCAAAAAATGCTGACCCTGTTTCAGGACGGTTTGCTGCGCGCTCTGGAAGGCATGACTACGTTGGATGAAGTACTGCGCGTGGTGGAGGAGTAGTTTGTTAGTTTCTAAGTTTGTTAGTTTTTTAGTTTATAAGTTTGAATTACCAAATTTTAAATTTTAAATTTAAAGTTCCAAATCCCAATGGCTGGAAGTTCAAAGTTCAAAATCCAAAGTTCAAATCAATGCCCAATGACAAAGTTCAAAGGGGGCGTTGATTTGACATTAGGCATTTGAACTTGATTTGAACTTTTGATTTTGAACTTTGGCATTCCCCAAATACCGCATCTTGAATCTTAAATTCTAAATCTTAAATCCTACTCTCTATGTCTGGTAATACCAAACAAACAATTCTCTTGGTGGAGGACGATGCTTTTTTGGCTGGCATGTATAAAACAAAATTTGAAATGGAGGGGTTTGCTGTCGTCACCGCTGATGACGGCTTAAAAGGTTTTCAGTTGGCCAAAGATAAAAAACCGGATGTTATCCTTTTGGATATTCTCTTACCAAAAATGGACGGCTTTGAGGTGCTGGATAAAATTCGGGCGAGCAAAGACACCAGCGCCATTCCCGTGATCTTATTGACGAACCTTGGCCAGAAAGAAGATGTTAAAAAGGGTTTGGAGCGGGGCGCTAACGGCTACCTGATCAAGGCGCATTTCATGCCATCGGAAGTCGTCCAGAAAATTAAGAGTGTCTTGGCCGGCAATATTGCCGCGGAGTAGGGCTCTATGCTCTTATTCAAATACAAAGTGGTGGATAGCAAGGGGGTGCCTTATAAAGGATTAGTGGAAGCCCTGACCGTTAAGGAGGCGCAGATGATGCTCGGCGCGCAGGGTTTTGAGGTACTGTCGCTCCATCCCACCGGCTACTGGCAGCAGCAGCTGGCTCGTCTGCAGCGGGTCTCGTCAAAGGATATGGTCATCCTATCGCGCCAATTGTCAATTCTAGTGGGCGCTGATTTGCCGCTGGTGGATGCGCTCAATACTCTGTCGCGGCAAACGCAGAACGACCACCTCAAGGTGGTGGTGGCGCAAGTGGCCGACAAAGTGGAAGGCGGTAAGAAATTATCCGAGTCATTGGCGGAACACCCGGCGATTTTTGACGATTTTTATATTAAACTGATTGAAACGGGTGAGCGCGTCGGTAAACTGGATGAAGTGCTTGAATATCTGGCGGTGGAACAGGAAAAGAACTATGATCTCCAGTCGCGGATCAAAGGCATGTTGATTTACCCGGCGTTTATTTTTTCTACCATGGTGGTGATTATTATTTTCATGCTGTCGTTCGTGATGCCGCGTATGCTCGGCATTCTCAAAGAGTCGGGGGTGGAGCTTCCCTTGAGCACGCGATTGCTGATCGGGGTCAGTAATTTTTTTCAAGTCTATTGGTGGGCGGTGCTGTTTGGCGTGATTGGCTTCGGCGCGTTCTTTATCTGGTATATCAGTACGTCGACCGGACGCCGGCAGTGGGATCTCCTGAAATTAAACTTTCCCGTGGTTGGCAAAATTATCCAGCAGGTCGCTATTGTTCGCTTCAGCAATAGTCTGTCGCTGCTCCTGCGCGGCGGTGTGGATATGGTTTCGTCGCTCAAGACCGTCTCCGGCGTTTTGGGCAGCTCGGAATACCAGCGACTGATGGTGCTGGCGATCCAGAGCGTGGAGGATGGTAATCTGCTAGCGAGCAGTCTTGCCAAAAGCCGCTACATTCCCTATATGGTGATTCAGATTATCCAGGTTGGTGAGAAGACCGGACGGATTGAGAAGTCCCTGGACAAGATCTCTACTTTTTACACGCGCGAAGTCAATAATACCATCGGCAGTCTGGTCAGTCTGATTGAGCCGGTGGTGATTATTGTCATGGGCGTGGGTGTGGGGGTGGTGGTCTCGGCTATGATTCTGCCGATGTACCGCCTGGCCGGCGGTCTGTAGAATTCTGATATTATCCACACGGTTCATCGCCGCCAACCGTTAACCATGGTATACTAGGATAAAAGTCGCTTGTCTTTTAATAATTCATAACCTGTCATTCTTTACGTTACGGTCTAGAGGTAAGGTAAGGGATACAGGGGAGCTTAAAACCATGATGAATAAACAAAAAGGTTTTACCCTGATTGAGCTCTTGGTGGTCATCGCCATCATTGGCTTACTGTCCACTTTGGCGGTAGTCTCGCTCAACAGCGCTCGACAGAAGTCGCGTGACGCTAAACGCGTGGCCGACGTCAAACAGATCCAGACCGCTCTGGAGCTGTACTACCAGGATCAGAACAGCTACCCGACTGCGGCCAGCGCCATTACTTTGGGCGCGGGTGGCGGGGATTGTAGCGCTGCCGACTGTTCCAGTTTGAGCGGCGACGGCGGTTTTGCCGCCGCGGCTACCGGTGAGACCTACATGGGTCTTGTCCCGGCGGCGCCAACCCCGGCGGATGGCACTTGTACTGACGCTGAGAATGGCTATGAGTATACCAGCGCTGACGGCAAGAGCTATTCCATTGATTTCTGTCTTGGCGCTGTTACCGGCGGGTTAGTTGCTGGTGCACATACTGCCAGTCCAGACGGTATTAATTAGCGCTCGCTTTCTTCTTGCAGTATTTATAAAAAACCAGTCCCGCGTTGTGCGGACTGGTTTTTTAGCAGGAAAAATGGTAAAATAGGGATATATGACAGTTGGCTGGAGTTTTATTTTTTTTGTCGGCGGATTGATCCTGGGCAGTTTTTTGAATAGTGTGATTTGGCGTCTGCAGGCGGGTAAAAGTCTCTGGGAGCGACACTCGGTCTGTCCCGTCTGCCGCCAGGCGCTGGCCGGTCGCGATCTGGTCCCGCTGTTGAGTTTTATCCGCCTCGGCGGTCGGTGCCGCTATTGCCGTGACCGGATATCGTGGCAATACCCAGCGGTGGAATTGGCGACCGCCGCGTTCAGCTTTATTTTTTATTGGCATTTTGGCTTGACACTGAGACTGGCGCTGGCGATTGTTTTCCTGGCTTTCTTGATGGTCATTGCCGTATATGATCTGCGCTACTCGTTGATTCTTGATGTCGTGACCATACCGGCGATGATCCTGGCCTGGCTGGGTAATGTTTGGCTCGGAGAAGGCGGTTTACGGTTACTCTTAGCGGGTATAGTCGGAGGAGGTTTTTTTCTTTTGCAGTTTGTCGTTTCTCGCGGTCGCTGGATCGGCGGCGGGGACATCCGCTTGGGTTCGCTGATGGGTTTGATGCTCGGCTGGCCGCAGATTCTCGTGGCGTTGATGCTGGCCTATGTGGTGGGCGCGTTCGTCTCGCTGTCGCTCGTCGTTGCCGGTAAGAAACAGATGGCCTCCACTGTGCCCTTTGGCGCTTGGCTGTCCGCCGCCACGGTGGTGACGCTGTTGTGGGGTCAGCTGATTATTCAATGGTATGTTGCCATGCTATGGTGAAACAGTCACGCCCAGGTTTTTCTCTAGTGGAGGTTTTGGTGTCAGTCGCCATTCTTTTGGTGATCACGGTCTTGGCCATGCCGAGTCTGCGGGAGTATAATGCCCGCCAGCAGCTGGAACGCGCCGGCGCAGAGCTCGCCGCTGATCTGCGGTTGCTCCAGAATAAAGCGCTCAACGGTGAAGTTTTTAATCTGGCGCCCGACAGTATCGTGCCGGCTGAATATACTGTTACCATCCAACCAACGGGGTATGCCATGCGTTTCGTGCTTGGACCAGACGTTCCGTTTGTGCCGCCGGAGGATTTAATGATTACACAGCCAACCTGGCCGGGGTATAGTTTTGACCCGGTGAATTGTACGATCAGTTTTGCTCCCTATACGGCCGCGGCGACGTTGAGTAATTGTTTAGCCATGACCGGTTCAGCGCTTACCATTACGGTAACCGCTGCGGCGGGCGAGCGTCGGCAGGTGGTGTTTGATACCGCTGCCGGAACGAGCCAGTTGATTGATGAATAACCTATGTCTATTAAAAGACCCGCTGCGTAATAACCTTTTCTACTCCAATGATGATTGGTCGGCTGCAAACAACTCACCGCTCGTCACTGCATACGCCGTATGCGCCTCCTCGCGCTTCGTTGTTTTCGCTCGACCAATCATCATTTCGCTACGAAAAATTATTACGCAGTGGGTCTAAACAACAATCCGGGCAAACACTGATTGAAGTCATGATTGTCGCGGCGCTCCTGCTGACGTCGCTCTTGAGCGTTATCTATACCTATACCTATCTTGCTCGCGCTCAAACGGTTGAGTCCCAGAGTTGGCTGGCCGCTCAGCTGGCGCGAGAAGATGTGGAATTGCTGCGGGGCCTGCGCGACAGTAACTGGCTGGCGTCTTCAGCCGATTGGCTGGACGGTTTGTATAGTAATCCCGCTGCGGAGACGGAAACGGCCATGGTGGACTTCGCTCCGGGCAGCGGCACCAGTTTGGATTTTAACGTTACGGCGCTGGCTGACGCACCAATCTACCGTCACCAGAGCGGGGGAGCGGCATATTGGAATCAAACAGCTGCTGATGGCACGCCGACCGGTTTTACCCGACTGGTCAGCCTTCGTCGGTTTTGTGATAGAGATGATTTCCCGCCGGCGGCTAGTAGCTGCGCGCTGGCTGAAACTGTGGGTATTGAAGTAACCGTTACCGTCGGTTGGCAGGAGCGGGGAGAGGACCAGCAGTACGTGCTGACTGATTATTTGTATAACTGGAAATAATGGTTATGAGGGATTCCTTTGATAACAATCAATCAGGATTTACGCTGGTGGAACTGTTGGTGACGCTCAGTATTTTTTCCGTCGTGCTGCTGCTGATTTCAGGGGCCTTTATTTTTTCCGAGCGCAGTTTGACTGGTCTTGCGTCACAAGAGCAGGTTATCGGGGAAGCGCGTTGGCTGATTGAGTCAATCGCGCGTGATATCCGCTTGAGCGCTCTGGACTACAGCGATCCGGCCTGGCCCGTTAGTACCTTGACCACGGAGATCCGTCTGGTCAGTAGTGACGGGCAGCGCCTCCACTATGGAGTGGGCGGTAACGCTTGCCCGCCGACTCAAGCCGGCTGCATCAGTCGGCAGACGTTTGACGCCGAGGGAGTCTTACTTGACTCGGCAGTATTGAGTACGTCGGCGCTCTCGGCGGCTGATTGGCATTTTTTCGTTACCCCGATGGTTGATCCTTTCCTTGATGACAATGGCGACGGGCAGTATGACAGTACGACGCAGCCTCAGGTGACGATATTTTTTGCCCTGACTGACGCGCTCAAACCTGAGCAAGCGATACAAGGCCAGACGACCGTGTCATCGCGGTATTACGGCCGGTAAATTTTTATGCCCAATAATCAACGCGGTAACATTCTCATTTGGTCACTCTTGGTCATTATGGTGAGCCTGGGCGGGGTGGTGTTTTTGTCTGATGTGGTGATCTCGTCGCTGCGCGCGGGGCATCTGACCAATGACGCGTTGCAGGCTTGGCATTTGGCCGACGCCGGCGCCGAATACGCCCTGTACCAGATCCGCCACCAGGAAAATTATGATCTGACGCTGCCGCCAACCGCGGTCGCCGGCGGGCAATTAACGAGCGCGCTTGAGACCGAAGAGAGTCTGAAGATTCATCTCGCGCCAGACACAACATACCAGCTAGATCTCTATGATGCTCTGCCCGATCAAGCGGTTGGGCGGCTCTACCTGCAGGGCAGCACCACCGCCGGTTGGCTGGAGGCGCAGATAGTGTCCTGGCAACTTGGCAGTACGTTCCCCGAGGACAATTTCACCCAGAATTTGAAAGGGCCGACGGAGCTGAATAATGGTTTTTTCTTGGATCTGCCGAGCAACGTCGGACAGTACCACCGCCTCACCCTCAAAGCGCTGTATGACGATTTGACCGATCTTACCATTTCAGCTTATTCTATCGGCGGCGCGCCGGTGCCTGTTCCGGCTCGTCTGAAACTGCGCCTGACTGGGCAGTACGGCCGGAGCAGCCAAGAGATTGTTATCACCACGCCGCGCCGCGCGCCGCTCTACGGTTTGTTTGACTACGTGGTGTTTTCTGAAAAAGTCATCACCAAAAATTAGCAGTATGCTATATCAATTTTGTCCGTGCTGCGGCGGCCGGCTGACTAAGACTGACTCGGCCGCTCCCCAGTGTCAGACGTGTCATTATATTTTTTATCAAAATTCAGCGCCGGCGTTTGGCGCGCTCATCATGAATGAACAGGGTCAGGTGCTGCTGGCCAAGCGCCAGCACGAGCCGGAGCAGGGCAAGTGGGATTTGCCCGGAGGATTCTTGGACTATGGCGAAGAGGCCGAGGCGGCGCTCAAGCGCGAACTAGAGGAAGAGCTGAATATTACTGCTGTGAAATATGAATTATTGGATTCCGAGATCGGGGATTATGTTTTCCAGGGCCGAGAGTTCAAAACCCTGAATCTGTTTTACCTGGTGACGGAGTATCAGGGCACGATTGTGGCCAAAGACGACGTCGCTTCAGTGTACTGGTTCGACAAACAGAATATTCCGACGAGCGGCTGGGCGTTTAATTGGATTTCTAAAGTGATTACGCGATGGCAAAACAGTTAACCAAACAAGAGATCACGGAGCGGATGGGCAAGCTCGCGCGCCAGATTGATGAGCTGCGCTACCGCTATCACGTGCTCGATGATCCGACCGTGACTGACGAAGTCTACGACTCGCTCCAGCGTGAGCTGCGGGCGCTCGAGGAGGCATATCCAGATCTCCGTTCGGCTGATTCACCGCTGCAGCGGATTGGCGGCCGGCCTTTGGATAAGTTCGTCAAAGTTCACCACGTTGTCCGCCAGTGGTCGTTTAATGATATATTTGAACCCCAGGAATTGACTGATTGGCAGGAACGCATCGCTAAGCTGCTCGAAAAAGCAATCGGCAGCCGTCCGCGTCTGGAGTATTGCTGTGAGCTAAAGATTGACGGGCTCCATGTCGTTTTGACGTACGAAGCGGGCGTGCTGGCGCGGGCAGCGACGCGCGGTGATGGGCTGATTGGTGAAGACGTCACTCAGAATATCAAGACGATTCACAGTATTCCGCTGCGGCTGCGGCGTCCAGTCAATGTTATCGTGGAGGGCGAGGTCTGGCTGTCGTTGGAGCAGCTCAAGAAAATTAATCAGCAGCGCAGCGCCGACGGTCAGCCGGAATTCGCCAATCCGCGTAACGCCGCTGCGGGCACCATTCGTCAGCTGGACCCAAAGATTGTGGCGGCGCGCAATCTTGACTGCTTCGTTTATGACTGGTCGGGAGGCACTGACACGCCGCCCGCTAGTCAAATTACTGAACTGGAGGCCCTCCGCGCGCTCGGGTTCAACGTCAACCCGCACCATCAGCTCTGTCAGAGTACGGACGAGGTTGTTGCTTTTTGGCAGCGCTGGGAACGTAAGCGTGATCAGCAGGGGTACTGGATTGATGGTATTGTGGTCAAAGTTAATCAGCGGCGCTATCAGGAACTCTTGGGTCATGTGGGCAAAGCCCCGCGCTGGGCCGTGGCTTTTAAGTTTGCCGCGGAAAAAGTTACTACGGTGATTGAAGATATTAGTATCCAGGTCGGCCGGCTTGGCACACTGACGCCGGTGGCGCATCTGCGGCCGGTTCAGCTGGCCGGCAGCACGGTCAAGCGCGCGACGTTGCATAATGAAGACCAGATCAGGAAGCTGGACGTCAAGATCGGCGACACCGTGGTAGTCCAGAAAGCAGGGGATATTATTCCAGAGGTGGTGGAGGTGCTGCCGAAACTGCGCACGGGCAAAGAAAAAAAGTTTACGATGCCCGCGCACTGTCCGATTTGCGGTTCAGCGGTCCAGAAGCAGATGATTAGCGACAAGAAGTCCGCTTCCCCCTCCGTTAAAACTACGGGGGACAAGTCGGCAGGCAAGCAGGGAAATAGCGTGGCCTTATTCTGCAGCAACAAACAGTGCTATGCCCAGGAGCGGGCCGGGATTATCCATTTCGTCAGCCGCAAAGCCTTTGATATTGACGGCCTGGGCGAGAAAATAGTCGAGCTGCTGATGGCTGAAGGGTTGGTTAAAGACGCGGCGGATATTTTTGCTCTGGAGCAAGCCGACTTGGAGCCGTTGGAGCGCTTTGCCGAGAAGTCAGCCAAAAATTTGATTGAGGCGATCCGGGCGAGTAAGACGGTGACTCTGGCAAAGTTTTTGTTCGCGCTCGGCATTAAGCATGTGGGAGAGGAGACCGCGATCGCGCTCGCCGGTCAGTTCGGCAGCCTCAAGAAGTTAATAGCCGCCAGTCCAGAGCAGCTGGAGGCGGTTGAGGATATTGGCGGGGTGGTGGCACGGTCCATTTATGAGTATTTTCATGATAAGAAAACTTTGGCGTTGGTGGATCGGTTAATCGAGAGGGGAGTACAGATAAAAAATCCCAAATCCCAAATCCCAAGTCCCAAGATCAATAGCAAGACTTTTGTGCTGACAGGCAGTTTGGCAACCATGAGCCGGGATGAAGCGCAAGATAAGATTCGGGCGGCGGGCGGCAGCGTCTCGGGTTCAGTCTCAAAGAAAACCGATTATCTGGTGGCCGGCGCTGACCCGGGCTCTAAGTATGCCGCGGCAGAGAAACTCGGCGTGAAGATTATTGACGAGCAGGAATTTCTCCATTTACTCAAGTAAGGTCAAAGCCCGTCGAGCAGGTGGCTCGGCGGGCTCTGGATGTGAGATTGGTAAGCATCTGCTCTCAGCGTCAACCGAAAGGTGCTGTTATCCTGAGAGCCCCGCTCCAGCGGGGTTTCCCGTTGGTTACACCAGAACCCCAATTATGCGCCGCGCTGCAATGGGACGGGCCATCAATCGTTACGCGAACTCTCCCGGGCCGCTGTGCGGCCAACTGGCACGGTTTTCAAATGCTTACCAATTATTGACTTGATTTTAGAGTACCATATAAAGTTGTCAGTTATCAAGTTATACGGTTAGTAGTTTTAAGTTCCGTACTGGCAACTTTATAACTTTTAACTTAATGAAAAAAAGAAAGACCCCTTTCGGGGCCAATACTGAAGGAACTCAATTAGGAGGGTAAGTCCATGCGCCAATCATTATTCGGGTGACCCGAGCCGGATCTGTCGCGACTACCATTAGCCGCGTTTAACCGGTGGTACTGGCTTTCATACCAGTGACTTCTCTCGTCAGAGGGTATGAGGCGGGTGGGACCGCTCGGGGACGATGAATCCCGGCGTAGAGAAGGTGCCACCGGCATTGAGTGGTTTGGGCAGTGCCGGTAAGATCAGTATCGTTCGATTGGCTAGAGTCATTACATCATATCGTTACTGGGCGGTCAATAGGAAGGATGAAAACATGAAAACACGAGAACATTAAAACATTAAAACAACCTGTTTTAATGTTCTCGTATTTTCATGTTTTTATGAAAAAATGGCCTACAGTCGTCTCATCGTAGATTTGGGGTCTATTTTATTTCATCAAAAAAAACACCCGTCGAGCGGGCATCACCAAGGGTCTTCCGTGTGAGCTCCTTTGTCACGGGGCGATGGCATCGGAGGGGTTAATGAAAGACTTGATGAAGCCGCTCGACGGGCCGTGTTCATGAATGGAAGAGGGCGGGATTCGAACCCGCGCGAGGTTGTCTTAACATGTTTTGACAGCCTAGCGGTTTGCAAGACCGCTGCCTTAGACCAACTCGGTCGCCTCTTTTTTGAATAGTGGGCAATCCCGCTTGAGCGGGACGACCTCTCCCCTTGTTGGCGGAGCGCTCTTCACCCGCCTCAATTTACCTCGGTACAAAAACGTTATCTGCTTGGATTGCACGCGCGTGAGAGAGTCACGGATATCCTTCATTACTAGAGCTAAATTGTGGCGGGTAAACCTGCTGAGCTATTCCCACGATTGTTCTCGATCTCGAAGATTCCCTTTTGAAGTGCAACTTTTTCAGAGGTAAAATTAAGGCCTATGAGAAAGTTAAACTACCAGCATGTAAGCCAGTCAGAACGGGATAGGATTGAAGCTCTTTTAATGAGCGGCCACAAGCAAAAAGAGGTG
>JACRDY010000035.1 GCA_016218485.1 Candidatus Falkowiibacteriota bacterium
ACAAAGCTGTGTGACAACTGCTTTAAGCTTTTTGAAGATTAAGAGCTTCATAGACTTAGACAGTTCTAAAAAGACACCTTAGGGTGTCTTTTTTAGTATATCAAGTTTTAGTTAATTGGGGGAGTTTCGTAATTCACAGCTTGAGAGATGTGTCTGCCTCGCACAACGGGGGCGGTTTACTAACCTCTCACACACTTTAGGGCGCGAATGTATCGTTTTCCGGCTTTCGGCACGCGATCGTAACTGGGGTTACGCAGTAGTGGTACGTTCGCTACGGGACTCCAGCTCCACCGCTGACAACGGCACAGGATGTGCCAACCAACAATCCATGCAATCAGCGCAAAAAGGGCGTCACAGACGTCCTTTTGTTCATTAAAACATAAAAACACGAGAACATTAAAACAACAGAGTGAAAGCAAAAATCAAGAACTGTTTTAATGTTTTAATGATGTTCTTGTGTTTTAATGGTTGATGTTGCCCACCTCGGACGAAGCGGGGGGAGTGAGCGAGAGGGGGTGGGAGCCGTATTAGCCTAGCCAAAGCTCCGGCAACCTCACCTGTCCTCTCTGATGGTTTGGAGAGGAACGGGCTATTCCCTCTCTTTTGCTCAACCACTGACTAACATTCTAACAGAGCGGGCTAAAAGATAAACAACAATAGGCAGTGAAATTAAGAGCTATGCCTTTGAACAGATACTTCCCAGGTACTGCACCAATACTCCCCGACCTGACTTCATCAATACTTCCCAGTGGAAAATCTAACAAAAAACACCTTTTCTAAGGTGCTTTTTGGTGGACGCAGCCCCGCATTGTGCGGGGCGACCTCTGCAATGTTGTAGCGCGGTAATCGGCTGAAGAAAACAAAAAATACCCTAAAGTCAGGGTATCTTCTGGTGGACGCAGGAGGACTTGAACCTCCGACCTCTGCAATGTGAATGCAGCGCTCTAACCAGCTGAGCTATGCGTCCGAATGAGTAACTAGTAATCAGTAACTGGTAACTGGCGTCCTAGTTACTAGTTACTGATTACTAGTTACTGCTTACTGATTACCAGCCTATTTGCTTAATTTAGCCAAATAACGACCAATCACCACCACTAATAGGGTCAAGATAATGGCGTAAATAAATTCTGCCAGCAACGAAGAAACTGCGAAAGGAAAAATGAAATTGATTAATGCCTTGATCGCCTCATTCCAGGCCAGGCCGGTAACAAAGCCAAACCCGGCTAGAATATAACCGAGCGTTTGTTTTTCCACCGCCTTTTTTAAACCATCCTCATTTTTTGGCTTATTTTCAATATTTTCCATATTTTTTTAAACTACTATTTTTGCAAAACCACTCTCTCCCCTGTTCATCATGAATACTTTTCCGGTCATTAAATTTAACCACGAATAAAGACTCGGAAAAGGGGAGACCCTGTAAATTTTTTGCCTGCCATCGCCATTGGACCTAGGGAGAATCGCCAGCTCATCGGCAAAGCCGTGAGCTGATCCGCTCAAGTCCAAAGGACTATGAGCGGAACTCCCGCCTCCGTCCCGCACTTTTTTGGACCCGAGGGGAATCGAACCCCTTACCTCTGCAATGCGAATGCAGCGCTCTACCAGATGAGCTACGGGCCCCCTAAAAGTGCGGGACGAATGCGATGTCATACCACTAGACCATAGGCCCAAAGGTAATGGCAGGCAGATATTTAAAGCACTAAAGCCTTGATTAAGCTGCAAACCCCCTCCTTTCCTCCCCCTTATGAATAAGGGGGAGAGACCGGCTCGTCCGGCCAAGGTGGTAAGTCCCGTCTCCTCTCCTTGCAAGGTTCGCCGAAGGCGACCGAAGTAAGGGGAGGGACAGGGTGGGGTTGAGCTAAATCAACAAAATTAAACAAATTATCCGCCCGCGGAGGGAGTCGTCAGCTCATCGGCTCTGCCGAGAGCGGATCCGCTCAAACCTGAAAGGCTATGAGCGGAAACCCCCAATCATTTCCTTAGGACGGAACCGCTCTATCGTGCCCGCCAAGGCCTACGCCCCCGCTAGGAATTGAACCTAAATTTAGGGCTTAGGAGTCCCTCGTTCTATCCTTTGAACTACGGGGGCCTAGGCGTTGGCAGGCGGGTCCATTGAGCTACGCGGGCAAAACGCCCTCATGAGGACTCCCTGCCCGCCAAGGCCTACGCCCTCATGAGGACTCGAACCTCAGTTACCAGATCCGGAATCTGGTGTCCTATCCACTGAACGATGAGGGCCTAGGCGTTGGCAGGCAGGCGTAATCTGCTGTCCTACTTGCCCGCCATAGCCTAAGGCTTCAGGCCTTGGCGCAGGCGGGTCCACTGAACGATGAGGGCAAAAATCATTAAAACATTAAAACACAAGAACATAAAAACAAGAGAAGTTAAAACGATAGCAGTACAGTAAAATCAGGAATTGTTTTAATGTTCTTGTGTTTTAATGTTTTAATGTTCTACGTGGAACAAACCTTAAAATTTTAGACGGAAAATTAACTTTTTATTTAAATTTAGATAAAATATAGCGTCGCAAAATATATTTACCTAAAAATAAAGAGGTTATGAAGAAAATTTTGTTTTTTTGTCAAAGCAGCAAATGGTGATATAATTCTAGCTGAAATCTGACTTAAAATCAATCCTATGGAAACGCTCGTAATTATCTTGATTATTATCCTCCTGGCTGGCCTGGGAGTAATGGCTTATTTTTTATCTAAAAAAAGCCAAAATAATGCCCCGGGGCCTGATCACGGCAGCCTGCTCTTGATCCAAAACCAGCTCAATGAGTTGACCCGGACGATTGATAGCAAAATCGGCGAATCGTCAAAAATGATGCACCAGTCAGTCACCACCCAGTTTAGCGAATCGCAAAAATTAATTAAAGAGATCACCCAGGAGCTGTCGCAGGTCAAAGAGACCGGCAAGCGCGTGGAAACATTCGCCGACCAGCTCCAGAATCTGCAGGATATTCTCAAGAACCCGAAACAGCGCGGCGTGCTCGGCGAATATTATCTGGAGACGGTCTTAAAAAACGTTCTGCCACCCGGCAGCTACGAGATGCAATACCAGCTCGGTAAAGACGAGGGCGGCAAAGACCTGATCCCGGACGCGGTCGTCTTTGTCAAGGATAAAATTATTCCGATTGACTCCAAGTTTTCTCTGGAGAATTACAACCGCATCATGGACGAGAAAGATCCGGCGGAAAAAGTTCGCCTGGAAAAAATCTTTGTCAGCGATCTCAAAGAACGGATTGCGGAAACTGCCCAGTACATTCAGCCGAGCAAAGGCACCATGGACTTCGCCTTTATGTTTATCCCGCACGAGGCGATTTACTACGATTTGATTATTAATAAAATCGGGGCGCTCAAAGAAGACACCGAGAGTCTGATACAACGCGCCGCCTCAAAGTATAAGGTAATTATTGTTTCACCGACGTCGTTCTTAGCCTACTTACAAACCGTGCTGCAGGGGCTCAAAGCCATGCAAATAGAGGAGCAGGCTAAAGATATTGTCAAACGAGTCGGCGACCTGACCGTGCACCTTAAGAAATACGCCGAGAAATACGACAAACTCGGCCGCTCGCTGGCGACGGTAGTCAACCAGTATGACGACGGCGCCACCGAATTCAAAAAAATTGACAAGGACGTTATCCGCATCAATGGCGAAGAGGGGAGCGTCGGCTACGAGCCGCTGCGGATAGAAAAGCCGAAAGGGGAATAATACAAAAAATCATAAACTCAAAATCCTAAATCCTAAATAAATCTTAAATTTTAAATCATAAATTCTAAAACCGTAGTTTATAGTTTAGGATTTATGATTTTGATATTATTTGGAGCTTACCTGCCCGCCTCGGGAGGGGGATTTTGAATTTATGATTTTTTATTGTCCCCGCGGCAGAGATCGCGGGGTAAGTGAATAATCAACTACCCCGCCGCAAGCGGACGGGGTAAAAACCCTAAAAGAGAATATAGAAATGAAAGATGCCACGGGCTCGAAGCCCGTGGCACTGCGTATCCTCAAAAAATGAATGCGCCAGCTAGCCGCTGACCGCGGCGACGAGCAACGGTTTCGGCTGCTCGGTCCGCTGCCGTCGAATGGGCGCCGCTCGCAGCGCCTCACGCTTGGCGAGCTCACGACAATCAATGCCGAGAAAGCACTCGCCGGAAGTGGCCTTGCACCACAGCCGGGCGCGGACTTTCTCAAACCCGACAAAAGGCACGCTGCCTTTCAGCGACCAAGCATTGCCGCCGCGGCGACCACACTTCCACTGCACCCTGAAGAGAAATTCCCCAAAGGGCTCCCCAGTCCGGATCCGGACCACTTCCCACTTCCGCAACAACGGAAGTGTTTCGGCCTCCATGACCCCCTGGGGGTCCACTCTATACATATAGTACCGATGACGCGACATGGCCAACCCCCAGTTGTACGTAAATTTATGAATCAGTACTCTTTTAACTTATGTTATTATAACAATTTTGTCAACAAATATAGCCTTTCATCCCAAGATTCCTGTCCCAAGATTCCTTGACGAACCATCCTAAAACAGCTACACTAGGCCTACTTTGAACAATCGGGCAACCGTCCGCCCGCCTTCGGCCATGAGGATCCATCAGGCCCGAATGGGAGGCGGATAAATACCGGTCGCCCCTACCTAACCCCGTACGGACAGGGCAATGCCCTGTCCCTACCTAACCACCTAATTATGCCCCAGAAACAAGCGGCCAAAAAGGCCCTGCGACAATCGGTTAAAAAAACCGGCCGCAATCTACAGGTGAAGAAAAAAGTTGAATTCTTGACTCGTCAAATTCAAAAAACCCTCGGCGGCAAGAACCTCTCGGCAATAGAAAAATTATACAAAGATCTCCAGCAAACACTGGATAAAGCCGCCAAGAATCATGTCTTCCATCCGAACAAAGCGGCGCGCACCAAATCTCGTTTGAGTAAACGAATCAAAGCGCTGAAAAAGTAATAAGCCACAGATAGCGCAGATAAAAACAGATAAGCACAGATTACTTAAAATAGTGTCTGTATTTTTCTGTGCCTCAGCGAAGCGGAGTCTCGCGTTCTTCAGTGTCCGCAGTTAAGGGACAAAAACACAGACCCGCGGCGGCGGGCACAGAAAAACACGGAAAATATACCTATCAACTCATGATTTTGATGAGCAGCAGATCCAGAAGCGTCCGCGCGTCAGCCCGGCTGGTCTTGATCTGCAGATCAGTGGCTACTAGCTGCTGGTAAATAGCGGTGAGCGCGTCAAGAGAAAAATGACGCACCTGCACTAACGATTTTTTGGCCACAAATGGATGCAGACCCAGCTCACGCGCCACCGTGGCCGCATCAGCCGCTCCCTCGTCCAGCAAACTCCGCACTTGCAAGAGAATCCGAAACTGCCTGATGAGCATGGTCAGGAGGTACAGCTCATGCGCCCCAGAGTCCAGCTGATCGCTCAAGAGCTGGTAGGCACGCTGCTGATTTTTGGCGCTGATGGCGTCAACAAAATTAAAAATATTATCATCAAACTTGCCTTTGACAAAAGCGTTGACCTCCGCCACGGTAATGGTTTTGCCGTCAGCGTAAGCCGCCAGCTTACCCACCTCCGTGGTTACTTCCCACAGATCGCTGCCTAATAATTGCAGCAGCCGCTCGAGCGCCGCTGGTTCAATCTTGGCGTTTTGTTTTTTTATTTCAGTGGTGATCCAGCGCTTGAGCTCACTGTCGGACAGGAGCGCGAACTCGGAGACGTATTTTTCTCTGTCCAGACGTTTGAACAGCGCCGTGCGCCGGTCCACCTTGCCTGATTCCCAAAAAATCAGAATAACGTCTGCCAACAGTTTGTCGTTGTCCAGCAGCGCGATGATCTCTGACGGCAAATCTTTATTCTTGTTGTCACCCAGCAGATCGGTGATGACCACCATGCGCTTGCGCGCCAAGAATGGCGGCGTGCTGACTGCCGAACGAAACTCGGCCGGTTTGAGATTTTTGCCTTCAAAAACAGTGAGATTGAGCGAAGACTTGTCCACGTCAGCGAGGAACTTGGCTTTCAGTTCATTGAGTTTTTGCCGGCTGCGATAGGTGTCCGGGCCGTAGAGGAAAAATATCATCGTAGAGGTATTTTACTCGGCTGCTCCTCAAATGTCTAATAACTCAATAACCGGTCCGTGTTCGTCCGTGCTCCGCGAAGCGGAGTCTGTGTTTCCGCGCGAGCGGAACCGTGTCCGTTTTAATGGGACACGGAATACACGGGCTCCTGCGGAGCGCACGGATGAACACGGCCATACCATAACAACCGCTTGTCTCTATATTTTATTTGACACTATTACTCTATACGGTACACTGAAAGCACTTATGCCAAACTGTCTCACCTGCAAACAATCATTCATTATTGAACCCGACGACCGGGAGTTTTATGCCAAATTAAACGTGCCCGAACCAACGCACTGTCCGGCCTGTCGTCAGCAGTCGCGCCTGGCCTGGCGATCAGAACGCAGCCTGTTTTACCGTCCCTGCGACTTATGTAAAAAAATGCACCTGTCGGCGTATCGCGCCAACTCACCGTACAGAGTCTACTGCCTGGACTGCTGGTACTCTGATAAATGGGATCAGCTGGAACACGGCCGCGATTTTGATTTCTCGCGTCCATTTTTTGAACAGTTTCATGACATCCGGAAACTGGCGCCGCGCCCCAGCCTCTTTGTGACCCAGGGCACCATTGTCAACAGCGACTACTGCAACGCCGTTACTGACATCAAGAGCTGTTACCTCATCTTCAGCGCCTTCACCTGTGAAGACTGCTACTACTGCAATTTCATTCGCGACTCATTCAACCTGATGGATTGTACTGAAGTCTACCATTCCGAGCGCTGCTTCGACTGCGTCAACTGCGATCAGTCATACAACCTAATCGCTAGCGACAACTGCAAAGGGTGCCGCGACTCGGCCTTTCTCTTTGACTGCTCCGGCTGCAGTGATTGTTTCGGCTGCGCCAACCTGCGCAACCAAAAATTCTGCCTCTGGAACAAACAATTATCTGAAGATGATTACAAAATAGAGCGGGCCAAAATTAACCTGGCCTCCCGGCGCGTCTACGCCGAAATGAAAAAGAAATATGATGAATTGAAACAGCGCGCGGTGCACAAGTACGCGCAGGGCTTTAATAACCTTGAGTGCACGGGCGATTATCTGACGCGCTGTAAAAATGCTCGCGCGTCTTTTGACTGCTATGAGGTGGAAGACAGCAAGTACGTTACCCGGCTGACCGGCAGTCAGGACTGCTATGATGTTGATCACTTTGGTCACTCTGGCACCGAGCAGTGCTACTCCAGTGTCAGCATCGGCACGGCTTCTAAACAATTAAAATTCTGCACCCAAGTCTGGGAAAACTGCTACAACGTGGAATACTCGGATATGTGCCAAAAAGCCTGCAGCGATTGCTTCGGCTGTGTCAGTCTGTCGCACAAGAAACATTGCATTCTCAACCAACAATACACGCCCGAAAAATATGCCGCGCTCAAAGACAAAATCATTGCACATATGCGCGCCACGGGCGAATATGGCCAGTGGTTCCCGCCGGCCATGGCCTATTGTCCCTACAACGATACCCTGGCGCAAGACTACTACCCGCTGACTAAAGCAACAGCGGAAGCCAAAGGCTTTATCTGGGCGGACGATGAACAGCAGCCGCAACCGGCCAGCTGCGCGCTGCCGGACACACTGACTGCCGAGCACGATCTGACCAAAGAAACTTTTGTCTGCGAGATGTGCGGCAAAAACTACCGTCTGGCCAAGCAAGAGCTAGAGCTCAATAGCCGCATGAGCGTACCGCTGCCGGAAAAATGTTTCCAGTGCCGGATCCTTGACCGTTTGCACCGCAAAAATCCACGCGCGCTCTACGACCGTACCTGTTCACACTGCAGTAAACCGATCCAAAGCTCATACGCACCGAACCGGCCGGAACGGGTGTACTGTGAAGAATGTTACCAGAAGGAAATTTACTAGCTCAAAGCACAGAGCACAAAGCTCTGTGCTTTGAGCTATTCACTACAAAATAATTTCATTCGGATAAATATAATACGGCAAATCCTGCTGGTATTTTTTTGCGCCCTCCCACATCAGCTCAAAGGCCGCGCGCTGCATCTGCACAATTTTGGCGCTCTCAATAATAACCGAGAAAAAATTGTCTTCATACGACAAGAGGCCGAGCGTATTGCCATAAATCTGCATGTCGGTCGGGAAACTGGAGTAGGCGGGGACCAGGCGAATACTGCGCATTTCCCGCGCCGCAGACTTAACGAGATCTCTTGCTTCCGGTGAATTGATGGCGATAACGCGCGCCAGAATATTTCTTTTGGCACGACGTTGCACATAATCGGCCGAAAACTCTTCTGGCAAATATTTCCAAATATTCTTGACCGACATAAAAGCCAGCACTTCCGAAGTGGCGGGCTGTAATAAAGAATCTTCGTACAGAACTTTGTACGCTTCCGGTCCCTCAAAATAGCGAATCTGCGCGGTCGCGTCCGTATGGCGCTGCAGCGCTTTGAGGACCGACATATTCTGCTCCAAGTTCACCTCCACCGCTTTGGCGCGCGCCAGCAGCTTCTCCGGCTTCTCGGCCACGAAGCGCCCACTCTTGTGTTTGGTGGACTTGAAAATTAACTTATTCTGCAGCATCCGTTCCACTACCGGGTACAGCGTGGTACGGTTAAGCCCCGTCTTGGTAGCCACATCCACAATACTGGCCGCGCCCGACTCTAACATTGCCAAGTACACCTTGGCTTCTTTGGGCGACAACCCGGCGTCCTCCAGAACTTTTTCTATTTCTCGCATATCTTTATATATTCGTACATTCGCCCCGATTAATATCGGGGTACGGATTCGCCCGTCTCGCCAAAGGTGAAGCCAAGGCGGATAATTCGTAGAAACTTATGTGTATAAACTGTCTAACTTTTTGACAATTTTATTATATCAAAGATAATTTTTTTGTAAAGTTAAATAAAAAGT
>JACRDY010000036.1 GCA_016218485.1 Candidatus Falkowiibacteriota bacterium
ATTCGCCGCGTTCATGACATTCTTTAAATTGGAAAGAGCGAGAATCGCAGAAGGCATCAGTTGGTATGAACAGAAGATATCTATTACCAGAATTTCCATCGCTCATTACTTAAATTACGCAAAGGCGTAAGTCCTAAATATGTTGTTGGAACGTATCACAATACGCTCCTTAGGAGTTTGAGAGGATGGATGAGTATTACTTTCAATGGTATACGCGTTTCATCCTTATTTTTTTATTTATATTCTCGTCTACTGTGTTGTAAAAAATCGGCTGGTGAACATACTAGACGGTTTTTCTTTTTCGTTCTACACTACTTGATAATACGTGAAAATGGGTAGTTAACTGGAATAGAGCCGATTTTTTGTTTCTTTGTTTCTTTGTTTTCATGGTTCCCTTTCCCTTGCTAAAATACCCCCAACAGAGTATACTGACGACAAAAATCAATCCAGCACCTTCCTGTCGGGGCAGTACACACTGCAGGCATACTCTCTCAACCATTCATCCCCCAGAGCACGCTGACGGGGTATGCTGGAAGGTGCTGAATAAATACCGTTGCCTCCTGGACAATTACCAATACAGAATTTTTACTTTCAACGTACTCCCTATGAACACCTGCCAGTTTCACGTCACCGGCATGCACTGCGCCGCCTGCGTTCTGCTGATTGAGGACGAGCTGCAGAGTCTGCCGCAGGTACAAAAAGTGACGGCTGACCTCGCCCGTCACCAGGTGGCGCTGCACGGCGACTTTAATGAAATGCCTATAGACAGCATCATCACCGCAGCGAACCAAAAACTCCAGCCGCACGGCTACACCGTGTCGGCAGACAAACCGACCGCCGCCATCAGCTGGGCGGATTTCAAACTGGCCGCGCCCATCGCTTTCGGTTTCGTCGCCGTCTTTATCCTCCTGCAGAAGCTCGGCCTGGTGAACCTGATTACGACCGGAGAAGTCACCTACGGCGCCGCCATAATCATCGGCATTGTCGCCTCACTCTCCACCTGTATGGCGGTGGTCGGCAGTCTAGTACTCTCCCTGTCAGCCAGCTTTGCCAAAGAGGGCGACACCGTCAAACCGCAGCTGCTCTTCCACCTGGGACGTTTGATCACCTTTTTTCTCCTGGGCGGCGTTATTGGCATGCTCGGCGCCACAGTCCAGCTGCAGCGCAACGGCGTTTTTACCCTCAACCTCATCATTGCCATCGTCCTCTTCATCCTCGGCCTCAATCTCCTGGATATCTTCCCCTGGGCCAAGCGGCTGCAGCCGACACTGCCGCGTTTCCTCTCGCGCCATCTTTTGGAAATAAAAAAAGTCAATCACACGTTGACGCCTTTTCTCGTCGGCGGCGCGACTTTTTTCCTGCCCTGCGGCTTTACTCAGTCCATGCAGCTCTACAGCCTCTCCACCGGCAGTTTCCTGACCGGCAGCTTGACTATGCTGGCCTTCGCGCTCGGCACGCTGCCAATACTGGCGATTTTAAGCTTCAGTTCCCTGAGTATTAAGGACAAAGTACACTCCGGTATTTTCTTTAAAACCGCGGGCCTGATCGTTATCTTCTTTGCGCTCTTCAATCTGTTAAACAGTTTGGTGGTTATTGGCCTGATTCCTCCGTTTCTTAACCTCTAACTCTGTATGAAAGTTATCATCGTCGTGGTGGGCACGGTTGTCCTGATGCTGGTGGCGGTCTTCCTGCTCGCCAACCGCAGCCAGCAGAACCAGCCCGCGGCAGCCGGCAGTAGTAATGTCAGTATCGTCAACGGCACCCAGATTATCACCATCAGCGCCCGCGGCGGCTACCTGCCACGGCAAACAATCGCGCAAGCCGGCCTGCCAACCATTCTGCGCGTCAATACCAAAGGCACTTTTGATTGCTCCTCGGTTATTTACCTCCCCCAGATTAATTACCAGACTCGTCTCCCCGCGACCGGCACGACCGACATCCCTTTGCCATCCCAAGCCGCTGGCACGACACTCCAAGGCCTCTGCGCCATGGGTATGTATTATTTTACTCTTAACTTCAATTAATAAAATAGTAACCCCTACGAATGTACGAATTGGTATGAGGTCATCTCAAAACCCTCTTTCGTAACGAAATTTCTAAATTTTGAGCGAAAATTATGAAGAACGAGGAGGTTTATCGCGGGATAAGCTGACGAGTTCTGAATAATGTGCAGCCAAAATTTAGAAATTGCAGGAGAAAA
>JACRDY010000037.1 GCA_016218485.1 Candidatus Falkowiibacteriota bacterium
ATTCGCCGCGTTCATGACATTCTTTAAATTGGAAAGAGCGAGAATCGCAGAAGGCATCAGTTGGTATGAACAGAAGATATCTATTACCAGAATTTCCATCGCTCATTACTTAAATTACGCAAAGGCGTAAGTCCTAAATATACTCTTTTAGTCCGGAAATCGTTACTACATAAAATTTGCCGCCTGGTTTGAGTCGGGCAAACGCGTCGAGCAGAAAAATATCCATCAGCTCTTGGCTAATCTTGGCCGGCAGGTTTGAGATAACGGTATCAAACTTCACGTCTTTAGGGATTTGGTCAAAGCCGTTGCTCAAGTAAATTTTACAGTTGTTGAGGTGATTGAGCGCGGCGTTTTTCTTGGTGTATTCAATCGCCACGAAGTCTTTGTCTATGAGATGCACTGTACCCCGGGGACAGAGTTTCGCCACGGTCAGACCAATCACGCCATAGCCGCAGCCGAGATCCAGACTGACATCGGTCGGTTTTGTTTCCAGTTGATCCAAGAGTAGCGCCGTACCCGCATCAATTTTTTCCGGACTGAATAGGCCCCAGGCGCTGCGCAGGGTTAAATTTTTGGTGATGATGATGAGATCTTGGCGGAGTTTGTTGAGATTAGGTTTTGGCATATGTAAACACATCATATCACAATTTTCAGACTATCTTCCAGTAAAAAAACAAACCCCTCGGGAGGAGGAGTTTGTTGACACAAACTCGACAATTGGTATTTACAGCATATGCTTTTGTAGAGCTGTTGTCAATAAGTCAGGAACACCGTGGAGCTAGAGGGGATCGAACCCTCAGGCCCAATTGTCGAGTTTGAGCCGCGTCACCAGACGTAGCCCCACGGTTCAATTTTGAGTATAAAACATTGAGTGTTAAAAGTGTCTAAACTATTTATTAACTTTTGTTAAACTGCCGGCAACGTTATTGATTAAAAAACAAACCCCTCGGGAGGAGGAGCTTGTTTTCTTGACACGCAAGTATCATACTATGTAATAGGATTAAATGCAAAAGGCTTGAAATATGGCTAAAACAGTGCTACCATGGGATTAAGTTACAAGTTACAAGTTACCAGTTTCCCACCTTCTCCGCCAGCTGGCGGATTCGGCGAGGCAAGCAAGTCCTAAATCTTTAATCTTGAATCCTAAATCTTGAATTTATGTCCTACCTTATCCCTACCGTCATTGAAAAGTCGCAATTTGGCGAGCGAGCGTATGACATCTATTCGCGCCTCTTGAAAGACAGGATCATTTTTTTGGGCGGACCGGTGGATGACGTCAGCGCCAACATTGTTATCGCGCAGCTGTTGTTTTTGGAGTCGGAAGACGCCAAGAAAGATATCAAGCTCTACATCAATTCTCCGGGCGGCAGCGTGACGGCCGGCCTGGCAATCTACGACACCATGCAGTATGTCAAGCCGGACGTGGCGACGATCTGCATTGGTCAGGCCGCTTCCATGGCCGCGGCGTTGCTGGCGGCCGGCGCGGCGGGCAAGCGATTCTCACTCCCGAACGGTGAAATCATGCTCCACCAGGTGATGGGCGGAGCGGAGGGTCAGGCCGCGGACGTCAAGATTCGCGCTGAACGCATCCTCAAAGTGCACGCGCGGATGAATAAGCTCCTGGCCAAGCACACCGGTCAGCCATTAGCGACGATTGAGCGCGATACTGACCGTGATTTTTTCATGGATCCGGAAGAGGCCAAGAAGTACGGGATTGTAGACAAGATAATTACGAGTAAGTAGCGCAGGGCTCAAAACTCAAAGCACAAAGCGCAAAGCGAATAGTACTTTGGGGCGCAGAGCGTACAGTTATAGGGCAGCATTATTTGGAATCATTACGTTTAATTGTATATAAAATTATGTCAATGGAAGGAGAACCAAAACCAGCGGAAAATCTCATTGGGGATATGCCGTTTGGTATTACTGTGCAAACCATTGAAGAACAAGCTGCGGCGATGAGAGAAGAATTAGATAAAATAAACGCGAAGTTGGCCGAAAAAGGTGTTAACGAAGGCTTGCGGGAATTTTGTGAAAATCGTAGAGAAAAAATAAACATTTATCTTGCTACTCCTGCCGATGAAATTTTTCGTTTACTGCAAGAAGTTTATGATTTCGTACTTGCCCAGGAACAGAAAGGAACGGTTAGAGACGATATATTGAGAACTATGAAACGTGAAAAATCTGAATTAGTTCAGGCAGTGAGCAAGTACTATGGTGTACTAAGAACTCAAGTCTGGGGCTACAGAGTATTTCAATATCTTGTAGGAATTAGAAATAGCGAAGCTCTATCCACCGCCTCTGGTGGTAGTTGATTAAAATTGTCAATAAATACAAAAAATCCTCCGCTTGGAGGATTTTTTAGTTTTTCAAAATTATTACGCGCTCGGAGCAGCAGGTGCCGGAGGCGGAGTGATGGGAGCAATGGGAACCGGAGCGGGTTTGGCGCCAGCGCTGTGCTGATGATCTTTGAGCGTATCTTTCAGGACTTTGCCGGCCTTAAACTTGACCACCAGCGTCGGCGGGATGCTGATGGCGGCTTTGGTCCGCGGGTTGATGCCCTCGCGGCCCTTGCGGACGCGGGCGGAGAATGTGCCAAATCCGGTCAGGGTGACTTCACCGCCCTGTTTGATCGTATCCATCGTCGCCTGGATAAAGGCGTCCAGCAGATCTTCCACTTGTTTTTTGGATAGATTAGCCTTGGCAGCTAATGTATCAATGAGAGTAGCTTTGTTCATAAGACAAGCGATTATGAGGTTAAGATACTCCTACGAATTACGAATCCGTACGAATTTACGAATCATCCTGTCGTAGGGACAACCCTAGGGTTGTCCTTACAATTCGTACATTCGTACGGATTCGTAATTCGTAGGGGGCTCAATTTAGCTACTTTTATTATACTACACCTCAATTTCACTGTCTAGCCGGTCAATGGAGAGCGCGCGGCCGGTGGTAGAATCAATTTTTATCAGGACGGCGTTGATCAGGCACATGCCGGAGTCGGGAATATCAAAGTGGGCCTTCTGGATTTCATCCGCGAACTTGGCTAAGAGGACATCGGCCTCGCCGCCAATGACGGAATTTTTGGCGCCGACCATGCCAATGTCAGTGACATAGGCGGTGCCGCTGTCCAGGACGCGACAGTCCGCGGTCGGGACGTGGGTGTGTGTGCCGACCACGGCGGAGACTTGACCGTCAAACATCAGGCCCATACCGACTTTTTCACTGGTCGTCTCGGCGTGCATGTCCACCAGAATGTTTTTGATGTTGGGATTTTCCTGGAGAATATTTTTGAGCGCCACAAACGGATTGCCGATGTCTTCATTACTACGGATGAAGAGCTGGCCCATGACGTTGGCGATCAGCAGCGGGCCCTTTGGCGTCTCCACCACTTTGTAACCGAGACCCGGCGTGCCTTCCGGGTAATTAGCCGGACGGATCAGCGGGTAGTCTCTGTCCAGCATCTCCACGCCTTCGGCTTTGCGGAAGCTGTGATTGCCGCCGGTGGCAAAGTCAATGCCGGCCTCAGCGACCTCGCGCCAGGTTTTCTCAGTCACGCCGCTGCCGTGCGCCAAGTTTTCAACATTGGTGATGGTAATGTCGGGGCGGTATTTCTTTTTTGCCTCCGGCAGATACTTTTTGAGCGCGCGGCGGCCGATCTTACCCATGACGTCGCCGAAAAATAAAATTGTTAACTCTTTATTCTTTTTGTTGAACATAGACTTTATTTATTGTCTGTGTGTATCTGTGCCCCGCAGAGTGCGGGGTCAGTGTTCTTCTGTGTGCTATGAATTTAAAACGCACACGGTTCCGCTGCGCGGAAACACAGACCCCCTTCGGGGGCACTGATAGCACAGATCTATCGAGCGTACTCCAGCACCCGCATCTCCCGAATGACATTGACCTTAATTTCACCCGGGTACTTGAGCTCAGCTTCAATTTTTTTGGCGATTTCGCGGGCCAGGTTGTGCGCCTGCAGGTCATCCACCTGTTCGGGATAGACGAAGACGCGAACCTCGCGGCCGGCCTGAATGGCGTAGGCTTTCTCAATACCAGGGAAGGAAGTGGCGACTTTTTCCAGCTCGCCGAGCCGTTTGACGTAGTGCTCGTACGAGTCTTTGCGCGCGCCGGGCCGGGCGCCGGAAATAGCGTCGGCCACTTTGACGATGATGGCTTCTAGTGTCGCCGGTTTGTCGTCGTGGTGCGTCAGGATTGGCGCGATGATTTCTTCCGGCAGGCCGAATTTGACGGCAATATCACGGCCGATTTCCGGGTGGGTGCCTTGGACTTCATGATCGACCGCTTTGCCGATGTCGTGCAGGAAGCCGCCCTTTTTGGCCACGTCAACATTAGCGCCCAGCTGTTCAGCTAAGAGTGTGCAGAGCAGCGCCACTTCAATGGAGTGTTCCAGCACATTCTGGCCGTAGGAAGTGCGGTACTTGAGTCGGCCGATAATCTGGACGAGCTTGGGGTCAAAGCCGGTGATGCCCAGACGGTAGAGCGCTTCTTCGCCGGATTTCTTGATATCCAGCGCGATATTCTTGCGCGCTTCATCCACGGCTTCTTCAATCCGCCCCGGGTGGATGCGGCCGTCAGCGATGAGGATCTCCAGCGCTTTCTTGGCTACGTGGCGGCGAATCGGCGAGAAGCCGGAGACGGTGATGGCCTGCGGCGTATCGTCCACGATGATTTCCGTGCCGGTCAGCTGCTCAATGACGCGGATGTTGCGGCCCTCGCGGCCGATGATGCGGCCCTTCATTTCATCCGACGGCAGGTCAATCGTGGTAGTGGTGATTTCCATGGCTTGCGAGTGGGCGCACCGCTGGACCGCCAGGGTGATAATGTCACGCGCCCGTTCTTCCACCTTGTCGGTCTCTTCCTGTTCCAGTTTTTTGAGGCGCGACAGGATCGCTTCTTTACTCTGCTCGTCGATGTTGCGCAGGATGACGTCTTTGGCCTGTTCGCGGGTCAGGCCGGCGATGGTTTCCAGTTTGGCCAGCTGTTGCTCTTTAATATCCTGGATTTTTTTCTTGATTTCTTCCAGCTGCTGCGCTTTGTCATAGACCTGCTGCTGCTTGTTCTCCAGATCCAGCAGCTTTTGGTCAAATTTACTCTCCCGGTCTTCCAGGCGGACTTGCGTCTGCTTCAGTTCTTCGCGGCGGGTTTTTTCCTCCGCTTTAGCTTCATCAATGATTTTGAGGGCTTTGTCTTTGGCTTCCAACAGCGCTTCTTGAGCCTTGGCCTTCGTCTCCGCCAGCAGCTTTTCAGCCCGGCTGGCGGCGTTAGTTGTCTTATTACCCTGAATTAATTTTTCTAAAATAAAACCGAGGCCGAGTCCGACGGCAGCGCCGATGACAATCAGCCCGAATGTTATGATGGACATAGGTCTGCTCCATGCCCTAGAGTGGCGTTGAGCCAACAGTCAGTATTGAGGAAAACACCAAAAAACCGCGGAGTAATTAACTACGCCGAGGAGAGCGCCGTGTTCATTTGCTTTTCTGTGAAAGAGAGGTACATGCGAAGAGAAAAGTCAAAGTATATTAGTATTTTTCAGTCAGAACCGCTTGGTTCAGTGTTTTCCTTAATTACCGCATCAACCGCTACCATAGGGATTAATAATTAAGGTATCTGCAGCATAGCACAGAAGGCTGGTTATTGCAAGATCGGTGGAATGCTGTAGTATAGAAGCATAATTCTTAATTCTTAATTCTTTAATCTTTAATCTTAATTCTTAGATTTAGGATTTAAGATTAAAGAATCAAGAGTCTGTTTTTTATGATCGTCGATGGTGCCGCGGTGGCGGAGACAATCTTGAGCGATATTCGCGTGCGCGTCGGGCAGCTGTCTAGCCCGCCGGTTTTGGGCGTAGCCTTGGTGGGCGACGATCAGCGCTCGGTCTTCTATGTCGGCAAGAAGCAGCAGACGGCGCAGGAGGTCGGTATTGATTTCAAACTATTCCACTGGCCGGCAACCATTTCACAAGCCGACTTGGAGCAACAGATTACAGCGGCGCAACAGCAGGTAGATGGGTTGATTATTCAGCTGCCGCTGCCCGCCAGTTTGCAGACGGATGCCGTTTTGAATTTAATCCAGCCGGACAAAGACGTGGACTGTTTGACCGAGACCAATTGGCGTGCCATTGCGGTCGGCGCGCCGATATTCTTGCCGCCAACGCCCGCGGCCATTTTGGCCATCTTGGAACATTACCACATTGATTTGCCTGGCAAAAAAATAGCGGTCGTTGGCCATGGACGATTAGTCGGCCGGCCGCTCTGTTTAATCTTGGAACACGTCTATCAGCTGCCGGTGATGCTGGTTCGGTCATTGCATGATAGTTTAGAACAAGTACAGTCGGCTGACATTATTATTACCGGTATCGGCAAGCCGAAACTTCTGAAAGCCGAGATGGTCAAAGACGGCGCGGTGGTGATTGACGCCGGGGTCAGTATTGTAGATGGTCGGAGCGTTGGCGACGTTGATTTTGAGTCAGTCAAAGACAGAGCCAGCCTGATCAGTCCGGCCGTCGGTGGTGTGGGGCCGGTGACGGTGGCGAAGTTACTAGAGAATGTGGTGACGGCAGCGGAAAGGAAATAGCACAAAGCACAGAGCTCAGAGCGCAAAGCACGCTTCAAAAAGGCGTCTTTTTTAATTGCGAATTACTAATTACGAATTACGAATGAAATTACCAAAGAGCAGTTTTAGGAGGTGGAGATCTTGAAACATGAAACATGAAACTTAAAACGCACCTTGTTTCAAGTTTCAAGATTTTTTCTCTCATTTTAAACACTTTCCCTTGCTTTTGATTGACTTTCTATTTAAAATATGCCATAGTGACAAATCACACTCCAATAGTGTGTTGGCATACAGGACCTTGAAAAAAGGAAAAAAACCGGTGGCTATGGTGGCTATCGGTTTAAAGCATACGTCAGTTCCACAATGCTCCTCGGAGGACGCGATGAAGACGAAACTGTTCGTTTTGGTTTTGGTAACGATGATGATGTTCACGACGACGAAGGCCTACGCGGTCGGCAACATTGGGACCGAGTGGCAGTTGCTCCTCACCAAGGGCGAGTTTCTCCAGGGTGTCTTTGACGCCCAGATGAATCTCCTGTCCGGTTTGAGCGAGGGCAGCAACGATGACCCGCACTACCCGTATCCGATCGGGGTGTTGGGCGGTGGGGTCGGTTTCCAGATCTTTCAGGGTTTCTCCCTCATCGGCGAAGGCCAGATCGGCGGCGGCAACTTCGGCGGCGGCAAGGCCGTCTGGGGTGTACAAACGTACCTGCCGTACGCGGACCTTCTGGATCGCAAACTGCATCTGGAGGTGCGTGGCAACTGGTGGGCCGGTGACGGCTACCCCACCAACCGCTACAGCGTGGTGCCCCGAGCCGAGTTCTGGTTTGCCGTTCAGGGCAGCCATCAGCTCGGCGTTGTCGGCCTGGCGACCTATTTCCGGTCAGACGCGGACCCAGGCGTGGTCTTCCGCGACCGCAACAAGTCAGGCGACTCCAATCTCAAGGAAGAGAACGGCGTCGCGTATGATTCGGAGGATCCGGTCGGGTATTCCTCAGCCGGCTGGGGCAATGAGTACTTGATGGGCGGTGGCGGTGGCGGCTACCGTTATATCTTCCCTTCCGGCAAGGGCGACATCAGCGTTACCGGCACGGCCCAGTTCGGCCAGATGTCCGGCGACGGGAAAATGCTTGGGTACAACGCCAGCCCGCCCGACGGGTACCAGGTCGGCGACGACCCCAAGCAGTACCCGGACCGGCTGATCACGGGCATCTATGGAGCCCAGATCCGGCTCCGCGTATTCTAAGAAATCACCCCGCTTCTGGCGGGGTACACATTAACCAGTCCAGCAGGACAAAAAACCCCTGGCTCGCGAGAGCCCGGGGTTTTTAAGTATAGTAACGTTTGGAGTGACGAATTGAGTCCCGCTTACTTTACCGCCCAGCTTCGCCAAAACTCCAGCGAGGTGAGTGAGACAGGCACAGCGGGACGAAATTCGTTATCGGTATTACAGTAACGAATTTTCTCCCGCTAAGGCGGGGTCAATTCGTCACTCCCATCTTCACGCCAAACTTCTGCCAGTTATTCACTGTCAGCTTGTCCAGCGTCACGGCCTGCCGTAATTTATATTTGCCGATTTTAGTGCGCTGCAGTTCCTCCAGGTACGCGCCGCAGCCGAGCTGCTGTCCAATATCATGGGCCAGGGTTCGGAGATAGGTGCCGGAGGAGCAGGCGACTCTGATTTTCAATTCAGGATAATGGTATGACAGCAGTTTGATTTGGTAAATGGTAATGCGCTGCGGCACGCGTTCTACTGTTTGACCCTGCCGCGCCAGCTGGTAGAGTTTTTGTCCGGCGACTTTCTTGGCCGAATACATGGGCGGGGTTTGGAGTTGTTTACCAGTAAAGTTTTTAAGAACGTTTTTTATTTGTTTTTTATTGAGAGCTGGGAGTTGAGAGCTGGGAGTTGAGAGTTTGGCTGGGAGAAGTTTTCCGGTTTTGTCATGTGTGTCAGTCGCGGTGCCGAGGCGCAGCGTGGCAGTATACTCTTTGTCCAATTTCAAAAATTTCTGGAGCCAGCTGGTTGATTCACGGCCCACGGCCACAATCAGCAGGCCGGTGGCAAAGGGGTCGAGCGTGCCGGCGTGGCCGATGGTTTTTTCGCCGGTAATTTTTCTCAAGCCGAGTATGACGTCGTGGGAGGTGATGCCGGCGGGTTTGTTGATGAGGAGAAACATGAAGTTAGATTTAAGATTAAAGAATTAGGATTTAAGATCGTGAATAGCAACTTTAATCTTAATTCTTTAATCTTTAATCTTAAATCCTATTATAGTGCTTTGACAAGCCTTCGTAAACCTTCTAGGATACCAATGATTATGAGAGATAAGATTTAAGATTAAAGAATGGGTTATTTATTCTTAATTCTTTAATCCTTTAATCCTAAATCTTAATTCTATTTTTATGAAAAAGTTTATTTGGCTGGCGCTGTTCGGGCTGCTCTTGAGCCTGCCGTTCTTTGGCGCCGAGGCGGCCACACTAGCGCAGCGGGTCAGCGGCCGGATTCTTCTCCAAGTAGAGGAGCACGGCGAGTCGTGGTATGTCTACCCCGTGACCGGGAAAAAGGTTTATTTACCCGATGGCGACTCGGCCTATGGCCTGATGCGGACGCTCGGTCTTGGTATTACGAATGAGAATTTAAACAAAATTCCGATTGGGTTGGACAGCCGTCTCCTCAAAGTAGACACGGACAAGGACGGACTGGATGACACACTGGAAGCGGGTTTGGGCACCAGTGACGTGAATGCCGACAGCGACGGTGATGGCTACAGCGATGGCAGTGAAGTGCGCGACGGGTACAATCCTACCGGCGCGGGCAAATTTATTTTTGACAGCGCGCTGGTCAACCGTCTGCGCGGGCGGATTGTTTTACAAATTGAGCAGCACGGTGAAGCCTGGTACATTTATCCGGTGGATGGCAAACGGTACTACCTCGCCAACGGTATTGCTGCCTACAGCCTGATGCGGACACTTGGCCTTGGTATCACTGATGTGGATCTGGGCAAGATACCAGTGGACAATAGTTATTCAGAGATTTATCTTTGGAAATATCATACCGGCAGCGGCGCTACGCCAGGTACGTATGCGTATGTACCGACGAGTCCGTTACCAGCGCTGCCGGCGGATACGACAGCCGGCCCGACCATGGCCAAGAGCCTGCTCTTGGGTCTGGTGAATTTTCACTACTATGGCGACCTGGGGGGAAATACCGGCGCCACTTTCAGAGCGGACCAAGCCTGGGCCGCCAGTACTATTGATCTGGGCATTATTAACTGGAGCGATGACGGGATGAAAGCTTCATGGCGGGAGATCAAGAGCGATCAGCCAAAAGGCAAATGGCTGAAGTGGCGCCTGGCTCAAGTGATCAACACCAATGAAGCGGCGGGCAGCTGTGCCGCGCCCCGCATTGGCGCGGACGATCCGTCGTTGGCCTACCAGCAGGATGAATTTAGCCGTTTCCTCTCTGACTACAAGAATTACGGTGACGGCGAGACCTGTTTCTTGCACGCGCAGAATGCCGGGACCATCACGCCGCGCTGGCATACCCAGGACTGCTCTCCGACATTGTCATTGAGCGTCAACAGCCGGATCAAAACAATTATCTGGAATCAGTACGGCTGGCTCCTGGACGTCAGCTCAGACTGCGCCACCGACTTCATGGCCTGGCGGACGATCAAAGACATCCGCGATGAGGGCTATGGCGGGGTGGGCTTTGACAACCTCGGCAGCCCGATGGCCGACGGTTATTATTTACCGCTTCCAGGCGGCAGCGTCAAAATCGCTGAAATTCCCGACAATGTGGAAGCCAATCCGGCCGCGCTGGATGACTGGTGGTATTCTGCCATAGAGAGTCTTTTAGAAACCGTTAACAATCGGGTGCAGGCGGTGTATTTCTATTCTGCCAATAAACCTAAAATTGTCTATAACGGCGGCGCCTACTGCTCGTGGGATGGCAGTGTGCCAAAACTGCAGAAAATTGCCGGCGGTAACTTGGGCGTCTGGTGCGAGGACGCGCTAGAGTATCCCGGCTGGGGCAGTCTGGGCACGGCGGAGCGGCTGCGCAGTTTGCTGACCCTGTCCAACAATGTCTATAACGAAGGCGGCTTCGTGGCGTTGGAGACGTTCTATAACCGCGGCAATGATAATCCTACAGCCGCGGAGATCATGTTCTATTTGTCCGCTTACTACAGCTACAAAAACCCGGCTGACGTGCTGGCGCTCAAGCCCGACTGGAGTCCCTATCAGCCGATGAAGGAGACCCTGTGGTTTGAGGTGTTTAACCGCGATCTTGGTTCACCTCTGGCTACCGCGACCGAGAATAGTAATGGTGTTTTTTCGCGCGACTACTACCGCAGTGATGGGCAGCGGGCGCTGGTTCTCGTGCGGCCGGCCGGCAACGGCACTGACGGTGGCGCGTATACACTAGACGCCAATTACTGCCGAGTTGGCGCGGACAACCGACTGAGCCCAGTCAGTGGCAGCGTGACCGTGAATGTCGGCGACGGTATTATCCTCCTCAAGAAAGGTTTGGCCGGGGTGAGCTGTTAGTTAAAAGTTACAAGTTACAAGTTATAAGAAGTTAAAAGTTTCGTGTTTTTAATTTTCAACTTTATAACTTGTAACTTTTTATTATTCAAAAGGGGCAGCTGTGCAGCCGCCCCTCGGTTGGGGTTTACTGTGGTTGTGGCTGATGGCGTGCCCGAAAGGCGGCCATCAGGTGTGCCGGGATTGGCACGGGGTAGTTTCCTGAGAAACAGGCGTCACACCAGCCGCCGTTGCCGTAGGCTTTTTGGACGCCTGCCGGCGAGAGAAACTGCAGCTCATCAGCGCCGATGGTCCGACAGATTTGCTCTGTGGTCATGGTGGCGGCCATCAGTGTCTTATGTTCACCGCCGGTGTCCACGCCGTAGAAGCAAGGCCAGAGGTAGGGCGGTGAAGCGATCCGAACGCGGATTTTTTCCACGCCAGCCTGGCGGAGGGCGCTGGTGCAATGTCCCAAATTTCTTCCTTCAATCAGGGAGTCGTCAGTCAGTTCGATGTACCGTATCCTTGATCCGCGAATCGCTGAGAACTTCCCGTCTAGTATCAAGGCTGTTCGTTTAGCCTCCAGAAAAGTTCGGGGCGCTTTGGGATCGGCCAGAAGGATGTTGGCCATGGGGAGGTGGGTGGCGTTTTGGAAGCCAACGGCAGCAGAGTGGCCGCTGCGCGGTACCCCTTGAACGTAGGCATCTTCCCAGGGCGCTAACTCAGCTGCCAGTTGCGCACCCGCCTGCTGGCGTAGCAGCTCAAAAGCGACAGGGTCACTTTCGGCCAAGCACAGACTGTCAGGACGGGAGAAGTAGATGGCTTCAATCAAGCAGAACTTTCTGGGCTGTGCTTCAACCGCCTGAAAATGTTGCAGCCCCGCGTCGTTTAGCTTGATGACTTCGCCCGGGTTGACCATACCGATGATGGTCGCTCCGATTTTTTCAAGAGCGATTGTCTCGCTGGCGAAGCAGTAGCAGCCGTCTACCTGGCCGAGGATTAGCGGTCGGATGCCATACGGGTCGCAGAACCCATACAGCGCGTCTTCAAACTCCATCATCAGACCGGCGGCAAAGGCGCCGCGACTGTAGTGCATCAGTCTGCCGATGCTCTCCAGCACGCTGCGTCTTTTCTGAACGATGTGGTAGGCGAGTGCCGCGGTGAGACACTCACCGTCATTCGGGGTGTAGAGTCGTACTTGTCGCGAATTGAGAAATGCGGTTTGTTCCGCGATGTAGGGTGTATCGCCATTGGCGACCAGTACGATGAGTCCCCGAGTTGTTGGGGTCCAGACCGGTTGTAGATTTTCAGCGCTTCTGGCCTCGCCTTGGGTGGGCCAGCGCAGATGCATGAGGTACGCGTGTCCTCTGGGTAACGCCTGCACTTCGGGCCGAACCAAGACATTGGTTGGGGCACCGAGATGTTTTTCTGTGCGGATTCGCAATCCCCGGTTTTCACGGGAGAGTACGCTGATGCCGCAGGCATCTTGTCCACGGTGTTGCAGGGCCAGGCCGGCGGCGTATAGCAGTTCTTTGCTGTTCTGATGTCCAAAAATTCCAACTACTCCACACATGCTCGTATGCCCCTTTCATCCCCTGATGCCGGGGAATGGTGTGTTGACGAAGGTGCACGGGATGGCCCGTGGCTGTAGTTTAAGTTCAGAATGAGCAGATGTCAAATACGATTGACTTTCCTCGCAATTTTGGCTAAACTTATCGTACTTCAACTTATCCGACCTATGAATGTCACTGAATTAGCCCGAAAACTTCGCGTCACCACCAAAGAACTGCTGGAACTCTTGCCGCAGTTTGGTTTTGATATTGGCGCGCGCGCCATCAAGATTGATCCGCGTACGGCGCAGAAAATTCTCAAGACTTGGCCGCAAATGTATCGCGAACGTCAAGCGCGGCTGGAGGCTGAACGCAAAGCCAAAGAAAAAGAAGTGCGCCAGCAGCAGATGCAGACCGCGGGTCCGATCAGCCTGCCGAGCGTCATGACGGTGCGCGACTTTGCCGCGCGGCTGAATTTGCCCGTCAACCAGATTATTGGCGAACTGATGGGTAACGGCATTTTGGCCACGCTCAACGAGCGGATTGACTATGATACCGCGGCTATTGTGGCGGAAGACTTTGGTTTTGCCGTTACCCGGGAGGCAGCGAGCGCCCAGGATCTGGTGGAGACGCATGGCGACAAAAAATTAAAAGAAATACTGAATACCACTGACACCGGGCAGATGCAGGCACGGCCGCCAGTGGTGGTAGTCATGGGTCATGTGGATCACGGCAAGACCAAACTCCTGGACGCCATCCGTCGTACGCATGTCATGGACAGCGAGCACGGCGGTATCACCCAGCATATCGGCGCCTACCAGACGGAGTATCAGGGTCGGTCAATCACTTTCATTGATACGCCCGGCCACGAAGCCTTCACCGCTATGCGCTCGCGCGGCGCTAAGGTGGCTGACATCGCCATCTTGATCGTGGCGGCGGATGACAGCATCAAGCCGCAAACGGTGGAAGCGATCCAGATCATCCAAGCGCTGAAGCTGCCCTTTGTCGTCGCCATCAATAAAATTGACAAGCCGGAGGCCAACCTTGAAAAGGTCAAACAGGATTTGGCGCAACGTAACCTCTTGCCTGAAGACTGGGGCGGTGGCGTAGTCTGCGTGCCGATTTCCGCCAAAGCCGGCACCAATATTGAGCAGCTCTTGGAAACAATTCTCCTGGTGGCTGACCTGGAAGCGGACAAGATCAAGGCTGACCCGGCGCGCCTCGCCATCGGCACGGTGATTGAGGCGCACAAAGATCCGGGCGAAGGCGCGGTGGCGACCATTCTGGTCCAGAGCGGCACCTTGCACCTCAATGACATCTTAGGGATCAATGGCGCGCTGTTTGGCAAAGTCCGTTCCATGAAAGACTGGAATGGCGCTGAAGTGGCATCGGCCCCGCCCGGCATGCCGGTCAAGGTGCTGGGCTGGAAACAGGAAGCCAGCGTTGGCGATATCCTGGAAGTGGTGGTTGATGTGGCGGCGCTGGACACCAAAAAAATTCGTAAAAAAAATGGCGTTACCACCTCCGCGCCGGTCAAGGTTCGGTCTGAAGAAGGCGATGAAGATGCCGAAGACAAGGTGCGCGTGCTTAAAATCATCCTCAAGTCCGACGCGTTGGGTTCAGCTGAAGCCATCGGCGAATCGCTGGAAAAATTGGAAATGCCGGGCAGCGTGGGCTATAAGATCGTCTCGCGCGGCCTGGGTAATATCACGGAGACCGATATTCTCCAAGCTGAAGGCAGTGACGCGGTGGTGCTGGGCTTCAATGTGCAGGTGCCGATGACGGTCAAAAATCTGGCCGCGGAGAAAAAGGTGGAAGTCCAGACTTATAAAATCATCTACGAGCTTTTGGATTTCGTCAAAGCCAAGCTTAATTCCATGGTGGAGATTGAGATCAGGGAAAACGACATCGGCAGCCTGGAGGTTTTGGCGCTGTTCAAAAAAGACAAAACCGGTGCGGTGGTTGGCGGTCGCGTCAAATCTGGTAGACTGGAGAACGGCTGCATGGTCCGTTTGATTCGCGACAATCTGGACTTGGCCCGGCTCAAAGTGGTAGAATTACAGTCCAGTAAGCAGTTCGTCACCGACGTGGAAGCGGGCACCGAGTGCGGCCTCAAGCTGCAGGGCAAGTTTGAGGTGGCGGTTGGCGACACGCTGCAGGCATATCGGGAAGAAAAGGTGGAGAAGAAAGTTAAGTAAGTTAGTAAGTTAAAAGTTATAAAGTTGGCGTGCCAAAAACTTTCAACTTTATAACTTTCAACTTTATAACTTTTAACTAATTATAATATGTCTGAACTAACTTTCGACGACACCAATTTCGAGTCCGAAGTCCTCAAGTCCGAGGTGCCGGTCCTCGTGGATTTTTCAGCCGTCTGGTGCGGTCCGTGCAAGGTCCAGGGGCCAATTGTTGACGAGCTGGCCGAGGAGATGAAAAGTCAGCCGGTGAAGATCGGCAAGCTGGATGTGGACAGCGCCCAGGAAACGAGCCAAAAGTACGAGATTATGTCGATCCCAACCTTGGCGATTTTCAAGAGCGGGCAGCTGGTGGAGAAGATGGTCGGGATGCGCTCAAAGGATGACCTGCGAGCGGCGCTGGAAAAGGTGATGGCGTAGGTTACGTATTGGTTTTTGTAGGGGCGACCTTTAGGGTCGCCCTTTTGCTTGCCCGAATGATTATTTTGGTATAAACTGGAAAGGCGTTTTATCGGTTTCAGTTTGTGAAATAGGTTAAATATGGTGGAAGCAACAAAAAAATACGACGTGATTATTGTGGGCGCGGGGCCGGCCGGACTGGCGGCCGCGATTTATACCTTGCGTAAAGAATTTTCTACCCTGCTGATCTCTGAAGACATCGGCGGGCAGGTGACGATTACCAATGAAGTGGAGAATTATCCGGGCATAGACTTCGCTACCGGACCGGACTTGATGACCGCGTTCCGCAAGCAAGTTGATAAATTCGGCGGTAAGTTTGATTTTGCCCGAGTGGAAAAGATCGAGAAGAACGGCGACGGTTTTTCAGTTGCTGCCAACAATGGCAAAACGTACAGCGCGACTGTGGTGATCTTGGCGTTTGGGCTGACACCGCGTAGCCTCGGCGTGCCGGGTGAAGACCGGCTCAAAGGCCGCGGCGTGGCCTTCTGCGCCACCTGTGACGCGCCGTTTTACAAGGGCAAAACCGCGGCCATTGTCGGCGGCGGCAACAGCGCCATGGAAGCGGTGGAAGAGCTGTGCAAAGTGGCCAAGCAGGTGTATTTGCTCCACCGCGGGGCGCAGTTTGACCGGGCCGAGCAGATCCTGGTGGACAAGCTGCCGAGTTTTCCGAACCTCAAAGTTTTTCTCAACTCCGAAGTGGTGGAATTTTTGGGTGACAAAAAATTGGAAAAAATTCTCGTGCATGATAATACTCTCCAGCAGGAAAATTTTGAATTGACGGTGGATGGCTGTTTTCTGGAGATTGGCTACATTACCCAGACCAAGTGGCTGGGCGGTTTGGTCAAGCTGACTGACCGCGGCGAGATCGCGATCAATGAGCGCTGTGAGACGTCCGTGCCGGGCCTGTTCGCGGCCGGTGACGTCACGACCCTGCCGTTCAAGCAAATTGTCATTTCCTCGGGCGAGGGCGCTAAAGCGGCCCTGTCCGCCGCGCAGTATATTTCTCGCGCCACGGGTCGTGAAGTCAAGCCGGACTGGGGCACGGGGAAGAAGAGTAACTCGTAAAAACAGTTAGAAAGTTGAAAGTTATAAAGTTAAAAGTTTACAATATGCAACTTTTAACTTTATAACTTTCAACTTTCTAACTTGATAACTTGTAACATATATGCCCAACGCTTTTGCCAATGCCATGAAGCAGTTCAGCACCGCCGCTCAATATCTGGAGATCAAGCCGGAAATTATGGAAAAATTAAAAACGCCCAAGCGAGCGCTGCAGTTTGCCGTGCCGGTGAAGATGGATAACGGTAGTATGAAAACGTTTGAGGGCTACCGCGTGCAGTACAACGACGCCCGCGGGCCATTTAAGGGGGGCTTGCGTTTTTACCCCACGGCGGACTTAAATGAAGTCAAAGCCTTAGCGTTTTGGATGACGATCAAGTGCGCCACCGTGGGCATTCCCTTTGGCGGCGGCAAGGGCGGGGTGAAGGTTGACCCGAAAAAACTTTCTACTAAAGAATTGGAGCGGCTGACCCGCAGTTACGTGGACGCCCTGCAAGAGCATATCGGGCCGTATAAGGATGTACCGGCGCCGGATCTATATACCAATCCGCAAGTGATGGCCTGGATCATGGATGAGTATTCTAAAATCAAAGGTTATAACGAGCCGGCGGTCGTGACCGGTAAGCCGGTGGAGATCGGCGGCAGTTTGGGTCGCGACACGGCGACAGCCCAGGGCGCGTTTTATATTTTGTCTGAATTAGTCAAGAAGTTAAAAATAAATCCCCAGAAATCGCGGGTCATAGTCCAGGGGTTTGGCAATGCCGGTTACCACTTTGCCCGCCTGGCCAAAGCGGCCGGCTACCGGATCATTGGTTTGTCGGACAGTCAGGGGGGGATTATTGCGGGTCAAGGCGTTAGTTTTGATCCGGAGAGTATTATGAAGATTAAAAAAGACAAAGGCGAGCTGCACGGTTACTACTGTGTCGGTTCGGTATGCGATAAGGTGGACTACAAACAAGTGAGTAACGGTAAACTGCTGGAGCAGGATTGTGATATTTTAGTTCCCGCCGCTTTAGAAAGCCAGATTACCGGCAAGAATGCTGGTCGCATCAAAGCAAAAATAGTTTTGGAAGTCGCTAATGGCCCGACCACACCCGAGGCTGATGTTAAGTTGAACAAAAAAGGTATTGTGGTGGCGCCGGACGTGCTGGTCAACGCCGGCGGCGTGACGGTGTCGTATTTTGAGTGGGTACAGAATTTACAACGTTTTTACTGGACGGAACCAGAAGTGTTTTCGCGTCTCCAAAGTATTATGGTTAAGTCTTTTAATGAAATTTGGCAGGTGGCTCAAAGTAAAAAAATTGATCTGCGCACCGCGGCGTTTGTCTTGGCCATTGACCGGGTGAGTAAAGCGATGGCAGTGAGAGGGTATTAGTTTAGTTTATTAGTTTGTTAGTTTATTAGTTTGTTAGTTCATTAGTTTGTTAGTTTATAAGTTTAAAACCGTGAGGAAACTCATGGTTTTGTTTTGACATTGTTTTGACATTTTATGTTCTATATGATATATTAAATAATCATCGTCTGTTCAATAATGAACCTCGACAATTGAATCAACTCTTCTGAAACAACAAGGAGCTAACTGATATGAGCGAAAAACGCGACGCCAAAAAGGGCCTCATTGGCATGGCCGGCATTTACCTGACGGCCGGCCTAGGCCTGCCGCTGGTCAATGTACTCGGTGACTTCACGCCGGATCAGCTGATGGCCGCGCGTGGCGCGCTCACCGCCCTGCTCGTCTTCTGCCTGATCAAGGGCCAGATCTTCAAGCAGCTCGGCCTCCCCGTTCTCTGGCTGTCCGTGGGCTTTACGCTCGTCAGCATCGGCCTATTCCGCGGCATCCGCGCCTGGGGTAATAACCCCACGATGATGATCATGACCGCGGCACCGCTCGTCAATATCGCGGTGGCCTGGCTGCGCGGCAAAGACCTTGCCTGGGCAACGGTGATGAGCTTTTTCGCCACCGTCGCGGGCATCACGCTCGCTCTGCAGCCCTGGCAGGGTACGACATTCAACCTCACAGGTCTGAGCTGGAGTGTGCTAGCCATGCTCGCCAACGCCATCTTCTTTGAAGTGGTATCGGTCAGCAGCAACACGCCCGCGCTGCAACGTTCGTTCTGGCAGAGTCTAGTTCTGCTGGGCGCCGGACTGGCACTCAGCCGGAGCGACTCCTGGGCCGCGGCCGCTGACCCGAAGATCTTGCTGGCGCTGATCGGCTTCGCGCTGATCATCGGCTTCTTCAATTTTCTGGCCAACTTCACGGCCTTTGACAATCTGCGGCCGGATACTTCCAGCGTGCTCGTCAACGGGGTGACCCCCGCGACTATGCTCGTCTCGTACTTCCTCCTGAATGAAACCCTGACCGCTGTCCAATTCCTGGGCATGGTCATGGCTCTCGCCGGCGCCGCCTACCTGGGGTACTGGGTGAGTCAACAGCAACCCATAGACAAGGAGACAACCAATGCTACCTGAACTGCTGATCTAAGGCGCACTGTCCGTAGATGACCGAGGAGTGCTGGCGTTCGTCAACGACTTCAATCCCACTGCCCGCGGCATCAAACGCTGCTACGTCGCGGAGAACTTCTCTCCGAGCACCATCCATGCCTGGCACGGCCACCTCAAGGAAGCCAAAGGCGTGCTCGTGGTCAGTGGCTCGGCCATCGTGGCTGTCACTGGCATGACCGACACGGTCAATCCCGACCATACCACGAAGGTGCATCGCTATGTCCTCTCGGCGCGCCAACCCGGCGTTCTCTGGATTCCAGCCGGCTACGCCAATGGCAGGCGGGCGCTGGAACCGAATACCAAAATGATGTTTTTCTCCACCACCACCCTGGAAGAATCTTCCGGCGACGACTACCGTTTCCGTTGGAACTACTGGGGTCCGGAAGTATGGCAAGTGGAGAATCGCTAGTTCCCCAACCCCCCCCCCATTTCGGGGCACAACACTGGCTCCAACAAGGGGCTAGAAAGGATGGTAAGGATGGTAAGGATGAAATGGATCGTCATCGTGGGTGAGCAGGTCGTCCCGGACGGAGCCGGCGGCTACAAAGCCGGATTCTCGTACATTGAGGACACCGCCGGCAACCCCTCCACGCTGGTCGGCGGCCACTATCGCCAGGTGGCCGGAGCCCTTCTGTATCACGAGCATCCTGGCTCGCGCGTCGTCTGCCTCGGCGGCATCACCCCGCTACACCTCGCCGAGGCTGAAAAACGGGACCTGAACCCCAAGACCTGCAAGGCGAGCGACTTCCAGACGCCATTCCTGGACTTCGTCATGGCCAAGGCACTGGAGGCAATGAACGTACCCAGCAACGTCATCCACTGCCTCAGCCTGATTGACCGAGAGGAGCGCCTGCTGGGGACCACCTACCAGCAGCTCCTGGCGCTCAACGCCCTGATCATGGACACGCCCGCTTCGCGACGACCCAACGAGCTCGTGATCGTCAGCAACTTCTGGCAGACGCGGGTTCCCGCGATCGCGCTCTGCGCTACCGACCTCGGGATCGTCAACTTCATCAGCCCGGCGCGTTCCGGCGTTCGCTATGAGAGCGCCGAGGGCCTGCTCTGGGCCTTCGACAAGCGGCGCTGGTCCGAACTGGACCCGGCCGGCCTGAAGGCCGATCGCCGCATCCAGGCGCTGGCCGAGATCTACGCCGGCCGGTATAGATTCGGCACCATTCCCGGCGCCGCGGCCCAGGCCAAATAACGCACGCTTGCCCGCGGTCGCGATCTGCAGCTCATATGCTGTTGGTCGCGGCCGCGGTGATTTTTTTTATTGCCCCTCTCCTTTCTAAGGAGAGGACAGGTGAGGTTGCCGAGGTATTGGTTGTTACCATAGTCTGCAAGTAAAGTTTGGGTAGAGACCGAAGGCTCCGGCAACCGCCCCTGGCCCCTCCTTGGCACTAGTGTCCCATTAAAACTCCCATAACCGAGCTTGTTTCTGAATAAGCTCACTCCAAATAGGTGACGGCGAATTGGAAATTAGCTCAATTACGGGAATTTTCTCAAACAATGAGATGCTTAGAATTTGTAGAATTTCGTAGGTACTGCGATTAATGTGAAGTTGCTTCTTTAATATGGCAACCAGGAGATAGGTTGAGATAGCAATGCAAATTTGAGTCTTAACCGCATTTTCCG
>JACRDY010000039.1 GCA_016218485.1 Candidatus Falkowiibacteriota bacterium
CGAAATTCTACAAATTCTAAGCATCTCATTGTTTGAGAAAATTCTCGTAATTGAGCTAATTTCCAATTCGCCGTCACCTATTTGGAGTGAGCTTATTCAGAAACAAGCTCGGTTATGGGAGTTTTAATGGGACACTAGTGCCCCGCATGGTGCGGGGCGAGGTAAGGAGAGGAAGCGTTAGCCCCGCAGGGGTCCCGCGAAAGGATGGGATGAGACAGAACGGTGGGCAGGGGAAAATCTCAACCTACAATTAATGCTAGGGTTTAATTGACTAACAAAAAATACCCTAAGTCAGGGTATCTTTTGGTGGGCGCACGTGGATTCGAACCACGGACCTTTACAATGTCAATGTAACGCTCTAACCAACTGAGCTATGCGCCCGGATTATAAATCTCCAATAGTATAAGCTACTTATATAAATTTTTCAATGCGCGGGGATGGACTCGAACCATCGACCGGGCGTGTATAAGACGCCTGCTCTAACCAACTGAGCTACCCGCGCATACCACGATAAACTTAGACTAGTATAGCAATAATTAACGAAAAATCAAGAAAAAATAGAGTTTAGTATGGTTTATTATACCCCCCCTTGACAAATTTTAATATTCATATATAATAACAAAATATGCTCGCTAGGTCCAGGGGGAGCCAAAACCGCCCAAATGGGCAAGAAAGGAAAGTATCATAACCACCGGACCGCCCAGGGCCTTCATGAAGGCCAAAAAGGACTTGTCTCACCTGTCGACCGGCGCCGCCGGCGTGGCCTCCGTGCACCCTCGCATCTGAGAGATCGTCGGCGAGGGCGCCCAGGCAGTCCGTGATGGCATTAGCCGACAAGGCTAAACTGCTGTCACGGCACCACACTGATGCTTCTCTATAGGCATACGCCACCAGGCTCTGCCTAGGAAAGGTAGACAGCGCATCAGTGTGTCTCTCAACCGATTAGGGACGGGGTCCTTTTCCCCCGTCCTTTCAATTTAAGGAAAAAGTCAACGTTCGGTGGTAGAGACGCAGCATGCTGCGTCTCTACCAGACCCGCCCCTTGCTTTTATTTCTCCCTGAAGTATACTGAAAAAACCCTTCATACTATTACGATCTTTAGCGGGCCGTAGCTGGTCCGCACCATCCCGATAGTCCTCCAGGTGGATTGGGATCCGCTCATCGGGTCACAATTTAGAGCGGCCTATCGGTGGCAAGGCGACGATGCGTGTCAGAGGGTGACGCGTTGCAAGACTTCAGGACGGGCACCGCTCTCCCGTCCTGGGGTCACTATATTCCTACCCTGCCTCCGCGGGTTTTTTTATTGACCCGGGTAAAAATAATTGTCGGGGGTTGACTTTTTCTGAAAAGAGTTTATACTAAAACTTACTCTCAAAAATCGGAGGAGATGTATCGTGCAACAGGATATCCATCGCCCTGGCCGCTCACCTAATGGCCCGCCACCCGGGGCCACCAATGTGTATCGTCCGATCATCCAATACCGACCGGAAATCAATCGGGGTCAGATCCGGCCTCGCCGAGAGCCAACCCGGCGGCCAACCCGGCCGCGAGTCCCGACCCCCCACATCACTCCGGGGAACGGACTCCACTGAAATCACACTTTTCCTCGTAGGGCCGAGGAGAAACCACCGAGCCGAATCGTTTACACCTAAAAACCGAGGACGCGAACATCGTCGCCCTCTCGGGGGATGGATCTTACCAGATCCGCCCGGTAAAACGACCGGCTTCTTTCTTTTACTTAAAAGAAAACTGGCCGATATGGTACAATATACCCGTCTATGATACACAGCCGCACAATCCACCCTCAAATCCAGGCGCTAGCCAAACAACTCCGGACTAAATTCCCCGCCGGGGAAGTCTTTTTGGTGGGCGGACCGGTGCGCGACCTGCTGCTCGGTAAACCAATTAAAGACTACGACCTCCTGGTCCGCGGCGTGCCGGCCAAACCGCTGGAAACATTCCTCAAGTCTAAGGGCCAAGTCAACCTCGTTGGCAAGAGTTTTGGCGTTTTTAAATTAAAAATTAAAAATTCTAAATTGGAGATTGACGTGGCCCTGCCCCGCACGGAGCACACTCTGGCACACACCGGCGCGTACCGCGACTTCACGGTCCAGAGCGACTACCGCTTGAGTGTGGCGGAAGACCTGTCACGGCGCGACTTCACGGTCAATGCCATGGCGTTTGACCTCATTACCAAAAAACTGATTGACCCGTTTGGCGGACAGCGGGATTTGAAAATGAAACAAGTTCGCGCGGTCGGTACTCCCGCCAAGCGGCTAGGCGAAGACTACTCCCGTATCTTGCGCGCCGTGCGCTTTGCCTGCCAGCTTAATTTCACGATTGAGGCGAAAACTTGGTCGGCGCTCAAACGTCTGGCGCCTCGGATTAACCAGAAAATCTCCGACGAGTTCGTCGTGCCGCGTGAGACTATTGCCAAAGAACTGCTCAAAACTTTTTACCATAATCCGCCGAAAGCGCTGGAACTGCTGGATTCAGCCGGTCTCGTCAAAGCGCTGACCCCGGAACTCTTAAAAATGAAAGGCTGCCCCCAGCCGACCAACTGGCACACCGAGGGTGACGTCTGGACGCACACGCTCATCTGCCTCAAGAATCTCCGAGCCAAAAAATACCAAGCGAAATTCCCGGGCCACGGCAGCGCCACGTTGACGCTCGCCGTGCTCCTGCACGATCTGGGCAAACCCTACACCCTCCAGACGCCGGAACAGCATGGCACCGACCGGATTCGGTTCAATGGCCATGATCTGGTGGGCGCGGAACTGGCAGACAAAATCTGCGAGCGGCTCAAGCTCTCCGCCTACAAAGACAGCGATATTGACTGCGACCCGGAGGCGGTCTCCTGGATCATCCGCCACCACATGCTGACCGTCAGCGGCAAGGTCGGAGAGATGAAGAACACCACGCTGGAAAAATACTTTTTCTCTGAGCGGCCCGGGGCTGAACTGCTGCGGCTGATGTATGTCGACGCCATTTCTACCGTACCCAAAAATGGCGCGCCCGACCTGACCACGTTCCGGTCGCTCGAACAACGGCTCAATAACCTGACGAAGCTCGGCAACGCCACCAAACGGCGCCTCCCCCGGCCGCTCTTGGATGGCAATGTCATTATGCGGCTGCTCAAACTGAAGCCCGGCCCGAAAATCGGCAAACTGATCACTAAGCTGCGGGAAGAGCAGCTCAAAGGCAAAATTAAAACGACAGCCGCCGCTCAAGCATTCATCCGCAAAATCCATGGCTAAAACAATGAAAATCAAAGCTGCCGATGCCGGACAACGTCTGGATGTTTTCCTGACCAAAAAATTAAAACTGTCTCGGGCCCAAATCCAGAAGCTGATCAAAACCGGCGGCGTGCTCCTGGACGGAAAAACCGTTACCCCGCACCGGGCGCTCAAAGAACGGGAAACGGTGGAAATTACCACAACCGTCAAAACAACACCCGTAGGGACAACCCTAAGGTTGTCCCTACAAACCCCATCTCCAACGCTTCCCAAGTTCAAACTGAACGTCATCGCCAAAACCGCCGACTACCTGGTCATCAACAAACCGGCCGGCATTCCCGTGCACCCCGACAGCCGCTACACCGCCGACACGCTGATTGATGTGGTCATCAAACAATACCCGGAAATCAAAACCGTCGGTGAAGAAAAAAACCGCGCCGGTATTATTCACCGAATTGATAAAGATGTCTCCGGGCTCCTGGTCATCCCCCGCAATCAAACAATGTTTGATCATCTCAAAGAGCAATTCAAAACTCGCAGCGTCAGGAAAGAGTACCTGGCGCTCGTGCGCGGCCGCCTGACTCCTGAAACCGGCACGATTGATTTCCGCATTGGCCGCGGCCTGCAGGGCCGCATGGCCGGCCGCCCCCGCAACCAAGCGGGCAAGTTTGCCCTGACCGAATACCAGGTGCTACAATACTTTATCAATTACAGTCTAGTCAAAGCCATTATCAAAACCGGCCGCACCCACCAGATCCGCGTCCACTGCCACTCGCTCGGCCACCCCATAGTCGGCGACACGCTCTACACCGTCAAGAAACAAAAGCCGGATAAACTGCCGCTCAACCGCATTTTCCTGCACTCACAGACGCTCGGCTTCACTGACCTGGCGGGCGTACGGCAAGAATTCCACTCCGACCTGCCGGAGGAACTGAAAAATTATTTGAAAAAAATAAAATAAACGCCGTACGGACAGGGCAGTGCCCTGTCCCTACCATCAAATATGATCATCATCATCAATGGCAACCCTGGCAGCGGCAAAAGCACCGTGGCCAAGCGTCTGGCTAAAAAATTAAAATACCCACGCATCTACGGCGGACAGCTCCGTCGGGACATGGCCCGAAAAAGAGGCCTGACTCTGGCTGAATTCAATACCTGGAGCGAGAGCCACATTGAGGGCGATAAAATCGTTGATGATTATTTAATCAGATTAGGTAAAAACAAAAAAAATCTGGTGGTGGAGAGCCGCACCGTCTGGTATTTTATCCCCCCTGCTTTAAAAATTTTTCTCTATATCAAGCCGGGCGCTGGCGCACGCCGCATCTGGTCAAGCTATGCCAAAAATAAAGAAAAAAGAAATGAAGACCGCATCAACTCTCTGGCTGATGCCCGAACCAGCATCACCAAAAGAGCCAAGTTAGACCGTTTGCGCTATCTCAAACATTACGGCTTTGATATTAACAAAAAGAATAATTACGACCTCTGGCTGGATGTCACCAGTCTTGATAAAGATGAGGAATTTCAGGCGGTCTATGATTTTGTCCTGACTCGGCTTGACACCAAGTAGTATTTCGGCTAAAATACGCCCACGTAATAAACCCTCTAATTCTACGATATGACTGAAGAAAACAAGCAAACTGATGAGCAAGCCACAGCGGCTACCGCTGCTCCGGCTGAACCGACGGCTGACGTTACGGCTGAAACCACTGCTGCCGAACCGACGGCGGAAACTCCTCAAACCGAAACTGCTACTGAAGCTGCTCCGGCTGAACCGATCCAGGAACAAACCCCTGAAGAAAAAACCGCGGTCTACACCAATATCGTGCCTGGTATGACGGTGCGCGTCCATCAGAAGATTCGCGAGCTCAACGCCAAGGGCGAAGAAAAAGAACGTATCCAGGTCTACGAAGGTATTATCATCTCTAAACGCCACGGCAGTGAAATCGGCGCGACCATTACCGTCCGCAAAATTTCCCACGGCATCGGTGTCGAAAAAATCTTTCCCCTGAATTCACCGAATGTCGCGAATATTGAACCGGTCAAACAAGCGCGCGTGCGCCGCAGCAAGCTCTACTTCCTGCGCAGCTGGAAAGGCCGGCTGAAAGAAGTTTTCTTGAATAAATAACTCTTAAAAAATCCCGTTGTAAAACGGGATTTTTTTGATATAAAAATTACCGCTCCAAAACTAGATAAATTCAAAACTCCAACAGAATAAAAAACGTGGGATTCGGGGTAAACTCGTCTCTCCCCCTTATTCATAAGGGGGAGTTAGAGGGGGTTTTCAGTCTAATCAATACGAAATATTTTAAACTTTAGATGTTAGGGTAAGCTTAACCCCACCCTGTCCCTCCCCTTACTTCGGTCGCCTGCGGCGAACCTCGCAAGAGGAGGAGACGGTCGAGCAACGCTTAGGTAGAGATGAAAAACTCCGGCAACCTCACCGGCCTCTCCTTGGTAAAGAGAAAGACGGGCTATTACCCTCCCTACTTCTCTTAAATCCTAAATCTTAGCTCTACTAAAAAACCGCCGGCGCGCTGCCAACGGTTTTTTTAATACTCTACAACACTTCCTTCAAATACCTCCCCGTGTGACTCCGCTTTTCTTTGACAATGTCTTCCGGCGTGCCAGTAGCCACGATTTCGCCGCCCTTGTCTCCGCCATCCGGCCCCAGGTCAATCACCCAGTCCGAAGACTTGATCACGTCCAAATTGTGCTCAATCACCAAAACCGTGTTCCCCTTGTCCACCAGCCGCTGCAGCACGGCCAGCAGTCGCTTGATGTCGTCAAAATGCAACCCAGTGGTCGGCTCGTCAAGAATGTACAGCGTTTTGCCGGTGGAGCGGCGCGCCAATTCAGTCGCCAGTTTGACGCGCTGCGCCTCGCCGCCGGACAGCGTGGTGGCCGACTGACCCAGCTTGATGTAGCCCAAGCCCACTTCAGCCAGGGTATTGAGTTTTTCGGCAATGATCGGCTTGTCAGAGAAGAACGTCCGCGCTTCTTCCACCGTCATCTCCAGGATATCGGAGACATTTTTGTTGCGGTAGTGCACCTCCAGGATTTCCTTGCGGTAGCGCTTGCCATGGCATTCATCGCAGGCCACATAGACATCGGACAGGAACTGCATCTCTATCTTAACCAGACCGTCCCCGGCGCAGGCTTCACAGCGGCCGCCTTTGACGTTAAAACTAAATTTGCCGGCGTCATAGCCGCGGATTTTCGCTTCCTGCACTTGGGTAAACAGATCGCGGATATAGGTAAACACGCCGGTGTAGGTCGCCGGGTTGCTGCGCGGCGTGCGGCCGATCGGCGACTGGTCAATGGAAATGACCTTATCAATATGTTCAATACCGCGAATTTCCTTGTGTTCGCCCGGCAAATCTTTGGCGCGATAAAAATGGTGGGTCAGCGCCTTGGACAGGATATCCAGCATCAGCGTGGACTTGCCCGAACCGGACACGCCGGTCAGGCAGACGAACTTGCCCAAGGGAATTTTGGCGGTAATGTTTTTGAGATTAAAGGCCGTGGCGCCCACCACCTCAATGTACTTGCCAGAGCCGGAACGGTACTCCGAGGGCGTTTCAATTTTTTTCTTGCCGGACAGATACTGACCCGTCAGTGACTTCTTGTTATCCAAAATTTGCTTGAGCGTGCCCTGGGCGATGATTTCGCCGCCATACTCCCCCGCGCCCGGACCGATGTCAATAATTTCCTGGGCCTCGCGCATAATCATCTCGTCATGCTCCACCACGATGACGGTATTATCCATGTCGCGGAGCGACTTGAGGGTCTTGATCAGCTTGTCCGCGTCCTTCTGGTGCAGACCAATGGACGGCTCATCCAAAATGTAAATCACGCCGGACAGACCTGAACCCATCTGCGTCGCCAGACGAATCCGCTGCGCCTCGCCGCCGGACAAACTGCCGCTCGTTCTGTCTAAGGTTAAGTAATCCAGGCCGACTCCGCGCAGATAGTTCAGGCGCGCCAGCACTTCCCGAATAATCTGACTGGCAATCTGCCGCTCTGTTTTATTCAAAACTTTATCCAATCCTTTAAAGTAGTTCTCCACTTCATTGATATTCATGGCCACGGCTTGAGCGATATTAACCCCGCCGATCTTGACCGACAGACTCTCCACTTTGAGGCGCTGACCCTGGCAAGCAGGGCAAATCATGGAACGCATGTAGCCCTCTATTTCACTGCGCATGAAGTCACTGTCGCTCTCGCGGTAGCGCTTGGCCAGCTGCGCCACTACACCCTCATACTCCTGCTCCTGTGTCCCGACTTTGTAGCGCCTGCTGCCGGTGCCGACAAAGATCATCTCCAATTGTTCGTCAGTTAATTTTTCCACCGGCATGTCCAGTGAGAAACCGTTGGCCTTGGCCATGACTTCCAATAGTTTGTACTGACCGGTCTGACCGCCGACCATCCGCACCCACGGCTTGATGGCGCCCTCGGCAATGGTCAGTTTTTTATTAGGGATAACGAGATCAATGTCCACCTCCATCTTGATGCCCAGGCCGGCGCAGTCCGGACAAGCGCCCTGCGGCGAATTAAACGAAAACGACCGCGGCTCGATTTCGGCCAAGGTTATATTACAGTTCTGGCAGGTGTAGTACTGGGAAAATGAATACTCGACGGGACCGCCGTTGTTAATTTTCTTGACGCGCACTTCGCCGTTGCCCAGATCCAGCGCCACTTTGACCAGCTCAATGATCTTCGGCTCGCTGCCATTGAGCTTGAGCTTGGTCACCACGATATCCAGCGAGTGATCTTCAGCCTTATCAATATTCAAATTATTCAGCTCGTCCGCGGTGTAAAACTTGCCATCAATCAAGAGGCCGAGGTAGCCCGACTTACTGACGCCGCTGATGATCTTCTTGTGGCTGCCCTTTTCGTGGCGCACCACCGGCGCGATCAGCTGGTATTCACCGGTGCCGAGCAAGACAATTTTTTTGGTAATTTCTTCCAACGTCTGCTTGTGCACTTCGGCGCCACAGCGATGGCAGTAGCGCGTGCCGGCTTTGGAAAACAGCAGCCGCAGGTAGTCGTAAATTTCGGTCACGGTGCCGACCGTGGAGCGCGGATTATGCGTCACGCTGCGCTGATCAATGGCAATAGCCGGCGACAGGCCGTCAATACTGTCCACGTCCGGCTTCTCGGTCACGCCCAGGAACTGCCGGGCGTATGACGACAGCGAGTCAACGTACCGCCGCTGCCCTTCGGCAAAGATGGTATCAAAAGCCAGACTAGATTTACCCGAACCCGACAGACCGGTGATCACCACCAGCTTGTTCTTGGGGATCTCCACGGTGATATTTTTGAGGTTATGCACCCGTGCCCCGCGAATGATAATTTTGTCTGACATAGAAATAGTCAGTGTTTTTCTGTGCGCCGCCGACGGCGGGGTCTCGTGTTCTTCAGTGTCCGCAATTCAGGGACACAGAAAAACACAGACTAAAGCACAGAAGAACACAGATAATTATCTCGTAATTTCCACCGTTACCCAAATCTGAATAATACTGGTTGAGATATTGTTGATCAATAACAAAAACGTAACCTAGAGTATACACCGGTTCTTTATTTTAAGCAAGAGGTAATAGTAAAGAGTAAAGAAAAAATTTTAAAACAACTGTTTCTGCCCCGTCTCCGCCCGTTCCGCCGCGCTAAAAATCTGTACTTGGCCATACTGCCCGTCAAAACCGGGCTGGATAACGAGCTTACCTTCCCGCATCCGCCGAATGCCTTCAACAATGCGCGGATTTGAAACAATATCGGCCAATTCAACGTAACTGGCGTGTAACAGAATATCCAACTCCGTCTTTTGACTGACCATCCGGTCAAACTCAGCCTGGACCGCTTTGGAGCTGCGGCTCTTGATGTTGAGACTCTCGGCGATAATTTTGTCCAGCTCCACTAAATTTTTGTAGGGAATGGCGTTATCCGGGACGAAACCTTCCGGCCGGTCAGCCAATTCCTCAACGCGGTAAGAAACGCCGACCGTCAGCGGCTTTTTGCATTTCGGACAAATCCCTTTCTCCTTTTTCGTCTGCGCGGGCCGTAAAACAACGCCGCAGTCCCGATGACCGTCGTAGTGATACATCCCCTCTTCCGGATAAAACTCTATGGTGTAGAGAAATCTTTTGCGGTCTTTTTCGCGAATCACCCGACAGATCTCGCCGTACGACAGCGTGTCCAAATCAAACACATTGGCCTCGCGAGCGATATTCGGCAACGAATGCGCGTCAGAGTTGGACACCAGTGCCACCCGGTCCAGAGCTGACAGCCGCCAGTTCATGGCCGGATCAGATGACAAGCCGGTCTCAATGGCGTAAATTTTGTCCGTGTATTCTTCAAAACACTCCTCCAGACTGTCAAAGCCCGACTTTGAGCCAAAAACCGCGAACCACGGGGTCCAAGCGTGCGCCGGGATGATCATGCAGTCGGGCGAAATGTCTAAAACGATACGCGCCAATTCTTTGGCATCCAAACCCAAAATCGGCCGGCCGTCAGCAGCCAAATTGCCGATTTTCCCAAGAGCGTTATTAATTTCACCGGCCACTTCCAGGCTCGGCGCCATCAGGACGATATGCAATCGCCGAACGCGACCGCCTTTGGAGTAGATGCAGCTGATCTCGGTACTGAAAATAAACCGAGTCAAGTCATCACTGTCTTTTATTTTGTAAATCCCCTCGCCGGCGCTCTCCAACTGCTCTCGCGCTTCAGCAAACATTTTTGGGTGGGTGTAGTCCGGCACCGCCACCACGTTGACGCCTTTGCGCACGCAATACCGGCTGATGCTCGGCAGCGTCAGCTGGGGACTGCAGGCCCGGGCGTAGCGGGAATGGAGGTGGAGATCAATGATGTATTCCATAAAACATAAAAACATTAAAACACAAGAACATAAAAACAAGAGAATTTAAAACGATAGCAGTACAGTAAAATCAGGAATTGTTTTAATGTTCTTGTGTTTTAATGTTTTTATGTTTTACGTTGTTCGTTCTAAAATTTTCCGGTAGTACTTGGCCTTGCCCGAACTCCGCCAGGCCTCGCGCATCATCAAACGCACATGATCCTCCACGTCTTGTGTCATGGCGCGAAGAATCTTTGTGTCGAGCCGATCAATCTCTTTGGCAAATGCCCCCAGGGACTTACGCCAGCCCGCCTCTCCCCCGGCAAACTTGACCATCCGCGCGTCCAGACTCTTGGGTAAATGGGTACGTAGAATATCCGACAGCATGGTGCTGTAGTTAAATTTAGCGCAGCCGCACTTGATGGCAGTATGGTAAACCTGGATATGGTTAAGTGTTTCGGTAGTCAGATGGCTCGTCCCATGGAGCACCAGGGGTACGGCGAGACCGCGACGACGCAAAGCGCGGCTAATCTTCTTCATATGACCCCAAACAATGGTCGCGGGTTTGGCGTACTTCCCATGGTGGTTGCCAAAGTAACCGGCAAAGGCGTCCACCCCGGTCTGCCCGACAAAGGCCACGGCCTCACTGACAGACGGCGCCAACTTCAAGACATTGGCGAGGCCGGTCACCTGCTGCTCTCTTGATACTTCAGCGGCGATCTGCCCAACTTCACCCTCTATTGACACGCCGAGTGAGTGCAATTTGCGCACCACCGACTTGGTAATCCGAATATTCTGGGTAAACGGGTAAGACGACTGATCCGCCAAACACGAAGAAAAACCGGCTTTAACTGCCCGGTCAATAATCGTCAAATCTTTCCTGACATGATCAGCGTGCAGCGTCACGGGAATACGGTAGCCGTACTTCTTTTCCAGTTTTGGCAGACGAGCCAAGACCATCTCGGCGAGATGCTCCGGTGAAATGCCACAGTATGCCATCTCCGACTCGGCAATCTCAATAATCACGGGTGAATGTTCTTTGAACGCGGCATTGAGAATACCGTCCAAAATATACTTGGAACGGACATTACAAGCTGGCACGCCGAAGTGGTGAGCCGCCGCCGGCGCCAGTATTTCCTTGAGGTTGAGAAAGCGATACCGGTAGTACGGATTGTTACCAGCAGTAAACGGCACGATCGGCTGCGGCGCGAAATTCCACAGACGAGACGTTCGCTGATTCTGCGCTAGAGACTCCAGCGCCGGTAACTTTTTGCCGGACAAAAATTCCAACATGGCGCCGCCGCCGGTGGAGACGTGTGAAAATTTGCCGGCCAGTTTGTACTTGGCAATAATCTCTTCGGTGTCGCCGCCGCCGCCAATAGAAATAGCTTGACTGCCCGCCACGGCTTTGACCAGCTCCGCCGTCCCCCGCTCAAAAGCTTTTTGTTCAAACACGCCCATGGGACCGTTCCACAGTATGGTCTTGGCCTGACGGAGTTCTCTAAGAAATAATTTAATCGTCCGCGGTCCGATATCATAGAAGGCTAGCCGCTGGTCCATGGTATCTCGGTCTATATTGATCACCCGCGTGCTGCGGCTAGTGATACTCGGCGCCGCCACCATATCCACCGGCAAAACGATCTTGTGCGAATAGTGACGGAGCAGTTGCCTCGCAATGGCCAAAGAGTCTTGTCTCGATCCCCTCTTGGCTTGATTGACAAAAACATCAGTCAAAAACGACTTGCCGACGGCACGGCTTTGGGCTTTGAGGAAAACGCTGGCGCAGACGCCGCCGATCAACACGCGATCAACCTTCTTGATCAAACTGGCCACCAGACCGATCTTGTCGGAGACTTTCGCGCCGCCGACCGCCAGCACCAGCGGCCGGTCGGGTGCGCGAAACACCCCTTCAAGAAACGCCAGCTCTTTGTCCAAGAGATACCCGGACACAGCGGGCAGGTGATCCAAGAGACCGGTCGTGGAGGCGTGCACGCGGTGCGCTTGCGCAAAGGCGTCAAAAACTTCCAGGGCAAAGCCATCAGCCAGCGCGGAGGCGAACTGCGGATCATTGGTCAGCTCTCCGGGGTTAAAGCGGGTGTTCTCCAGCATCAATATTTCGCCGGGTTGCAAATCAAAAATCGCCTCTCGCGCCGCAGCGCCCACCGTGTCATCCACTTTCTTGACACTGCGGCGGATCAACTGCTGCAGCCGTCTCGCCACCGGATCTAGCCGATACTTCTGGTCCGGCTTGCCCGTGGGTCGCCCCAGCCAGGTAACGATCACCACCGCGCAATTTTTTTTGAGCAAATACGCCAACGTCGGCAACATTTCCCGGATGCGGAAATCCTCAACCACGCGGCCGTTCTTCAGCGGCACATCCAGCGCCACGCGCAGGAGCACGCGCTTGTAGGACAGGTTGACGTCGGTGAGATTCTTGAAGTGGTACATAGGGGTTGGTAATCGGTAACTGGTAATCAGTAACTGGTAATATGTAATATCCATCACTAGTATAGAGGAAAAATGGCTTTTGAGCAAAAGTCAATATGAAGATTTAGGATTTAGGATTTAAGAATATGAAAAAAACAGATAGAGGTCATCTCAAAACCCCGTTTTCTACTGCAATTTCTAAATTTTGGCTGCAAATTATTCAGAACTCGTCAGCTTATCCCGCGATAAACCTCCTCGTTCTTCATAATTTTCGCTCAAAATTTAGAAATTTCGTTACGAAAGAGGGTTTTGAGATGACCTCATAGTGTGAATTATCCGTCTCTTATGGGCGTCTTGTTCCTAAATCTTAAATCCTAAATCTGCAATCTGCAATCTGAAATCAAAAAGAGTGGGCATGACCCCCGCGATTACCTATCCCGCAGGAGCGGGATTTCGCCCCGCACAATGCGGGGCTCAACTTTCCCAACCGACGTTATCGTTCTGATGGTAGTAAACAAAAAAGAGTGGCATGACCCCCGCGATTACCTACTTTCCCCGATAGAGTATCATCGGCCCTAGGCTGCTTAACTGCCGTGTTCGGAATGGGAACGGGTGTGACCAGCCTGGTAGTATCACGGAGGTATTGCCACCCTTTTCGTAAAGGTGAAACAATACAACCAATCACGCAATATACTGAAAAATTCTGGACTCAAAATTCTTGCGGTTAAGCGCTTGACCGATTAGTACGGCTCAGCTGAAGCCCTTACGGGCCGTACACTTGCCGCCTATCAACCTGGTAGTCTACCAGGGGTCTCAAATGAAATCTAATCTTAAGAAGGGCTTCGCGCTTAGATGCTTTCAGCGCTTATCCACACGCAACGTCGCTACCCAACGATGCCCTTGGCAGGACAGCTGGTACACGAGAGGTTACTCCTTCCCGGTCCTCTCGTACTAGGGAAAGATTCTTTCAAATTTCTACGCCCGCAGCGGATAGGAGACCGAACTGTCTCACGACGTTCTGAACCCAGCTCGCGTGCCGCTTTAATTGGCGAACAGCCAAACCCTTGGGAGCTTCTCCACCCCCAGGATGCGACGAGCCGACATCGAGGTGCCGAACCTTGCCGTCGCTGTGGACGCTTGGGCAAGACTAGCCTGTTATCCCCGGAGTAGCTTTTATCCGTTGAGCTTCCGCCGTCCTATATCGTACGGTCGGATCACTAACTTCTGCTTTCGCAACTGCTCGACTGGTAAGTCTCGCAGTAAAGCTGGCTTGTGGGTTTACCCTATCGGTCCGATGTCCATCCGGACCTAGCCAACCTTTGTAAACGCCTCCGTTACCTTTTGGGAGGCCACCGCCCCAGTCAAACTACCCACCAGATACTGTCTCATTCACCTGCTTCAAGGTGAACGATTAGAATTAAAATCATACAAGGGTGGTATCTCACTGACGCTCCGCTAGCGCTCCGCTCCAACACTTAACTTTTAACCAGTAACTTTTAACAAAAGGAAATTTTGTCAATCGGTAACTGTTAATTATTAACTGTTAGCGAAGCGCCAGCGAAGCTCCCACCTATGCTGAACATGAATAATCCTAATTCAATATCAAGCTATAGTAAAGCTTCACGGGGTCTTTTCGTCCGGCTGCGGGAAACCAGCATCTTTACTGGTACTGCAATTTCGCCGAGTCCCTCGTTGAGACAGTTCTCAAGTCGTTATGCCATTCGTGCAGGTCGGAACTTCATTATGTTATCATCGCGTTACCGCGATGTTCAGACTATACTTTCATCTTGTCATCATCGGTAGGACATTTTCAAGCTTCCCTGGATGATTATTTCTGACAAGAGCTGACGTGTTGTCCAGCATGGTGCTGAACCTCGCCTTTCGGCTCAGTCGTTACGGGTCCCCGCCGAGGCGGGATTCCCACGGTATTGCCCGATAATTTCGGGTGTCCACCGTTATGAGTCAGTATACTGATAACGCGTCACCGCGCTATTCGGGCAAGTTAGTTTCCGGTGATAATACACCGGAGTCCGACCAATTGTTCACCCGACAAGGAATTTCGCTACCATAGGACCGTTCTGTTTGTTATATCTCGTTTCACGAGACCTTCCGATTGGTTACGGAACTCATGGTCGCCCATGAGATCGGACTATATCATCTCCACTGACGTGGAGTTCAGCGTATAGTCTCTGAGGATTTTCTATCAAGCACATGCCGTGCTTCGTACTTACGCTTTCTGCCGCGACCTTCATTTAATATTTCGCGCAATTGCACGATACTCTGAAGGGAGTGAGCGGTATTACCCTCACGGTTTAAAATCTCTATAATCTGTTTGAAGATCAAGAAATTTTTCTTTTTAGCGGCAGACCGAAACCGAAACCTTTGAAAGAAAGGGATGATTCGTTCCTGAAGCATAGCCAGGTTGGTTACTTCATAATAGACAACGCCATCACGTCGCGTCCGCAACGTCCCACAACCAAAGACGGTTTTCATCCAAGCCAGGATGACACGGTCTCGTTGTGAGAGATTGAAACTTGGTTTTATTTGCCAACCAAGCCGATGGTCGTAGCGTTTCCGAAGAGAAACATTGAAACTGCCTTCGCCATCCGTAAAACCAGTAATATAATGGCCAATCGCGGCATCAATTTCCGCCAACCACCTTCTGTTGTCTTGATTCATACGATAGAATCTTTCCTGCGAGTTATCTGCAACCAGAGCTTGTTACTGTTCGTCTTTTAGCGAACGAGTACTCATGGTTTCTCACCAGACTTTCCCGCATATAGCTGAATTTATTAACGTAACTACAACGTCCTGGTTTATAGTTACGGCCGGCGTTCATCCGCGCTTCGGATCAAGGCTTTGCGCTCCGCTAACGCTCCACGAGTTATAAAGTTGAAAGTTATAAAGTTGAAAGTATTAAACTTTTAACTTTATAACTTGATAACTTTCAACTGCGCGAAGTGTTAGCGGAGCACTAACCTCTCCCCTTAACGTTCGGACACTGGCCAGGCATCAGCCCCTATACATCATCTTACGATTTAGCAGGGACCTAAGTTTTTGATAAACAGTCGCTTGAGATCTTTAGCTGTGCCCCGTAGAAGCGCTTGCGCGCTATACGGGGAGGGCTTATCCCGAAGTTACGCCCGCTGTATTGCCGAGTTCCTAAACGAGGGTTCTCTCGTACACCTTGGCACACTTATGCCCGTTCACCTGTGTTGGTTTGCGGTACAGATACTACCAGTTTAACTCTAGAGGTTTTTCTTGGTGACCACTTTGAAGGAATCGGGTCTGCCCGAAGGCTTTCCCTGCTGACAACCTTGGAGCTTAATGATGCCCGGATTTACCAAGACATCACTCCGCTGGTTGCCAACGCCTATAGCCAAAAAGCGCTCCTTCTCCACAATCACGTCACCCCATCGAAAACCGGCAGTAGGGCAGGAATATTAACCTGCTCTTCCATCGACTACCCCCGCTAAACGGGGCTCGCCTTAGGATTGCCTAACCCTGGGTCGACAATCGTTGCCCAGGAAACCTTGAACTTACGGTGTTGGGGATTCTCACCCCAATTTTTGCTACTTATGCCAACATTCTCACTTCCATAACCTCCACCAGCTCTCACGAGTCTAGCTTCAGCGGTTATAAAACGCTCTCCTACCATGCCACACCATTCTTATTCACGAACGACGGGATTCACTGTCTGGAGCGCAGCGCTGGGCTGTGCCTCCGTTTGTGGATTATCACGGTTCGTGGGCAAGAATGGTGTGGCATCCGCATCTTCGGTAATACATTTAGCCCCGTTGAATTTTCGGCGCATGGTAACTTGACCAGTGAGCTGTTACGCTATCTTTAAAGGATGGCTGCTTCTAAGCCAACCTCCTAGTTGTATCAGTCACCACACAACCTTTCACACTTAATGTATATTTAGGGACCTTAGATGGCGGTCTGGGCTGTTTCCCTTTCGACTTGTGAAGCTTAGCCCCCACAGTCTAACTCTGCGTGCCAGGTACTATGGTATTCGGAGTTTGGTTGGGCATGGTACCTTGCGGCCCAAAAGCCCATTCAGTGCTCTACCCCCATAGTCAGCTACACACAGGCCAACCCTAAAGTTGTTTCGGAGAGAACCAGCTATTGCCGGGTTCGATTGGAATTTCTCCGCTACCCACAGCTCATCCCCGAGCGTTATACGACTCGTGGGTTCGGTCCTCCCCCACCTGTTACAGTGGGTTCAACCTGGCCATGGGTAGGTCACACCGGCTTCGGGTCTTGTACGAGCTGCGAAATAACACAGATTTCACAGATCATTACAGATACACACAGATAAAAATTATCTGTGCCATCTGTTTTAAATCTGTGAAAATCTGTGCTATCAAACGGGCTATTCACCCTCGCTTTCACTATGCCTTCTCCGCCGCGGCGGATTAAACAGGCAACACGTACAAACTCGTTGGCTCATTCTTCAATAGGCACGCCGTCATCCCGTAAAAGCTTGCGCTCTACGGGACTCCGACTCCTTGTAAGCATATGGTTTCAGATACTATTTCATCCCCCTTACCGGGGTGCTTTTTACCTTTCCCTCACGGTACTAGTTCACTATCGATCATCAAAAGTATTTAGCCTTAGCACATAGTCGTGCTGGATTCCCACGAGATTTCTCGAGTCTCGCGGTACTTGAGTATAGTCACCATAGAGCGTTAACCCCTTTCGCGTACAGGACTTTCACCTTCTCTGGTCCCGGTATTCCACCGGATTCTACTAGGGAAGAAAACTTTCATATGACCCTATCTAGATGTTGTAAGCAATCTAATGTAACTACCTCGCTACCGCCTTAAAACATATGGGCTTACACCCTTCCAGCAATTTCCGCCAGTTACCGTAAAGCAACTAACTTCCATCACTTCAGTTTTAAAGTTTTAGGCTGATCCCTTTTCGCTCGCCGCTACTTAGGGAATGATCACACAGATTTCACAGATTACACAGATGGCACAGATAATTTCTATCTGTGCGTATCTGTGTCCATCTGTGTAATCTGTGAATTATTTGTTTCTATTCCACCGGGTACTAAGATGTTTCGGTTCCCCGGGTTGTCTTCTGAACGCCTATATATTCAGCGCCAGATGCTAGAGGTTTTCTCCAGCGGGTTACCCCATTCGGAAATCTCCGGGTATAACGGTTGCTTGCCACCTCCCCGAAGCTTATCGCAGGCTGCTGCGTCCTTCATCGTCTTTTGATGTCTAGGCATCCACCATATGCTCTTTAATGCACTTAACCACAAGAATTATGAATTCACAATTCCTGTGAGAATCTAATAATCTCTGTATCTCTCATTATTGTTCTCGACGAATTTTGAGTATTTCTACTTTTCATTCGTATATTGGTGATTAGGTTGTCAAGGTTCTAAACCCTGTCCCTTGCTACTGTTTAGGGTTTTAGGATTTGAGAGTAATATAATTTATTTCTCTAAAATCCTATGACCCTAGTTTCCCATATCCGCCTGTGGCGGATGAAATTTACTTTGGCCTGCTCTGTTCTTTTTATGTACGGGCAGTAGCGCTGAACCCCACCCTTTCCAGTAAGCGCTCATGCGTTCAAATACTGTCAGTGGCCGGAGCGGCTGGCGCCTCACGTCTATTCTTTGATTGTCTTTTCTCTCGCCGAAAGGGAGGGGTTGAACTTTACCAGAATTTTCTTCCCCCGCTTCGCGGTGTCAAAAATTCTGGTAAAGTTCAAAAAACCGCTCTTCCAAGCGGGGTTGGCACAAAAATGACCAAAGGAATTTTACCCGCTGGGAGTGTTAAGAATGGAGAAAAGATTACGCATATTGTTGCTGTAGAAAACGGACATTTTTTTAGCTCCTCTATTATATACCTTCTCTAAAATCTGTCAAG